>JBMOFP010000087.1:0-25466 GCA_049318805.1 Bradymonadia bacterium
CGACAGCACGGTCGCCGCTTCGTCGGCGGAGACGATGACCGCGCCACTCGGGCTGGGGCGCGGCGAGTCTACGGCCGCGCGGGCCTCGACGACCCCCGTCGGCGCCTCACCTCGGAATGCGAGCCCCGCCGCCATCAGCAGCGTTTCGTTCCGCGCGGGCAACGCCGCGGCCGCAGCCGGCGGTGTACCTGCGGGGACGACCACGGCACTCGAAGCGGCCGCGGCCTCCGTGCTCGAGGTGCCGCCGAGCAGCCGCTCCAGCGCACGCGCGAGCTCCGCCGCGGATGCGTAACGTGCGCCCGGCGACTTGTTCAGGCACCGAAGCACAAGCGCCTCGAGCGCATCCGGGAGACGTGCGCTCGGTCGCGCGAGCTTCAGGCTCAGCGGCTTCTCGTAGACGTGGCGCTTGGCCGCGGCCGTGAACTGGCCTCCGGCGAAGGGCGGTCGCCCGGCCAGCGCCTCGTAGAGGACGACGCCGAAGTTGTACACATCCGACCGGACGTCTGCGGACTTGCCGCCGACGATCTCGGGACAGAGGTACTCCGGGCGTGCGAGGCACTGCGCCGATTGCGGCTTCGAAGCGCTGTCCAACGACAGCAGATGGTGCGTCCCGACGCCCGCGATGGCGGCGCGCTCGAGCCCGAAGGCATCTCGCAAAAGGAAGATGTTCGTCGGCTTCAGGTCGAGGTGCAGCATCTCGAGGCGGTGCAGCGCTTCGAGGGCGAGCAGCACCGACACACCGAGCTGCATCGCGCCGTCCGGGGTGAGCGCCCGGTCCTCACCGACCCGATGCGAGAGGTCCTGTCCCTCGAGCAGGGGCTCGACGAGATAGACGAAGCGCTCCGCGTGGACGCCGTGGTCCAGCAGGGGCACGAGGTTCGGGTGCAGCAGCCGGCTCGCGCGCTGTGCGTCGTCGAGCATCCGATTCACCGGGGCCGAGCCCGGCGACAGGGTCGGATTCAGGATCTTCACCGCGACAGGTCGGCGGTCACGGCGATCGTCCGCACGGTAGACCGTGCCGACGGTCCCCTGGCCGAGCTTGCGTTCGACGACGAAGCGCTCACCCAGGACCTGGCCGATGAAACTCGCTTCCCCTGGATCGGTCGCGAGACGCGCGCCGTCGTAGGGACAGAACTCCGCAGCGTCTTCGAGGCGCGCGCTACAAGTGGGGCAGGACTTCACGCGATTCTTTTCTTCCGACCGAACTCCCCGCTGCCTGCGGACACCTACGGCGCCGTGCTCGTGTTTGGATCACCAAGGTGCGCCAACCGAACGAAGCTCTCGACCGTCGAGGCGCGCGCAAACTAACAGACGGGGTCGAAGATACGCAACGTGCGGTGTTCAACCGGCGCCGGTCGTTGTCGCTCGGGCTCTCCGGGGCCGTCGCCCGGCCACGGGTCACGGAGCGGGGTCGAAGAGGAAGCTGCGGGCGATGTCCGCGGACTCGCCCTCGGACTCGAGGCTCAGGTACCGCTCCCAGTGGGGGCGGGCGCGTTGCCGGTCCGCGTGCTTCTCCCAGAGGAGCGCCAGGTTGAAGTGCGCCGCCTTGAACGTCGGCGCGATGGCCAGCGTGCGCGCGTAGGCGGAAACGGCGGCGTCCACCTGGCCGAGGTCATCCAGCACGTTCGCCAGATTGTAGTGCGCCTCTGGAAGGTCCGGCGCGGCCTCGGCCGCGCGCTCGTACAGCTCCAGCGCGGCGCGCAAGCCGCCGGACTGAAACTGCAGATTGCCCAGGTTGAGGAGCGCGCCGGCATGCTCTGGATCGACGGCCAGCACCTTCCTGTAGCTGCGCTCCGCGGCCGCCCGGTCTGCGCGGGCCTCCGCGGCGAGCGCGGCCTCGAAATAGTGAGCGGCGCCGCTCAGCCAATGCCCACCCGGCGACGCCGGTGATTCGACCGCGACCACGCGGGCTTCCAGAGAGCGCGCCTCGGCGTGCACCTCCCCCAGGTCCAGATCGAGGAGGAGTTGTCCCGAGACGGGCTCCATCAAGGTCCCGTCGACGCGCACGAGGAGGCGTCCGTTCTCCGAAAAAACACGCAGGGCCGCGAGCGGATCGCCGACCTCGGGTTTCCACTGGCGAAGCGCCGCGACCGCCTGCCGGACCTCGGTCGGCCGCACGCCGCGCGCGAGCAGGCCGGCGGCGGTGCGCGCCGTGACGAGGTCGCGGAAGGAGTATCGAACCCCGCCCTGACGCGCCCGCTGGGCCGGAAGCAGTCCGGTGCGGTGCCAACGGCGGAGCTGGCTGATACTCAACCCGGTGAGGCGAGCGAGCTCGTGCGCCGAGTACAGGCGCTCGATGGGCTCGACCTCCTCCCCGGCCAGTGGCTTGCCGGGCATCGGCTCCCCCGCGACGTCACACCGCGTCGGCGTGTGCCTCGATTCGCCCCTCGAGGTCAATATCTACCCGCACGCGTGTCCCGCTGCCGACGGCTTCGACGTCGGCCTGCAGTGTGCTCGGAGTCCGGGTACCGAGGAGGCGTGCCGTCTCTCGGAAAGCGCGATCGGCGAGGACGCGCTGCGCGCGGGGGTCGGTCGCCAGGGCCGCACGCAGACGTTGCGCAAGCTCGACGCCGAGCTCCCCGTCGGCGACCGCGAGCTGGGCGACGTCCAGGTCGAGCATGGCGGAGCCCATGAAGGTCCGGTCGTAGATACGCCCCTCCACGGTCATCTCGGCGTCGTCCACGACACGAAACAAGGTGTCGAGGTCCAGGGCCGCCGTGGCGTCGAAGAGACGCGGCAGGTCGCTCTCCGTGCGATCACCGATGCGGCGACTCCGCACGAACGCCAGAGGGGCGCCCGCCTGGGGCTGTCTGCGGACGCTGCGGGGGTCAGGACGCGTCATGCGGCCGGTCTCCAGTCGAGTGTGTCTGTATCCTACCCCGCAAAGCCTCGACCGTCGAAATTCGCGGGGTGCAATTCTTTGCCCTTCGGTGGGCCTCGCTCCTCCGATTTGGTTACTGTGCAACAAACGCGTGTCGACGAGACGTCGACGGACACACCCCACGGAAGGTCGTGACGATGAGTACCGAACCCGCTCGACCGACCGACGCAACGCCGCAGACGATCCCGTACCCCGAGTACCTGCTGCGGATCCTGTTCACCATGTTCACCCCGGCCGTGAAGCTGGCGGTGGACATGAACTACCCGCTCGACACCGTCAAAGACATGATGACGCTGGCGCTCTGGCAGGAAGCCCGCCGGAAGCACTCGACCATCAACCTCATCTCTCTCGTCTTCGGGAAGAGCACCCGCACCGTCAAGGCGCTGTCCGCGCGCTTCAACAAGGGCGGCTACTTCGAGA
Organism: Bradymonadia bacterium; assembly: GCA_049318805.1. GTDB lineage: Bacteria > Myxococcota_A > Bradymonadia > UBA7976 > UBA1532 > CANLBD01. Next base: position 3,302 of record JBMOFP010000087.1, read on the forward strand.
GCAGCGAGACGAACACGATGCGGCGCATCGAGGACCTGCTGCGTCAGAAGTCCATGACGCTCGACGAGCTCGCGGGTCGCCTCCCGCAGACCAACGAATTCGACAGCACGCGCACCGCGGTCTCGGCGCTCTTGCGAGAGGGCCGTATCGAGGCCGCCCCGCGTTCGGTCGGTGCGTCGGTGCGTTACCAGGTCGTCTCGCGGCATCACAACCTCTTCACGGAGCAGGACTGGGAGGCGCGCGTGGACGCGCTCTCGGAGCACCTCGAGGTGGTCGCGGAGACCGTGCGGCGACGCATGCTCGGCGACGAGCCGGAGAAGGCCGCCGCGCGTACGTTCACGTTCCGGGCGCGACCCGAGGACATGGCGACCTTCCGGGACGACCTGCTCGAGTTCGTGCGGACGCGCTATACTCAGCTCGAGGCCGACGCGGCGGCTTCCGAGGACGCGCGATGCTTCGCGCTCTACCTGGGGACGACGCCGGTCGAAGAGGAGGACGAGCGATGAGCTGGATGCGATCGCTGAACCTGAATCTTCGGAGGGCCCTCGGGGTCCTCGTCGTGGGGGCGCTCGCGGGCTGCGCGGCGGACGACCCCACGCCCGACCCGGCCTCGATGACGGCGACTCCGCTCGCTGCCAATGGCTTCCAGGCGGCGTTTCAGCGCGCGTCGGGCAACTTCGGGGAGCGCAACCCGCTCCCGGCGTTCTCCGAGAAGTCGCCGCCCGACATGCAGCGCATCCAGGCGAATGTCCCGGCCGACGAGTGTTCGAACGCGTGCGGACCCGAGAAGGTGTGCGCGGCGTTGTGCCGAATCGGCGCCTTCGATCCGAGCGCGCGACGTGACTTCGAGCCCGGTGAGCAGGCGTCTCGACCTCAGGTGGACTGCCTGGCCTGTGGCCGAGAGACAGGCTTCCAACCCGCACCGGACGGCCCGGAGCCCATCTCCGTCGAAGCCGTCGTCGACGACAAGGGGTCGATCGTCCTGACCTGGACGGGCTTCGAGGGCGCAGAGGCCTACGAACTCTGGGTGCTGCGCGGCCGCGGAGACGGCACGCCCGCGGCGGTGTTCAACCGGACCGTGGTCGGCACACAGACCCGACTGTCGCAGCTCGAGACCGGTTGGCGATGGTACTTCTCAGTAACGCCCCTGGTCGACGGAGACCTCGTCGAGGCCGCGCGGGGTGAGAGCGAGCCCATCGACCTGTGACCATGCGGGCGAACGAGCCCCCGGGCGTCGACGAACGACTGGCGGCCTCTCGCGCCGAGATCGAAGCGCTCACCCAGGAGACGCTGAACCTGTATCGACAGGTGAATCTGCTCTACCGCATCGGAGAGTCGATCAACGCGTGTTTGAGTTCTGCGGAGGTGTGTCAGCTGGTCTTGCGCGAGAGCTGCAAGATTCTGCGCGCCGGTTCGGGCGTCATCGAGCTCGACGACGGCACCCGGCATGGCTCGGCGCCCGCGTCCCCTTCGTCGGAGCTGCGCGTGCCCATCGAGAACGCGCACGGGCACCTGGGCACCGTCGCGCTCTACGACAAGCGCGCCGGCTTCTTCAGCGCCGCCGACGAGAAGCTGATCCGTGCGGTCGCGCGCCAGGCCGGCATCGCGCTGGAGAACAATCGGCTCATCCAGGGCCTCATGCAGAAGAACCAGGAGCTCGCGACGCTCAACGAGGACCTCAAGGCGGTGGACCGCATGAAGAGCGACTTCGTCAGCAACGTGAGCCATGAGCTGCGCACGCCGCTGGCGAGCATCAAGGGCTTCGCGGCCACGATCCTCGTGGACGAGGACATGCCGCGCGAGGTCGTTCGCGAGTTCGTCGGCATCATCGACGAGGAGTCCGACAAGCTCGTCGTGATCATCAACGACATCCTCGACCTGTCGAAGATGATGTCCGGCCACATGAAGTACGACGTCACGCGGGCCCGCATGGAGTCGGTGCTCGTCGACGTCGTGCGCCTGCTCGGGGTGCTCGCGCACAAGAAGGGCTTGGAGCTCACGCTCGACATCCTCGACGGCGCGTGGGTCGAGATGGACGTCAACCGCATCGCGCAGGTTTTCAAGAACCTCCTCGGGAACGCGATAAAGTTCACGGACCACGGCGCCATCCGAGTGACGCAGTGGCTGGACGGGGACCAGGTCTGCATCGCCGTCGCCGACACGGGCGAGGGCATCCCCGAGGCGCAGCTGCCTCACATCTTCGACAAGTTCTACCGCGTCGAGAACGTGGTACATACACGAGAAGGCACCGGACTCGGCCTCGCCCTGGTGCGGAGCATTCTCGAGCGACACGGCGCGACCGTGGAGGTCGAGAGCCAACTCGGCGAGGGAAGCACGTTCACGGTGCGTATGCCGCGCGCCGCGGACCCGGAGGCTGCGGGTGTCGAAGCGAATCCTCATCGTTGACGACGACACGCACATCCGCCTCCTGCTCCACCGGACGCTCGAAGAGTTCGAGGCGCTCGGCGTCGAGATTCACTTCGCCGAGGACGGACTCGACGGGTTGACCCAGGCGCGCACGCTCCGGCCCGAGCTGATGTTCCTGGACGTGATGATGCCGCACATGAACGGCTTCGAGGTCTGCCGCGAGGTGCGCCGCGATCCCGAGCTCGTGGGCACCCACATCGTGATCCTCACGGCGCGCGGGCAAACGCAGCCCCCGCTGGACGTCAAGCTGGGGCCCCACGAGCTGCTCACGAAGCCCTTCGATCCGGACCAGATCGTTGCCCGCGCCTCCGAGGTCCTCGGCATCGACGTCGACTTCGGTTTCTGAGTCGCCCTTTGCTGAACGGAATCGTCGCCCTGTTCCTGCTCGTCGGCGTGGGGATTCCGGCGGCCGGCGTTCTCGTCATCGAGCCGGCCTTGTCGAACGCGGGCCTTTCAGGCACCGCCGCCTTCGCGGTCGTCGCCGGGCTCTGGCTCGCCGCCGCGCTCGTTGGCGCGTGGACCGTCCACCGCGGAGTCCGGCGTGCGCTCCACGAGGCCGCGAGTGGGTTCGACGAGCGGTTTCGAAACGTCGCGGCCCAGCTCGACGTCGCGGGGCAAGCGGTCGTCGAACGTCGAGCGATGCACCAGGTCGTCGACTCGATGCCGGACTCGCTCATCGTCTTCGACGCGAACGGGGTCGTGGACCTCGCGAACGCGACGAGCGCCGCGCGACTGGGCTATGCGGGACCCGATGAGCTCGTCGGCCTGGGGCTCGACGCGCTGGCCGGGGAGTCGGCGCCGTCGTGGTGGCAGGTGCTGCAGAACGCAGGCGCGTTCTCGACCCGTAACGTGCGTCTGCGAGGCTACGGCGACCAGGTCGTGACCTTCGCCGCGACCGCGCGCGTCTTCCGTCGAAGCGAGGGCGGCGAGCGTGCGTTCGTGCTCGTCGCGCGAGACAACGGCGAGCTCGACCAGCTCACGCAGGAGCTCGCGGCGACCACGGAGCGCCTCGAGGACTCGGAGAGGTTCTTCCAGGACCTCTTCGACGCCATGGAGGACCCCATCACGGTCCTTTCGCCGACCTTCGAGGTCCTCCAGGCCAATCGACAAGCTCGGATGGTCTTCGGTCGAGACCTCATCGGACGCCGTTGCTACCGGGCGTTTCGGATGCGCGACGCCCCGTGCGACGACTGTCCCGCGCGGTCCACCTTCGCGGCGGGCGAGACGACGAACGTCGAACACCGCATCTTCGGCAACGCGATCACGCGGATCACGACCTACCCGCTCCTCGGCAAGGACGGCCAGGTGAAGGCCGTCATCAACCACAAGCGCGACGTCACCAAGGAGCGCCAGCTCGAGGACCTGAAGGCGAGCTTCCTCGCGACCGTGAGTCACGAGCTCCGCACCCCGCTCACCTCCATCGTCGGCTTCAACAAGCTGAACCTGCGACGCCTGCAACGGTTCGTTCGGCCCTTCGTGGCCGAAGGGCCCGAGGAGGTCAGGACGGCGCTGCAGAAGGCCCTCTCGGACATGGAGGTCATGGGTAGCGAAGGTGAACGTCTCGGACGCCTCGTGAACGACGTGCTCGACCTCAGCAAGCTCGAGGCGGGCAAGCTCCGTTTGAACCCCGAGGCGGTCGAGATCCTGTCCCTCGTCCAGGGCGCCGTGACCGCGACGTCGTCGCTGTGCGCCGGTCGGCACCTCCTGGTTCTGCCGGACGTTCCGGAGATGTGTCCACCCGCCTGGGGCGACCGCGACCGGCTCTCGCAGGTCCTCGTGAATCTCTTGAGCAACGCGATCAAGTATACGAAGGAGGGCGAGGTTCGGATTGGCGTCTCCGTGCTGCCGACGATGCTCGTCCTGTCGGTGCAGGACTCCGGCGCGGGCATTCCTCCCGAAGAGCTGCCGCACATCTTCGAGCGCTTTCGCCAAGCCGGCGAGAGCCAGAAAGGGCGGCCCGGTGGGACCGGACTCGGACTCGCAATCTGTAAGCAAATCGTGCAGTTGCACGGTGGGACGATGTCCGTCGAGAGTCGGGTCGAGCAGGGGAGCACGTTCACGTTCTCGGTCCCTCGCGCCGACTCGCCGGCTCGGAAGCACGACTCGGTGGGTGGGGTCGTTGCCGGGTCCGGCGAAGTGTCCTAGATTGCCCGGACTCGTGGGGATGGCGGCAGACGAATGGCGGAACGGCGGGACGACTCGAGCTTCGACTTCGATGAGGGCGAGATCGCCGGCGCGCAGACACTGCCAGGGGCGCTGCCCTGTCCAGCGTGCAAAGCGCTGTCCGTCGGTACGTTCTGCACGGGATGTGGCTTCGAGCTGCTGCCCGATGTCGAGAACCGCGCCGAGTGGCCGGCCCTGGGCGCGCGGCTCGAAGAGGGCGCTCACGCGCTGACGCTGAAGGCCGCCCTGTCGGCGCCGCCCGGCGAGGCGCGATGGATTGCGCTCGACCAGGACGGTGCCCGCTGGGAGGTCATCGGCATTCCCCGCACCGAGTCCCTCGACGGCCCCCGTGCCGAGGCGCGCGATGCCCGGCGGGCGCTCCTCGGCGACTACGCGCTGCCTTACGCCTTCGTGGTCTCGACGCCCACGGCCCGCCTCTTCGCCACGCAGCTCCCCAACGTTTCGTCGGTGGCGGATGGCCTCGCGTCCCTCCTCGCGGACAGGAGCGGCGTCGACCTGGTCTTCGGCGTCGAGCGCTGGGTTCTGCCCGTGGCCCGGGTTCTGGCTGACCTGCACGGGCGAGGCATCGCCCTGGGCGGCCTCGACCCGGCCGAGGTGCTGGTCGACGAAGCCGGCAAGGTCCACTTCCGTGGGCTCCCGGACGCCTGGCGGGTCACGGAAGAGCGCCGGCCAGCGACCCGAAGGCGCGCCGTGCGGGGTTATTCGGCGCCCGAGCTGCTCGGGCACGCCGGTGGAGAGATCAACGCGCGGACCGATGTCTTTGCGGTCGGCGCGATCCTCTACTACGCGCTCACGCGGGTCGCGCCCCTCGCCGAGGCTGGCCTGTCGGGCGAGCGCCTGCCGCCGCCCCAGGTCTACCAGCCGAACGTGCCTCCGGAACTCGCGGCCGTGGCACGACGCGCATGCTCGCCCCTCGCGGCCCGACGGTACCCGGACGGTGCCGCGTTCCTCGTCGCGCTGACCTCGGCGTTGGACGACCATACGCGTCGGCGCAACGCACGGTGGCAGCGACTGCAGATCGACATCGGCCACGAGCTCCATATCGGGGTCCTGAAGGGACAGTATTCCCCCGTCAACCAGGACGACCTCTTCCTCGCCTTCGACCCGCCGAGCGCGATCGGTCTCTTCCTGATCAGCGACGGCGTGAGCATCTCGGAGTACGGCACGGGGGACATGGCGAGCGCGTGCGTTCGGGCCGAGACGACCGAGTTCTGGCGACGCCTCTGCACGCCGGCGGCGAGCGGCGACGACGACGCCCCGTTGCCCTCGGCCCCGACCCAGCCGGGCGCGGGTCCCAACGCCCCCGGACCGACGCTGCCTGCCGGTCTCGAGGCCCGCGAGCGCATCCTGACCGAGGTGCTCGACGCCGCGAACCATCGCATCGCAGAGCTGATTCACGACGAGCTGCCGCGTTTCCCCGGACCGCCCGAGGGCATCATGGCGGCGACCGCGGTCGGCGCGTTGCTCGACGGTAACCGGGCGCTCCTCTTCTCCATCGGGGACAGTCGGATCTACTTGATTCGGAACGGCCACATCAGCGGGCTGATGATCGACGACGACCTGACGACCCAGCTCCTGCGTCTGGGGCGTGCCCCCTCGGTGGCGCGTGCGGTGCCCGCTGGCGGCGCGCTGATCCGGTGCGTCGGTGAGTTCGAGAAGGGCGAGAACGACCGTCTGGTTCCGGTGCCGTTGCAGCCGGGCTTCCGCGAGCTGGTCGTCCTGCCGGGCGATCGCCTTGTGATCTGCTCGGACGGTGTCCCGGACTACGCGGGCGTCGACGAAGAGGACGCCGAGGAGAACATCCGTCGAGTCGTCGAACAGGCCTCGGGCGCACCGTGGGCGGCGTTCGAGCTCATGGTGCTCGCCAATCGGGGCGGTGGGGGCGACAACATCAGCTGCATCGTCTTGAGCTTCGGACCCGGGGTCGCGGCCGTGGCCGAGACCGATCCGAACCTGCCGGCCGGAGGGGCGCAATGAGCACGCCTCCGCGTCCGATTTTTGTGCTCTCGGGCCGTTGTGAGCCGCCGACGGTGCATGCCGCCGAGGCTGAGTTCGAGACGACGGTGTTGCTCGAGGTGCGGTGCGGCGACGTCCCCGTGACCCCGGCGGAGCCGCGCAGCCTGCTCCTCCTGAGCGTCGGCGGTCCGTCGAGCCCAGACCCGGAGCTGCTCGGCGCGGCCCTGGAGCGCTCGGGCGGCCCCGACGCCGAGAGTACGCGTCTCGAGGTCCTGCCCGGCCCCACCGAGGCGCGCGCGCCCGCGACCCGCGGCCTGTTCGCCCAACCCTTCCCGACCTTGTCCGCTGCCCTCGAGACGCTTGCCGAGCGGATGTCCTCGATGCCCGCGACGCAGCGCCCCGTGCTGGTCGTGCGTGGGCCCACGGCCGAGAACGCGGACGCCGTTTTGCGCGCCGTGCAGCGCCTCGAACAGACGGGCCGCGGCGTGGACGTCTTGGCCGCTTCGGTGCTGGTCGACGCGGGGCTCGCCGCCCGCATCGCCCAGGTCGACGGCGGGGTCTTCGCGGTCGTGGATGGCATCGAGCTCCTCGTCGGCGCCCTCGAGCTTCGGCGCCGGACCTGGCACGACACCGTGGCCGCCACCACGAGACTCGAGCTCGAGGTCGCCGGGGGTGTCACCCCTCTGCGGGCTTTTCGTCTCGATCCTGTGCCGGCCTTCCTGGGCCCGGTCAGGCTGTCGAGCACCGGTGATCGGCGCCTCTCGCTGCCGGTCGGTCCCATCGCCGCCGGGCGCGCGGTGCGCTTCCTGGTCACCTTCACGGCGGTCCGTCGGCGGCTCGGGCGATATCGCCTGCTGGAGGCTCGCCTCCGAAACGCCGGGGACGTCACCGTCGAGCCTCGCTCACTCTCGGTCGTGCAGACCTGCACCGACGACCCGGGCGCAACGTGGGTGGAGGCCGAGGTCACGGCGGCCCGAGACGTCGTCGAGCTCGGGGCATGGATCGACGACGTCGTGCGCGCCTTCTCCGAGGCCGATCACCGACGCGTCGCCACGACGCTCGATCGTATCGGGCGTCGTTTCGTCGAGCTGGGGCGCCCGGCCGATGGGGTCTTCACCGCCGAAGTCCGGAGTCGCTACCTGCGCGGGGGCATCATCGAGCGGCGCGACCTGAACCGCCTGCGGGGCCTGGCGATCGGCGGCTGAGGTCGTCGGCTCGCGCCGGGCTCAACCGCCCGCGGAGGCGGCCGCCGACGGCGGCGCGGAGGCCGGGAACGCCTCGAGGTTCACGCGAATCGAGGTGTCGCTGGTCAGGTCCGGCAGCAGCGCGTTCACGCCGCTGTCCGGGAGCATGCCCAACATCGCGCGGTTCGAAGGATTGCCGAAGAGGCGCTGCTGCCAGCCCCCGATGAACGACAGCGCGCGCAAGGCCCGCAGCTCGGCCGCGAGCGCCGCCCGTTGCGTGGCGAAGCCTTCGTCGGTCGGCTCGGTACGTTTGGCGAGGCGCACGATGTAGACACGACCATCGACCTCGATGAGCTCGTCCACGAGGGGGGCCTGCTCCGTGAGCGCGGGCAGAAGCGAGACGAGTCGAGCGGACTTGCCGATGCCCGGCACGGTGTCGGGCACGACGAGGTCGTCGAGGCTGAACTCTCCGGTCTCGGGGATGGACGGGTCCTGCGGCAGCTCAGCCACCTCGCCGTCTGCGGGCTTCGGCGGGGCGGGCATCCGGGCGCGCAGGATGTCCAGGAAGGACTTGCCGTTGCGGACCTCCAGCAACTCGGCCTGAGCGCGGGTACGCACCTCGGCGTCGCGCTGCTCCCGGGCGGCGAGCAACGCGGCGATCTCGGACTTCACCTCGTCGAACGTCCGCTTGACCGGCGCTCGGATCTCGTCGGCGCGGGCGAACCAGAAGCCGAAGGGGGCCTCCTGAACCTCGGAGACCTGCCCCTGGGCCAGCTTCGAGAACACACCCCAGTTCTCGGCCGAGGAGTTCTCCTGGGTCTGCCACCCCATGTCGCCGCCCTGCTCCTTGAACGAGCCCTCGGACTTCTCGCGCGCGAGCGCTTCGAAGTCGGCTCCAGGCGCCGTCGCCTCGGTGCGCAGGGCGTCGATCCGGGCGCGGGCCTCGGTCTTCGCGGCCTCGCCCCCGTCCTTCGCGGGGCTGATCTGGATGCGCCGAATGCGGATCTCGGTGGGGCGGTCGTAGCGCGCCTTGTTGTCGTCGTAGAACTTCTTCAGCGCCGCCTCGTTGGCCGCGGCGTAGGTCGCCGCGGTGGCGGCGTCGGCCTTCGGCTCTTCTTCGCCCTCGACGGGAGGCGCCTCGAACGAGACGAAAGACAGGTTCCACTTCCGCTCGCGGCGGTCGTAGAGACCGCGCACCTCGGCGTCGGCCACATGAACCTGACCCGCGAGGAAGTCGATGTAGCGACGCACCAGCAGCTCTCGCTCGAGGATCTCGTAGTAGGTCTCGACGGAGGTCCCGAAGCTCTGAATCCGGTTCTTGAAGTAGTCGTAGTCGAACTTGCCGTTGCGGCGCGCGAACAGGCCGAACTCGGGGTTCTCGTCCTTGTTGATCAGGAAGCGCGCGATCTCGTCCCGGCTGATGGCGAAGCCGGCGGCGCGGGCCTTCTCCGCGATCGCGACCTGGTCGATGAGCTGCAGCAAGGTCTCACGCCGCAGACGACTGAGGTCCTCGTCGCGCATGTCCTCGGTCGTGAGGCGCCGACGAATCGCCACCTCGACCTCTTGCTGAGTCAGGTCGACGTCGGCCACGGTCGCGGCCCAGCCGACCCGCGCCTGCGTCGCGCCTGGGCGGCACCCGTCGGTTTGCGGTCCGAAGAAGAAGATGAAAACGAAAATCAGGATTCCGAACATCAGGTAGATGACGAAGTGCTGCGAGTTCTCACGAAGGTCGGTCAACATGGTGGTCGGCGATTCCCGGAATAAAAGTCGCGGGACTTTAAGGGCAGGGGGTGTGAGGGGTCAACCCGGATCCGGGTTGCCGAGCGTAGTCGCCTCTGCTATACCCCTGCGGCTCGATTCCGGGGGAATGGCCGGCCGTCGGCCTTGCGTTACAGGTCCCGAAGAATGCTCTTCGATTACATCTACGGCATGTTCAGCAACGACCTGGCCATCGACCTCGGGACGGCCAATACGCTGATCTACGCCCGCGGCAAAGGCATCGTGGCTTGCGAGCCCTCAGTCGTCGCCGTGAAGAAGGATGCCCGCGGTGTCCGGCGTGTCCTCGCCGTCGGCCGTGAAGCGAAGGAGATGCTGGGGCGAACGCCCGGCACCATCGTCGCCATCCGGCCGATGAAAGAGGGCGTCATCGCCGACTTCGACGTGACCGAGGCGATGATCCGGTACTTCATCACCCGGGCTCATCAGCGCACGACCCTCGTGAAGCCGCGGGTCATCATCGGCGTACCCTTCGGCATCACCGAGGTCGAGAAGCGCGCCGTCAAAGAGTCCGCGCAAATCGCCGGTGCGCGCGAGGTCTACCTGATCGAGGAGCCCATCGCCGCGGCCATCGGCGCCGGTCTGCCCATCACGGAGCCGTCCGGCAACATGATCGTCGACATCGGCGGGGGCACGACCGAGGTCGCCGTGATCTCGCTCTCCGGCATCGTGTACTCGCGCTCCGTGCGCGTCGGCGGCGACAAGATGGACGAGGCGATCGTCCAGCACATGAAGCGGAAGTACAACTTGCTCATCGGCGAGCCGACCGCCGAAAAGATCAAGATGCACATCGGCAACGCGTTCAACCAGGGCGAGACCACCGCGATGGAGGTCAAGGGTCGTGACCTGGTCGCCGGGCTCCCGAAGACCCTGACGATCACGTCCGACGAGATCCGCGAGGCGTTGCTGGAGCCGGTGAATCAGATCGTCGACGCGGTGCGTGTGGCCCTGGAGCGCACGCCCCCGGAGCTCTCCGCGGACATCGTGGACAAGGGCATCGTGCTCGCGGGCGGTGGGGCTCTCCTCAAGGGGCTCGACATGCTCCTCCGAGAGGAGACGGGCCTGCCCGTCATGATCGCAGACGACCCGTTGTCCGCGGTCGTGTTGGGGTGTGGGAAGGCGCTCGACGAGCTCAGTCTGCTGAAGAGCGTCGCGATCGAGGCCTGACCGGGTGCGACGCGCGAGCTCGCCCCGTCGACCGATTCTCGTCGGGCTCGTGCTCATCGGGACCGCGGTCGGGCTCCTGATGGCGGACCGGACCGCGACGCGGCAGGGTCCGGTTTCCGGTGCGCTCGCCTCGTTCGTCGGGCCGCTGCATCGGTCCATCAGCGCGGCCGGTCGCGACACCCGCGAAGCCTGGGCGCACTACGTCGCACTCTCCCTCGTGCACGAAGAGAATCTGGCGTTGCGGGGCCGCCTGGGGGAGCTCGAGGAGCGTGCATCGTCCGTAGCCGGCCTGCGGGCCGAGAACGAGCGCCTGCGCGCCCTGCTGGACCTCGCGGACACACGCAAGGACCTGCGCCTGCGACCGGCCCGTGTCGTCGGCCGAAGCGTGAGCCACTTCTTCCGAGTGCTCCGCTTGACGCTCGAGGTCGACGCGCTCACGGACGCCGAGGGACAGGTCGCCCTGGCGGCCGGGATGCCCGTGGTCGCGCCGGGCGGTGTCGTCGGGCAGCTCCGCAGCGTCGATGGACAACGCGCCGAGGTCTTGATGCTGACCGACCTCAGAAGCGCCATCGACGTGGTTCTGGAGACGAGCCGAGTGCGCGGCGTCGCCGTCGGCACCGGCGAGCCCGATCGTTATGCGGCCCGGCTCGAGTATCTGCAGCGGAGCGATGCGACCTCCACGGGGGAGCGCGTCGTCACGTCCGGGGACGACGGCCGCTATCCACCGGGCCTCGTGGTCGGGCGTGTGACCTCCGTCAAACCCCAGCCGCATGGCCTCTTCCAGGACGCGGAGATCGAGCCGTATGTCGACCTCTCGGCCCTCGAAGAGGTCTACATCGTGCTCGGACCGAGCGGGCTCACGGCCGACGGGCGTGAGCTCCAGCGCACGAAGCCGGGGGCGGAATGAGCTTCGGACTCGCATTCCTCGCCGGCCTCATGGGGCTCTGCCTGGATCTGTACCTGCGAGAGGCGTGGCGTCTCGACGCCTGGTCGCCGGACTTCATGGTGCTGGTGCTCCTGTGGTTGGGCACGACGCGAACCTGGACCCAGGGCGCGTTGATCGCGGCGTCCCTCGGACTCCTCGCCGACGGCTTCGCGGGGAGCCCGGCCGGCTTGCACATGCTGCACGCGCTGCTGCTCTTTTACTTGTCGCGCGGGCTGTCGTCGCGGGTCCTCTTCCAGGGCTTCGTCGGTCGACTTCTCCTCGGCCTCGTCGGTGGCCTCGGCAGCCTCTTTTTGTTCGCGGTGCTCGGTAAGGTCGTGCTCCCCGACGGCCAGGTGGCGGTGCGACTCACCGAGCTCGTCGTGCCGCGCATCGTGGTCGTGGTGCTCTTCGTGCCCATCGGCTTCCCGATTCTGGACCGCCTCGAGTCCCTCTTCGTTCGGCGTCCCGAGCGCGACGTGCTTTAGCGTGTGACCGTCCTCTGATAACGTCCGCCGACCCGCCGGACCGGAACCTCATGTCGGACGTCTATCTCGATTCATCCGCGATCGGATACCGACTGCGCGCCCAGCGCTTGATGGCGGTTGTCGTCCTCGTCTTCCTCGTTTTCGTCGGACGCCTGGTGCAGCTCCAGGTGCTCGAGGGCGACAGCTTGAAGCGCTCGTCCGAAGAGAACTTCATCCGGACCGAGGTCTTGTCGGCCGACCGGGGCGCGCTCTTCGACCGTCACCAACGCCTGTTGGCCGGCAACAAGGCGTCGTTCGAGGTCTTCGTCACCCCGGCCTCCGTGAAGAAGCCGGCCGCGCTCCTCGAGGGTCTGCGTGAGGTGCTGGAGCTCGACGCGCTCGATCTGGACAAGCTGCGCGAGAAGATCGTCGAGCCCCGTGGGGTGTGGCGCTATCAACCCGTGCGCGTCATGCGGGACGTCGATCGCTCGCGCGTCGCGCGGGTCGAGGCGCTCCGCGCGCAGTTCGACGGTCTCAGCATCGAGGTGCGCCAGCAGCGCGACTACCCGCATGGCGAGCTCGGGGCGCATCTCCTCGGTTACCTGGGGCGTCCCACCGCCGAAGAGGCCGCCCAGGATGGTCGCCGGATGCCCGCCGACGTGATGGTCGGTCGTTTCGGGCTCGAGCAGCGCTACGAAGACGTCCTCGCGGGACGCCACGGCTTCGAGCGCTTCGTGGTGAACGCGCGCGGCGGCCGGGCCTCGGACCAGCGCGCCCTCGGCGCGGTGGACGAGATCGTGCGTGAGGCGCCCGTGCCCGGCAACGATGTGGTGCTCACAGTGGATGTCGAGGTGCAGGCCTTGCTGGTCGAGGCGCTCACGCGGTTCGAGTCCGGCGCCGCGGTCGTGCTCGACCCGCGTGACGGCTCGATCCTCGGCATGGTCTCGAAGCCTTCCTTCGATCCGAACCAGTGGTCCGGACGTCTGCCGCCCGAAGCCAAGCAGGCCATCGACGACAATCCGTACAAGCCCATGATCGACAAGTCGATTCGGTCGTACTTCCCCGGCTCGGTCTACAAGATCGTCACCGCCCTCGCGGGTCTCGAGGAGGGCATCATCCAGGCCGGTGATGAGGTCGAAAGCCCCGGCTTCTACGAGTTCGGGAACCGGATTTTCCACTGCCACAAGCGCTCCGGCCACGGTGAGATCAACCTCGCGGAGGCCCTCGCCGCATCGGCGGACGTCTACTTCTACAAACTCGGCGAGCGGCTCGGCATCGACACGCTCTCGACCTATGCCTTGCGCTTCGGTTTCGGCCGGCGAACCGGGCTGCTCATCAACGGGGAGTCCGCCGGGCTCGTCCCGACCCGCGCGTTTCACGACGAGGAGACGCCCGGTGGTTACCAGTTCGGCCTCGCGCTCTCGACCGCGATCGGCCAGGGCGACGTGCGCACGACGCCGCTGCAGATGGCGCTTGCCTATGCCGCAATCGCCAATGGGGGGACCGTTTTCGCGCCCCGCATCGTCGATCGCATCCAGTCCGCGGACGGCAAAGTCGTCGCACGCTACGAGTCGCAGGCGGTCGGCAAGCTCGGGGCCTCGGCCGAGCACCTGCGGTCCATCGTCGAAGGGCTGGAGATGGCCGTCGCCGATACCGAGATCGGGACGGCCGTCCAGTCCGCGATCCCCGGGGTGCGCATCGCCGGCAAGACCGGGACGGCGCAGGTTCGAGACATCGACCGGGCGCGTATGACCGGCGACAAGGTGAAGGACTTCCGAGAGCGCGACCATGCGTGGTTCGCCGCGTTCGCGCCGGTGGAGGCGCCCCGGCTGGTCGTCGTCGTCTTTCTCGAGCACGGCGGCACCGGCGGCAAGGACGCGGCGCCCGTCGCGCGCAAGATTCTCGAGGGTTACCACGCCCGCATCGAGCCCGTCTTCAGCACCACCGCGATGGTCGAGCCCCGACCGACCCGCGCTCGCCGCAACCCGTGAACCGCACGACCACGACCAGCCTTGCGCGCATGGACTGGTCTCTGCTGCTCGCGGTCGTCCTGATCGGCCTGGTCGGGGTCTACAACCTGCAGTCGACCTCCATGTCGACAGGCAGCAACATCCACATCAAGCAGTTCTACTGGCTCGCCTTTGGGACCGTGATGATGGTCGTCGCCGCGTCCATCGACTATCGGCACCTCGACCGGTACTCCCCGTTCCTCTACGCCCTGGCGGTGCTGCTCTTGGCCCTGGTGCTCGGCATCGGCAAGGAGGTGAACGGCTCTCGACGCTGGTTCGACTTCGGCCCGGTCTCGCTCCAACCCTCGGAGGTCGCGAAGCTCTCGGTCATCGCCGCGCTCGCGAGCTGGTTCAATCGTGTGCCGCGGCCCGCCGGCTACACGCTTCGGGACCTCGTGCCCGTGGCCATCCTGCTCGCGGTGCCGATGTTCCTGATCCTGCAGGAGCCCGACCTGGGCCACACGCTGATGTTGCTCTTCATCGGCCTGTCGATGCTGGCGTACGAGCGCTTCGACCGTCGCTCGCTGATGATCCTCGTCCTGACCTCGGTCGTGATGGTCCCCGTGATGTGGAGCTTCATCCTTCGCGACTACCAGAAGGACCGCATCCTCACGCTGCTCGACGCGGACGTGGACCGACTCGGCACCGGTTGGCACGCGCTCCAGGCCCGCGTCGCCGTAGGTTCCGGCGGCGTACTCGGCAAAGGCCACGGCCTCGGTACCCAGGTCGCGGGCGGCTTCCTGCCCGAGAACCACACGGACTTCGTCTTCGCAAACCTCGCCGAGGAGCACGGTCTGATCGGGTGCGCGCTCGTGCTCGGCCTGTACATGTGGCTCGTGGTCGGCGGGCTGCGTGTCGCGAGTCAGGCCCGCGACAAGTTCGGCGGTCACGTTGCCGTCGGGGTCGCCGCCTTGATCTTCTGGCAGGTGTTCATGAACGTCGGCATGGTCCTCAGTCTGATCCCCGTGACCGGGGTGACGCTGCCCCTGATGAGCTATGGGGGATCGTCGATTCTCACCGTGATGGTGGCAATCGGGCTGTTGGTGAACATCAGTATGAGACGCACAGTTTTCTAAAAGGAGATTCCCATGGCTGGCGCCTGCGTGAACGCGAACGATACGAACTTCAAGGCCGAGGTGATCGACAGCACCGTGCCCGTGCTGGTCGACTTCTGGGCCCCCTGGTGCGGGCCCTGCCGCGCCATCTCCCCGCACGTCGAAGCCCTTTCGACGGAGTGGGCCGGCAAGGTCAAGGTCGTCAAGGTGAACGTGGACGAGTCGCCGAACGTGGCGATGCAGTACGGCGTGAAGGGCATCCCGATGCTCCTCGTCTTCAAGGCCGGCGCGGTCGCGAAGCAGAAGGTCGGCGCGCCCTCCGGCAACGTGAAGGGTGTGCTCAAGGAGTTCGTGGAGTCGGTGCTCTGACCGTCGACCTCGCCCCGCGTTTCGCGATTCACCTCGCGGGGGACCGGTTGACGGTCCTGGTCGTGGGGGCGGGGGAGGTGGGGCGACGCCGCGTCGACGTCCTGCTCCGCGCGGGCGCCTCGGTTCGGTGGGTCGCTCCGGACCTGGCGGCGCTCTCGAGCGCGTACGCCGCGGCCAGGCTCGTGTCGCGCGCGTCCCGCTTCGAGGTCGCGGACCTCGAAGGGTGCGGGCTGGTCCTCGCCTGCGCGACCCCAGAGGTCAACGACGTCGTCGCCGCGGCTGCGAAGGCCGCCGGGGTGCTGTGCGGGCGCGCGGACGCCCCAGAGCGGAGCGACTTCGTCGTGCCCGCCCAGGCGGACCGCGGCGGGGCGCTTCTGTCGCTCTCCTCCGGGGGGGCGGGTCCGAGCGCCGCGCGCACGCTGTTGGCGGCGCTGCTCTCGTCGTGGAGACCCGCATTCGACGACTTCTTGACCTTGTGGGCCGAGGCCCGCACCCAGGTCGCCGCGGGCCCGGCTCGACGCGCGGCGGCGCGGGGCGTGGCGAACGACGAGATCTTGAGTATGCTCGACGCGGGCGACATCGACGGGGCTCGCGCCCGGTTGCGTGCCGCGCTCGGCCCCTCCCGCACCGACCCCGTGTGATCCGGTAACCTCGATGGCGATGCTTCTCCCGCTCGGCGCCGGGCTCTTTGGCCTGTGCACGCTGCTCTACCTGGGCGCGCTGTGGCGGCCCATGCCCGCGCTGTCGCGTGCCGCCCACGTGGGCTTGTCGATCACGGTCGGCGTCTCGATCCTCGTGGCCGGCCAGCTTGCGGTCGAAGGTGAGGCGGGGACCGCGCGGTTCTGGATGAGCCTGTCGTCGGGGACACTCGCCGCGCTCTTTCTCGGGCTGCGCAGGCACTACCCCATCGACTCCCTCGGCAGCTTCGTCGCGGCCCTGTCCACGCTCCTCGCGGTCTTCGCCGCCGTCAACGCGCCGGACGTCGCCGCGGCGGGGCACGCTTTGCCCCCGGGGGTCCACGCCTGGCTCTTGCCCGTCCACGTGGGGCTCGCCTTCGTCGGCATCACCGCGTTCGCGTTCTCGACCGCGGTCTCGGTCGTCTACCTGCTCCAGGCGCGTATGCTGAAGCAGAAGTCGAACCCCGAGCTCCGGCGGCGGCTGCCGCCCCTCGACGTGCTCGACGGTCTCGCCCTCCGCGGAGTGCTCGTCGGGTTCCCGCTCTACACGGTGGCGCTCTTGCTCGGGAGCGTCGAGGCCCTGCGCGTGGAGCATCTGCGCGCCGCGTACCTCGTCGCTTTGGTCTCCTGGGTGGTCTACGCCGTCGTGCTCCAGGCGCGCCTCGCCGCGGGCTGGCGCGGGCGTCGCGCGGCGACCCTGACCGCGGTCGGTCTTCTCCTGTGCCTCGGGGTGGTCGCGCAGTACGCCCTCCGGGGAGCGTAGGGGTTCCGCGAGATGGAACTCGTCGTCATGGGCCTGAGCCACAAGACCGCGCCCGTTGCGCTCCGTGAACGCTTCGCCGTGTCGGACGAGGCGCTCGGCAGCGCCGCGGAGAGGGTGCGGCGTGTCGAGGGGTGCAGGGAGTCGTTCGTGGTCTCGACCTGCAACCGTGTCGAGGTCTACGCCACGTTCGATGCGGGCTTGCCCTCGAGCGACGCGCTGACGGACGTCCTGGCGGCCGTCGGCGGCGCCGCGCGCGCCCAGGTCGTGCCGCATGTGTACGTGCACGCCGGCTCGGCGGCGATTCGCCATCTCTTTCGCGTCGCGTCGAGCCTGGACAGCCTCGTCGTGGGCGAGCCCCAGATCCTGGGTCAGCTCAAGTCCGCGTTCGAAGCGTGCCGACTCGCGGGTCAGACCGGCCCCGTCCTCGGTCGCGCGCTGGACCGCGCGATCGGGGTGGCGCGACGCGTGCGCAGCGAGACGGGCATCGGTCGGAACAGCGTCTCGGTGAGCAGCGTGGCCGTCGACCTCGCGCGCCAGATCTTCGGCGACTTCGGCACCTGCACGGTCCTGCTCGTGGGTGCGGGCAAGATGGGCGAGCTGGCCGCGCGTCACTTCAAGACCCAGGGGGCGCGGGAGCTGTTGGTCGCGAATCGCAGCTTCGACCGGGCTCGGGCCGTTGCCGAAGCGCTGGGCGGCCATCCCCGTGGCCTCGACGAGCTCGAAGGGTTGCTCACGCAGGCCGACATCGTGGTGACCTCGACGGGGGCGCCGGGCTACCTCGTTACGCAGCCCGCCATGAAACGCATCGTTCGGGCGCGCAAGTACCGACCGATCTTCTTCATCGACATCGCGGTCCCGCGCAACGTCGAGCCTACGATCAACGCGCTCGAGAACGCCTACGTCTACGACGTCGACGACCTGAGCGGGATCGCGAACGAGAACCTGGCCGAGCGTCGACGTGAGGCCGAAGCGGCAGAGCGGCTGGTCTCCGACGAGGCCGGTCGGTTCTTGCGAGACCTCGCCGGGCAAGCGGTGGCGCCCACCCTTCAGGCGCTCCGACGCAAGGCCGACGAGATTCGCAACGCCGAGCTCGAGCGCGCGCTGCGCAAGCTCGGTCCGGTCGACGAGAAACAACGGAAGGCCATCGAGATGTTGGCCGACGGCGTCGCGAACAAGCTGTTGCACGGCGTGTTCACGGCACTCAAGGACGCGGCCCGCGACGAGCGCGCGGACCAGATGGACGCGACCATTCGGCAGGTCTTTCGCCTGGACGACGAGGATCCACGGACATGACGACGCTACGCACCTTGCGCATCGGGACCCGCGGCTCCGCCCTCGCGCTCTGGCAGGCGGACCACGTCGCGGCCGAGCTGCGCGCCGCGCACCCCGGCCTCGAGACCGAGAAGGTCCTCTTCAAGACCGCGGGGGACCGCTTTCTCGACCGACCGCTGGCGGAGATCGGAGGCAAAGGGCTCTTCACGCGAGAGCTCGAGGTCTCGCTCGCCCAGGGAGAGATCGACCTCGCGGTCCACAGCCTCAAGGACATGCCGACACGGATGCCCGACGGCCTCGCGCTCGCTGCCGTGCCCATCCGCGCCGACGTGCGGGACTGCGTGGTCATGCCGGCGTTCCCTCTGGACGCGGTCCCCGTCGTGCCCCGCACCATCGGCACTGCGAGCCTACGGCGCGCTTGCCTTGCGCGCGCTCGCTGGCCCGACGCAATCATCGAGCCGATTCGGGGCAATGTGACGACGCGGCTCGAGCGGGTGCTTCAGTCGGGGGACCGCCACTGCGACGCGGTGGTGCTCGCCATGGCCGGGCTTCTTCGGCTGACCCTGACGCAGCGCGACGATGTGAGCTTCCTGCCCTTGAACCCCGAGCATTGGATCCCGGCCGTCGGGCAGGGGGCTCTGGCGGTCCAGACCCGGGCGGACGACGCCGAGGTGGTGGCGTTGGTTCGAGCGCTCCACCACGAGGACACCGCGCGCTGTGTCACCGCTGAACGCGCTTTCCTGCGGGCGGTCGAGGGCGACTGCCGAGTGCCGGTGGGTGCGCTCGCAACCTCGGACCGCGGGCGGCTCCGGCTGCGCGGTTTCATCGGCGACCCGAGAACGGGTGAGAAGCTCGTCGACACCGTGCGGGGTGATGAGCCCGAGGCCCTCGGCGCGTCGCTCGCCCACGCGCTGCTGGAGGCCGGCGGGCGAGCGCTGCTCGACGACGTTCGTGCCTCGGGCGCCTGGACCTGACGGGTGTCCGCGCCCGGACACGTTTACCTCGTCGGGGCCGGGCCCTGGGACCCGGGCCTGTTGACCCTGCGCGGACGTGCTCTCCTGGAGCGGGCGGACGTCGTCGTCTACGACTACCTCGTCAACCCGGAGATGCTCGCGTCGTTGCCGCCGAAGGTCGAGCGACGCTGTGTCGGTGGACCCACCGACCGCCTCGACCAGGCGGAGATCAACGCGCTGCTCGTCGAACTTGCGCTCGAAGGCCGCGTCGTCGTGCGGCTGAAGGGCGGCGACCCGTTCGTCTTCGGTCGCGGGGGTGAAGAGGCGGACGCGCTCGTGAGCGCGGGGGTCGCGTTCGAGGTCGTGCCCGGCGTGACCGCGGCGATCGCCTGCGCGGCCTACGCGGGCATCCCGGTCACCCATCGAGGCTTCGGGTCGACCCTGGCCTTCTGCACGGGGCATGAGGCCACCGACAAGGCTGAGAGCGACGTCGACTACGGGGCGTTGGCCCGGATGGCGACGGTCGTTTTCTACATGGGGGCCCGTGCGATGCCGCACCTCGCCCGACGCTTGATCGATGCGGGTCGCGCCCCGACGACCCCCGTCGGCCTCGTCCGGTGGGCGACGCGCCCGGACCAGAGCACGGTCGAGACGACGCTGGCGGCCTGCGCGGACGGCTCCGCGCCGGCGGTGGAGCCACCGATGATCGCGCTCGTGGGCGACGTCGTCTCCCTACGGCGCCGGATTGGCTGGTACGAGCGGCGACCGCTGCACGGCCGTAGGGTCGTGGTGACGCGAAGCGCGGGTCAGCAGGGCCCCCTCGCGGAGCGCCTGCGGGAGCTCGGCGCCGAGGTCGTGCCCTTCCCGACGCTGGACTTCGCGCCGCCCACCGACCCCTCGGCCCTGGCCTCGGCCGTGGAGCGGCTCTCGACCTTCGATTGGGTGCTCCTGACGAGCGCCAACGGCGTCGACCGCGTCCTCGACGCGGTCTCTGCGCACGGTCGGGATGCCCGGGCCTTCGGGCGTGCCCGGATTGCTTGCGTCGGGCCGGCGACGGCACGGCGGCTGGCCGAGCGGGGTCTCGTGGCCGATCTCGTGCCTGCGGAGGCCGTCGCCGAGTCGCTGTTCGAAGCGCTCGCGGCCGAGACCATCGCGGGTCGTCGGTTCGCACTCTTCCGCGCCGAGGTCGCGCGCGAGGTGCTGCCCGAGCGGCTCCGAGCCGCGGGCGCCGAGGTCGAGGTCGTCGCGGCGTATCGCACGGTCGCCGCGCCCGTCGACGAGGCCATCCGGAGTCGCATTGCCGCGGGGGATGTCGACCTGGTCACCTTCACGGCGTCGTCCACGGTCCAACATTTCCTGTCCCGGTTCTCGCCCGAGGCCCAGGCCCGGCTCTTCGCCCAGGTCCCGGCGGTGTGCATCGGGCCGGTCACGGCCCAGACGGCCCGCGACGCTGGTTTTCGCGTCGAGGCCGTCGCCGACCCGTACACGGTCTCCGGCTTGCTCGACGCCCTGTGTGGGCCGGAGGCCTTCGCGTCGACGCCGCGAATCTGACCTCGTCACCTCCGTGGTTCCGGTGGTAGTGTAGGATAAGGGAGGTATTTTTGGCGCGCGCTGAACCTCCCACCCTCCTGTTTCCCGCATCCCACCGTGTCGTTCGCGTCTCGCTCGCGGCCGGCGGGCGCTTGACGTTCGGCACGCTCCGCGCGTTGGAGGCCGGCGCGCTCCACATCGCGGAGGCGCCGCCGCCCGCCTCGACGGAGTGCGTTGCCCGTGTGCTCGGGCCGCCGGGCCTCGAGCCTGTGGAGCTGGTGGGTCTGGCGCGCCCGGTCCCGGGTGGCGGCGCCCGGTTCGAGACCGCGACCTGGAACGCGGACCTCGCGCGCGCCCTGCAGCGCATTCTGGGCGTGCCGGACGACCCGCCGCTGCTGCTCCCGCCCGACGAGCCCGAGCTCCCCTCGAACCCGCCGTCTCCAGCGCCGGCGCTCGGCCGCGCACCCACGCCGACACCCGCGCCGGGGCTCGCGGCGCACCCCAGCGGCGCGGGCGGCCAACGCCTGCCCGCCAAGGCCACCACGGACGCCCTGCTCGGCGCGCCCCGGACCGGCGCGCGGGATCCGCTCCAGCTCGACATGGCCGTGCTTCATCTCTCCGGCCGCGCTCTCGTCGCCCACCTTGCTCGGCAGCCGGGGGAGCTCGCGCCGATGTTCGAGGTCAGCGGCCTCGAGGGCGTGAAACCCAGGCAGGTGCTCGCGGCGTGTATCTCACTTTCGGAGGGCCACCTCTGGTGTGAGGCGACCGTGGTCACCACGCGGGGCACGTCGGCGCGCGTGCGACTCGCCTTGCCGTCGGACGCGGCGAGAGGCTTGCTGGAGGCGACCGCGTGAGCACCGAGTGGCGCGAAGGCATCATGGTCGCCGTCGAGGCCGGCGATCACCGGGAGGTCGCCCCGATGCTCTCCTGGGACGGCCGCCAGTTCGAGGTCGAGCTCGCGCTGACGTTGCGCATCGGGGATACCGTCACGGTGCGCATCCGCCTGGGGGGGCATCGGCGCCTGAGCTTCACGGAGCGCGCGCGCGTCGAGCTCCGGCTTGCGGCCGAACGTGGACAACGCTTCAAGATGTCGGTGCTGGACTTCGACGCCCAGCGAGCGGCGGACCTCACCCAGGTCGCGCGGGACCGGATGGTCTACACGGGTGTCGCGCGGCCCGCGCCGACGTCGGCCGCCGAAGAAGAGCCCATCGTCGGGCGCCTCGGGCCGGCGATGCGGTGTCTCTTGGTGGCGTTCGACCGTCCCGAAGCGACGGTCGAGTTCGTCCGGGCCGTCCTGAACGGGGCCGTCGCGGTCGAAACGCAGGAGGTGGTCGCGGTGAACGGCGCGCTCTTGCTGCGCGTCGAGCTCGGCGACGCACGCCCGCTCTACGTGCGCGGCCGGGTCGTGTACCACGGCGAGATTCGCCCCGGAGTGCCCGGCATGGGCGTCTCCG
>JBMOFP010000088.1:0-25421 GCA_049318805.1 Bradymonadia bacterium
GTCGATGCCCGGCGTCTCCTCGTACTCCACGCCCAGGAGCCGCGGCGTCGACGGAGACCACGCCACCGGCGGCATCGCCCGGACCCGGACCTGCGTCGGCGCTGCCGCCGACGGGCGGCGGACCGCCGTCGTTGGCGCCTCCGACCGGCGGGCCCGCGTCCTGGGGCGCAGGAACACCGCCCACGACTGCGGCGTCGTTCGGCGACGGCGCACCGCCCGTCGGAGTCTCGCCGCCCGCGGGCGCTCCGCCGGAGGGCGCACCACCGGAGGGTGCCCCGCCCGTCGGACCGGCGTCCGCCCCGCCCACGCCGGTTCCGCCGGTCGCGCCGCCGGTCGCGCCGCCCGCGCCGCCAAAGTCCGGATCGTCATCCTCAGCGCAGGCGGTGAAGACCAACCCGACCGCCAACCCCAGAACCTTCAGTTCATTGCTCATGACTCTGCTCCCCGTGCTCCAGCGACGAACCCCGAAGACTTCCGCCACGACTGAATCGCGAGTGCCGGATGCCTGTCAAGCCGGGGCGAGCCCCTCTCAGCGCGCGCGAGTGTCCGCCTCGGTGCGGATGCGGTCGATGACCGTGTCGAGTGTCATGGCGCCGAGGTCACCGGCGTGCCGACGCCGCACGCCGACCGTCCGGGTCTCGGTCTCGCGCCCGCCGACCACGAGCGCGTAGGCGATGCGGTCCATCTCCGTCCGGCGAATCTTGTACCCGAGCTTCTCGTCGGACTCGTCGAGGGCGACCCGCAAGCCGGCGGCCTGCATGGTCGCGACGACCTCGCGCGCGTAGTCCAGGAACTTCTCGGACACAGGCAGGACACGCGCCTGGACCGGCGCGAGCCACACGGGGAAGTCGCCGGAGTAGTGCTCGATCAAAATGCCGAAGAAGCGCTCGAGCGAGCCGAGCAACGCCCGGTGGATCATGATCGGCCGGTGCTTCGTGTTGTCGGCGCCGATGTAGTCCAAGTCGAAGCGCTCGGGCTGCGTGAAGTCGAGCTGAATCGTGGTGAGCTGCCAAACCCGCCCGATGGCGTCGACGACCTTCACGTCGATCTTCGGGCCGTAGAAGGCGGCCTCACCCTCCATGCGCACGTACGGGATCTTGCGGTCGTCGAGCACGCGCGCGAGCGTGCTCTCGGCCAGGGACCAGATCTCGTCCGAGCCCAGGAAGTTCTTGCTGTTCTTGTCGTCGCGGACCGAGAGCTCGACCTTGTACTCGGGGAAACCAAAGGTCTCGTACATGGTCGTGGCGATGTCGAGGCAGCCCGCGAGCTCCGCCTCGAGTGTTTCCGCCGTACAAAAGAGGTGGGCGTCGTCCTGGGTGAAGCCACGGACCCGCATGAGGCCATGGAGCGTGCCGGAGCGCTCGAAGCGGTAGACCGTGCCCAGCTCGGCGAAGCGCAAAGGCAGCTCCCGGTAGCTGCGCTGCCGATGATTGTAGACCCCGATGTGGAAGGGGCAGTTCATCGGCTTGAGCTGGTAGGCCTGCCCCTCGACCTCCATGGGCGAGTACATGGATTCTTTGTAGTGCTCGTTGTGACCGGAGCGGTCCCACAGGGTGTGCGGGGCGATGTGGGGCGAGAACAAAAACTGGTAGCCGCGCGCGAGGTGTTCGGCGCGCCAGAAGTCCTCGATCTGCTTGCGGATGAACGCGCCGTTGGGCAGCCACAGCACAAGGCCGCCGCCGTACTCCTGGGTGATCGTGAAGAGGTCGAGCTCCCGGCCGAGTCGACGGTGGTCGCGCTTCGCCGCCTCTTCGAGCATGTGCAGGTGCGCTTCCAGCTCTTCCTTCGTCTCGAAGGCCACGCCGTAGACCCGCGTGAGCATCGGGTTCTTGTCGTTGGCCCGCCAGTAGGCGCCCGAGATGGCCGTGAGCTTGAAGTGCTTCAGCTTCGACACGTAGTTCACGTGCGGGCCGGCGCACATGTCCGTGAAGGTCCCGTGTTTGTAGAAGCTGATCTTCTCGTCGGTGATGCCGGCGATGATCTCGGCCTTGAAGGGCTGGTCGTTGTCGGCGGCCCACTTCAGCGCGTCGGCGCGCGGCAGCAGTGAGCGCTCGAACTTGAGGTTGCCCTTGGTGATCTCGCGCATCTTCTCTTCGATGCGCGGCAGGTCCTCGATGCTCAGCGGCTGAGGGAGCTGCATGTCGTAGTAGAAGCCGTGCTCCACGTGAGGTCCGGTCCCGAACCGGGTGCCCGGGAAGAGCTCGGCCACCGCCGACGCGAGCAGATGCGCGGCGCTGTGGCGCAGGGTCTCCACCGGAGATAGCTCTCGCGGCGCGTACTCACCGGCGAACTCGTCGTTGACCTCGGACATCGGAACCTCCACCCGCAGCCTCTTTACCCGTCGCGTGAGTCGCGCGGGGCGCGGAAATCTACGCGCCCCGGCGCCGGGCAGGCAAGCGCTCGCCTCATCTCGGACGTTGACGCCCTTCGTTGCGATTCGCATGCTCCGCCGCGATGCAGGCCGCCGACGAGGGGGTCGTCAAGTTCGACGCCCGACACACCTTCGGCCGTCTCCCGGTGGCGGCCGACGATCCGCGCCTCACGGCGCTGCTCGCCTGGCGCGAGGTCATGTACCGCCTCGGTCTCGTCGGTCAGGACCCGAGACGCTACGGCGGCGCGGGGTACGGCAACGTGAGCGCGCGCCTCGGGCCGTACCCGGGGCGACCCGGTGAGCGCCCTTTCCTCGTCTCAGGGACCCAGACCGGCGGCCGACCGACGCTCCAGGCTTCGGACTTCTGCGTCGTCCGTCGCTGGGCGATCGCGCTCAACCAGGTCGAGAGCGAGGGCCCGGTGGTCCCGTCGAGCGAGTCCATGACCCACGGGGCGATCTACGACCTCGGGCCGGAGATTCGGTTCGTGCTGCACGCCCACTGTCGTGAGGTCTGGAGCACGGCGACGCGCCTGCGCGTGCCGACGACCGCACCACACGTGGACTACGGCACGCCCGAGATGGCGCGCGAGGTGAAACGCCTCGACCAGACGTACGGTCTGCGCGACAAGGGGCTGCTGACCATGGCGGGTCATGAAGACGGGATCGTCGCCTTCGGCCGCACCGCGGCAGAGGCCGGGGCCGCGCTCACCACGGCGCTCGCCCGGGCCCTCGCGTTCACGCGCACCTAGCGGATCGAATAGATCCAGACCCGCCCGCGACGGCTGTTGAAGCCCGGCGCGCTGACGAAGAGCCGGCGCGTGCCGTTGCCGAGCGCGGACGAGATCGCCACCACACGCCCGAAGCCTTCGGGTGCCTGCACGTCCGGCAGAACCTGCGTGGTGCTCAGGTCCGCCGGGTCGACGAGGTCGACGCGCTGGAGCCGGAGCGAGCCGACGGCAACGAGGCTGTCGCGGCCCCGGTCTCGCGGCAAGGCGGCGAGGGTGCTCCCTTGCAGCGCGTCCTGGACGCCCGAGGAGTATGTACGGAAGCGATTGCCCGCGAGGTCGAGGCCGTCCACGCGGCCCGCCGCGCTCGCGCCGTTCACGGTCGCGCCGCTCGCGCCGACGGCCCAGCCTGCGACATTGCCCAGGAAGAGCCCTTCGACGAGCGCGGCGCCGTAGGTGTTCGCGCTCGCCTCGGCCGGCGGGAGCCGCGTCAGCAACGCGCCGTCCCCCGCGATCACGCCCAACCGACGGTCCCCGTCCTGTCGCAGGGTCGCGACCACGAGCCGCTGACCACCGAGGTTGCCGACGCCGTAGACCTTTTCGCCGAGCCGGCGATTGGCGGCGTCACCGAAGGTCTCGAAGTGCCGAACGACCTGCTCCGGCGACAGGAACTCCACGGCGATGACTCGGCCGGCATCCGCGCGCAGAGTCTCGTCGACCTCCGTGTCGTAGTCCGGGTCGCCGAGGACGAGGTCGTCGACGTCGCCTCGACCGCCGATGCGTGCAGTGTCGATCGCGAGACCGAAGTGGCGGCCGTTGCTCGCGGTGACGCGCGTGACCTCGTTCCCCCCGCTGTCATACAGGCGGACCTGACCGAGGCCACCGTCCTGCCCCGAGGCGTCTGGCGCCCCGGCCGCGATGAGTGTGCCGCGTCCGGGCACGTAGCTGCCCGCCGAGAGTGCGAAGCCCAGGCGACCACTGCCGTTGACGACCCACAGCCGCTCGCCGGTCTGTCCATTGAACGCGAAGACCGCCTGCCCCTCGTCCTGGCTGGCCGGTGCACCCACGACGACGTCCGGGACGGCGTCTCCGTTGAGGTCGGGCACGGCGATCAGGGCCTCACCCATGCCGCGGCCGTTCGAACCCAGACCGCTGTGGGCCAGGAAGACCACACACGGGGCGTCGAAGCCCTCGTCCACCTGGCCGTCACGGTCCTCGTCGGCGCCGTTGCAGACCTCGCCGGGCATACAGCCTGCGGCGTCGTCGATGCGTCCGTTGCAGTCGTTGTCGGCGCCGTCGCAGACCTCGACCGGCACCGCGCCACAACCGCCGCAGGCGTTCTGCACGTCCTCGTCGATCTGCCCGTCGCAGTCGTCGTCGTCCCCGTTGCAGACCTCGGCCGGCACCGGACCGCACTCGCCGCAGGCGTTCTGCACGTCCTCGTCGGTCTGCCCGTCGCAGTCGTCGTCCTCGCCGTTGCACGCCTCGACCGGGACGGCCCCACAGTCGCCGCACGCGTTCTGCACGCCCTCGTCGGCCCGCCCATCGCAGTCCTCGTCGAGCCGGTTGCAGACCTCGGCCGGCACCGGGCCGCAGACTCCGCAGGCGTTCTGGACGCCCTCGTCCGTCCGACCATCACAGTCGTCGTCCGCCGTATTGCAGGCCTCGTTCGGCACGGGTCCACATCGACCACAGGCGTTGAGTACGCCCTCGTCCGTCAAGCCGTCGCAGTCGTCGTCCGCGCCGTTGCACCCTTCGTCGCGCGGCCCGACCGCGTCGCACTCGCCGTACTGACGATCGTTGCCGCAGCGCTGCGCCCCGGCCTCACAGAGCCCTTCGTTGGTGCCGCAGGGGATGGTTTCCCCAGGATCGCAGCAATTCGGCACGTCCTCGTCGGTCGCGCCGTCGCAGTCGTCGTCCTGGTCGTTGCAGGCCTCACGCATTGGTTCCCGGGCGACGGCGTCGCAGGTGACCCCGTCGCCGCTCTCGGCGCACCGAATGAAGCCGGCGCGCTCGCAGGCACCGACACCGCTCGAGCACGGGTCGCCGATGCGGGTGAAGCCCTCGTCGATGGTCTCGTCGCAATTGTTGTCGACGCCGTCACACAGCTCCGGCAGCTCGGGCGAACGCCGTGGGTCCGTGTCATCGCAGTCGGCGTTGCACGCCAGGACCCCGTCGCCGTCCAGATCGAGGTCGGAGCCCCCTTCGGGACAGGCGTCGCATGCGTCCCCTTGCCCGTCGGCGTCGCCGTCGGCCTGGTCCACGTTCGCGCGGTCGCGGCAGTTGTCGACCCCGTCGAGGACGCCGTCCCCGTCGGTGTCGTTCGTGGGGTCGATGCCCCCACCGACCGTGCCCCCGGGCTCCGCGCCGCCGCCGCCTGAGCCTCCAACCGAGCCGCCACCGCCCGCGCCACCTCCGCTGGACCCGCCGGGCGAGCCGCCCCCGGGCTCGCCGCCGTTGCCCCCGCCCGCGCCCCCCGTGCCACCTCCGCTTCCGCCCGCCGCGTCGGGCACGACCGCGCTGGCGTCGCGGTCCGAGGCGAGACCCTTGAGGTCGGGGTTCGTGGTCGTACAGCCGACGACGGCGGCGCAAAGAGCGCCTGCGAAGATCGTCGCTGAGAGAGAGAGGGGTCGTTGAGCGCGCATGACCGGGGAGTTTCGTCCCCCACCCCGGCTGTTGCAACATGCGCACACATGAGCGTTTCGCTGCCCCCGTCGACGCTGGAATTCGTCGAATGCGCCCCACTGGCCCCCCGCACGACCCTGTCCGTGGGCGGCCCCGCGCGCTGGCAGGTCGATGCGCCCTCGGCGAGCGTCCTGAGCGACACCCTGCGCTGGGCGGCCGACCGCGGCGTGCCCGTCGTGGTGCTCGGCGGTGGGAGCAATGTGCTGATCGCCGACGCCGGGTTCGACGGCCTGGTCGTCCGTCCGTGCATCGCGGGCCTCGACTTCGGCGAGGACGGGCGGGTGCGGGTCGGCGCGGGTGTCGTTTGGGAGGACGTCGTCGATGCCGCCGTGGCCCGAGGTTGGCAGGGGATCGAGTGCCTGAGCGGCATTCCGGGCTGGGCCGGCGCCGCGCCCATCCAGAACATCGGCGCCTACGGGCAGGAGGTCGCGGACGTCGTCGAGCGGGTCGAAACCGTGCGGCTCGACGACGGCGCCGCCGCCGAGTTCACCCACGCCGACTGCGCGTTCGGTTACAGAGACAGCCGTTTCAAAAAAGAGACATCACACGTCGTCGTCGGCCTCGAGCTGAGGCTTCGACCCCACCCGCTGGGGCACGCACGCTACGCCGAGCTCGCCCGAACCCTCGGCGTCGACGACGGCGCGCCCGTTCCGCTCGACGAACTGAGGCGTGCCGTGCGCGCCTTGAGGGCCGCGAAGGGCATGCTGCACGACGCTGCGGGCCTCGCCGCCCCGGACGCCCGCTCCGCCGGCTCGTTCTTTACGAACCCCGTCGTCGAGCAGCGCCTCGCGGAGACACTCCCCGCCGATGCGCCCCGGTATCCCGTCGCGGCGGCCGGCATGGTCAAGCTCTCGGCGGCGTGGCTCGTGGAGCGCGCGGGCTGGGCCAAGGGGCGCGCGCTCGGCAACGCGGCCATCTCGTCTCGGCACAGCCTCGCGCTCGTGAATCGGGGGGGCGCGACGGCCCTCGAGATTGCCACCCTCGCCGCGTGTGTGCGGGCCGACGTCCGACGTCGATTCGGTGTCACCCTCTCGCCGGAGCCCGTCTTCCTGGGCTTCGCGCTCGAAACGAACGCGCTGCTGGACAGCCTCGCCCCATGAGGGTCTTGCACCTGCTGCTCTGCCTCGCGGGGCTGACGCTCGGTCACGCCTCCGCGGCGGGTGCCGACGCGCTCGCCCCCCTGCGCGGCAAGGATGTCGACGCCGCCCGAGCCTGGGTCGACGGCCAGGGCACGGCAACGCTGGAGGCACTGACCCGGTCGCTCCCGACGGCGGATCCCGCCCTGCCATGGATCGCGCTTCGGCTCGCGCGGCTCGCCCTGCACACGGGCGATACGGGCGCCGCCGCTCGATGGACGGACCTTGGTCTGAAACCGGGCTACGAGTCCCACCCGGCGCGCCCCATGCTCGCCGAGGTGAAGGCGCGGATCGCGGCCCGCACGCGCTTCGAGCCTCGGCGAATCGGCGTCCTGCTGCCGCTCTCCGGCCCGTACGGCGCGATCGGTCGTGAGGTCCAACGCGCGGTCGAGCTCGCAGCGTCCACGGAACGAGACGTGCGTCTCATCCTCGAGGACACCCGGGGGGACGCCGACGGCGTGGGTGCGGCGGTCGACCGACTGGTGCACCTGCACGGGGTCGCCGCCATCGTCGGTCCCATCGGCGCGCTGGAGTCCCGTGAGGCCGCCATCGCCGCCGAGCGGTTCGAGGTGCCGCTCGTCACCTTGAGCGCCGCCGAGGGCGTGACCGGACTCGGCACGCACGTCTTTCGACACCGGCTGACCCGGGAGGCCGAAGCGCGGGCGCTCGCGGTGCACGCGGTGCGCCGGTTGGGGCTGCGCACCTTCGGGGTCCTCTACGCACGAAACGACCACGGACTCGCGCTCCGCAACGCCTTCTGGAAGCAGGTCGAGCTGCTCGGCGGTGAGGTGCGCGCCGCCGAGGGGTACGACCCGGGTGCGTCGGAATACAGCGAGCCCATCAAACGACTGGCGGGGCGCGCGCCGATCGAGGCGCGGCGGGGTGAGGCCGATGGAGGTGATGCCGCGCGCTGGGCCGAAATCAATCGAAAGGCGAAGGATCCGTCGATGCGGATCCCACCCCGCGTCGACTTCGAGGGGCTCTTTGTCGCCGACGGCGGCGACCGCGCTCGTTTGCTCCTGCCCTTCCTCACCTACTGGGACATCGAGCTGAAGACGCACCCGGAGCAAACGAACGACACCCTATGGTCGAAGTACGGCGGGGATCCGCCGCCACTCGTCCAGCTCCTGCTGACGCACGCTTTCGCGGATCCCGAGCGCGCGCGGCGGGCCGGTGAGAACGCCCGCAACGCGGTCTTCCTGGCGGACTACACGACCTCGACCCCCGAGGGCGCGGCATTCGCCGAGGTGTGGACGGCGCGGATGGGTCGAAGCCCGGACCCGCTCGCCGCGCACGCGTGGGACGCGACCCGGAGACTGCTCGACGCGACGGACGGGGCGAGGTCCCGCGCCGAGGTCCGCGCGCGGCTCCTGGACCGGACCGACTGGCGCGGCGCGACGGGCCCCTCACGCTTCGAAGCCAGCGGTGAGCTCTCGATGCGCCTCCAGGTCCTCACGATCGACGCCGCCGACGAGGTCGTGCCGCGGGTCGAGGAGCTCGATGAGCCGGAGAGTTCGGGCCCTTAGCAGGCTGCTGCAAGAGCAGCCTGCCCGGGCCAGGATGGCCCGGACGGGTCGCGCCCTTGAGGCCTACTCGAAGTAGGCCCAGGTCTGAGCGGAGACCTCACGGATGAAGTCCGCCAGCGA
The DNA here is from genome assembly GCA_049318805.1 of Bradymonadia bacterium. Lineage (GTDB taxonomy): Bacteria > Myxococcota_A > Bradymonadia > UBA7976 > UBA1532 > CANLBD01. The sequence goes on from JBMOFP010000088.1 coordinate 8,564, forward strand.
CGGGATCTCCGAACCGCGGGTCATCACGCACAAGAGGTAGGGCCGGGCCCAGCGGTACACGATGCCGCAGTCGTGGAGCTGTTGCGGAGCGTCCGGTCGGTCCTCGAGGTGACGCTCACCGAACTTGTGCGCGACCGAGACCGACGCGGGGACACCGGCGACGAGGCCGGCCGTGAAGCGCGCGTGGGTCAGAAGGTCGAGCGCGCGCTCGGAGGCCTGCGGCCCCAGGTAGGTCGCGTTGTAGAGCACGCGGAAGAAGGCGGCGTAGTCGGCCACGGTCAGAGAGTCGTCGAGACTGCCGACCTGGGGACGCTTCAGGCCCAGGTGGTCGAAGACCCGGTCGAACTCCTCCTCGTCCACCACGTTCGCCCCCAGCAGCTCGGCCGCGGCGTTGTCCGACTCGACGATGAGCTGTTCGACCAGCGCCTCGACCGTGTACCTGCGCCCATCCACCAGGGGACGCTGAACCAGGATCCGCGGGGAAAACGTCGGCTGGACCGCCTTCTGGTAGACGAGCTCTTGCCGCATGAGGTTCGGGTGCGTCTGGGCCACGGCCAGCACCGCGATCAGGAGCGGCACCTTGTAGAGAGACGCGGGGCTGAACCGCGTGTGCGCGTCGAGGTCGACCGTGGCCGAGGTCGTGAGGTCACGCACGTAGATCGCCGCTTCAGCGATCTGTCGGGTCGCACGCCGCTCGGCCACGAGTGCCGCGAGCTTCGATCGCAGCGCATCGAGGGGGGCGCTCCTCGAGGCCGAGGCCTCCGGCAGGTTGCACTCGAGGAGCGGGCCGACCAGTCGATACCCGGACATCCGTTCGATCGTGCCCCGGCTCGCGGGTGATCCCGGTCCGGCGAGCCCAGCGTGTGCCGAATTGTGCCGTTTTGAGACGGAAGCAGCCGCGCGATCCGACACACCTTCGAAGTCTCGAAGGCCCCACCCCGCGATCGTGCCCACGGCGAGCGCGAGCAGCGCCACGGTGAGTAGGACCAGGAGTCTGCGAGGGTCGACGAGGGTGATGCCCAAGAGTGGTCCGTCGGGGTGAGGGCTGGCCGAAGGCCGAAAGCAGCAAGGAGCGGGCCACGCCGCGTCAAATTTCCACGGCATTTCCGAGGCGACGCGGCACACTCACGGGATGCGCGTGGGGTGTGTGGGTTGCGAGCGATTCATCGAGGTCGAGGGCCTGGTCGCCGTCGACGGCGGCCTGGGCTTCGTGTGCACTGCGTGCAGTCGCGTGAACGTGCTCCAGCGCGCGGTGCCCGCGCCGCCGCCCGCCGAAGAGGCCGCGGCGCCGACCGAGTCGACCGAAGACGTTCCAGAGGGCCGCGTGGTCTGTCCGAAATGCGGATACTCGCAACAAGACCCGAAGGCCTGCCACCGATGCGGCCTCAACTTCGCGCGCGCGCGCTCGGGCCGCGCGCGATTTCCGTCCGACCCGCTCGAAGGTCACCCTGCGCGCGCCCTGCTCACCCAAAAGTGGGCGACACTCGCCGAGCGGCTGGACGACACCGCGCAACACCACGCGTTCATCGAGCTGTGCGCGGCCCAGCGTGCGCTGGACTTCGCCGGCTCCGTGTATCGAGGCCTCACGCCCCCGGGCAGAGCGGAGGATCCTCGGGTCAGTGAGTACCGGGACCGCGTGCTTCGACTCGCCGTCGCCCAGGTCGGCAGCGCCATCGGGACCCCCAGCGCCGACGCCGAGCGACGCGGCCGGGTCGCCCGCGCCGTCACGCTCTTGATCGCGAGCACCATCATCCTGATGTTCGCGTTGGGCTACTGGCTCCTGAGCCGCGCGCCCCTGCCGTGAGCGCGGCGCCTGTTCTGGTGACCGCTCGGCGGCATCCTGATAAAGAGACCCTGTGCAACGTCTCTCCGACTCCGCATCCCGCCTCCTGAGGTTCCGGCAGGCGCTCGAGCAACTGCTCGAGAGCACGACCGCGGGACCCGCCGACTCCCTCGCGGGTGGTCCCCCCGTCCCCCTGGACATCCTCGTCTACCCTGAGCACGTCGAGCTGCTCTTCGAGCTGCCTGGCGTGCGCGCCGAGGACCTCGAGGTCTCCGTGGTCTCCGGGCGTGTCCTCGTCGAAGGGTACCGAACGCCCACCGGGCGGCCCCCGGGCAGCCTGACCTGCCTCGAGCGACCCGCCGGACGCTTTCGTCGGGGCACGGAGCTCCCGGTGCCCGTCGACACCCGACGCGCCGTGGCCGCCCTCGAGAACGGGCTGTTGCGTGTGCACGTCCCCCGCATCGCCGACCGACGCGGGGCCGCCCACCCCATTCCGGTCATTCGCCCATGACGGACCGACCCGTGAAACCCGACCTGGACGATGTCGTCATCCCCGACGAGATCCCCCTCCTCCCGATCCGCGACCTCGTCGTCTTCCCCTTCATGATCGTGCCGCTCGTGGTCACCCGAGACATCTCGGCGATCGCCATCGAGGAGGCGCTCGCCGGCCCGTCGGAGCGCCTCGTTTTCCTCGTCACCCAGCGCAACCCCGAGGACGAAGAGCCGCGGCCCGACGCCCTCCACGAGGTCGGCTGTATCGGGACCATCATGCGGATGGCGCGCATGAGCGACGGCCGCATCAAGGTGCTCGTTCAGGGTCTGGTGAAAGCGCGCATCAAGAAGGTGCTGCAGTCCACCCCCTCCTACCGGGTCGTCGCGGAGCGTGTGCCCGAGGACCCCGTGGACGACGCCGCCGGCTTCGAGAGCGAGGCGCTCGTCCGCAGTGTGAAGGAGAACCTCGACCGCTACATCGCGCAGGGCAAGAGCATCCCCCAGGAGGTCATGCTCATCCTCCAGCCCATCGAAGATCCGGGCCGCATCGCCGACCTGGTCGCGAGCAATCTGGGTCTGAAGGTCGAGGACGCGCAGGACCTCTTGCTCTTGCAGAGCGGCGTGCTGCGCTTGCAGCGGGTCAATGACCACCTCGAGCGCGAGCTCGAGATCCTGAACCTCCAGCAGAGGATTCAAGACCAGGCCCGCCAGGAGATGTCGCGCACGCAGCGCGAGTACTTCTTGCGCGAGCAGATGCGCGCCATTCGGAGCGAGCTTGGCGACGAGGACTCACGCAACGAGGAGCTCGAGGACCTGCGCGTCCGTGTCGAGGCCGCCGGCATGCCCGAGCCCTCGCTGAAGGAGGCGCTGCGACAGCTCAAGCGCTTGCAGGCGATGCACGGCGAGAGCAGCGAGGCCGCGGTCCTCCGGAACTATGTCGATTGGCTCGTGGAGCTCCCCTGGGCGAAACAAACCACCGACCAGATCGACCTTCAGGCGGCCCAGGAGATCCTCGACTCCGACCACTACGGCCTCGAGAAGATCAAGGAGCGCATCCTCGAGCACCTGGCGGTCTGCAAGCTCAAGCAGGACATGCGCGGACCCATCCTGTGCTTCGTGGGGCCCCCGGGCGTCGGCAAAACGAGCCTCGGGCGCAGCATCGCCCGCGCCATGGGCCGCAAGTTCGCCCAGGCGAGCCTCGGTGGACTGCGCGACGAAGCCGAGATCCGGGGACACCGCAGAACCTACGTGGGTGCGATGCCGGGGCGCATCATCCAGGGCCTCAAGCAGGCCGGGAGCCGCAACCCCGTCTTCATGTTGGACGAGCTCGACAAGCTGGGCGCCGACGTGCGGGGCGACCCTTCGTCGGCGCTGCTCGAGGTGCTCGATCCGGCGCAGAACAGTCGTTTCGTCGACCTGTACCTGAACGTGCCCTTCGACCTGTCGAACGTGCTCTTCATCGCGACCGCCAACGTCGTGGACACCATTCCGGGGCCGCTTCGGGACCGGATGGAGCTGATCGCGCTCAGCGGCTACACCGAAGAGGAGAAGCTCGAGATCGCGAAGCGACACATCGTGCCGCGCGCCCTCCTCGACCACGGGCTCGGCGGCCACGAGGTGCAGATACCGGTGCCCACGCTGCGTCGGCTCATCTCCGACTACACACGCGAGGCCGGCCTGCGGAACCTCGAGCGGCAGGTCGCCGCCGTGTGTCGCAAGGTCGCGCGGAAGGTCGCCGAGGGCGACGACCGCGCGGTCACGGTCACCGCGGCGCGTCTCCCTGCCCTGCTCGGCCCTCCCCGAGCCGCTGACCACGCCCGAACCGACCAGGACGAGATCGGCGTCGTGACGGGCCTCGCTTGGACCCAGGCGGGCGGCGACGTGCTCCAGATCGAAGCGACGCCGATGCCGGGGACCGGCGCGTTGAAGCTGACCGGGCAGCTCGGTGAGGTCATGAAGGAGAGCGCCCACGCCGCCATGACGTGGGTCCGCTCGCGCAGTGAGCAGCTGGGCATCGACCCTCAGTTCTTCCGGGAGCGGGAGCTGCACGTGCATGTGCCGGCGGGCGCGATCCCCAAGGACGGCCCCTCCGCGGGTGTGACGCTGGCGACGGCCCTCGCGTCGGTCGCCACGGGCATCCCCGTGCGGCGCGACGTGGCGATGACCGGCGAGGTCACGCTGCGGGGTCATGTGCTCGCCGTCGGCGGAATTCGCGAGAAGTTGCTTGCCGCCGTGCGCGCCGGCCTGCGGACCGTGATCCTGCCCGCCGCGAACGCCCCCGACCTGGTCGAGCTGCACCCCGCCGCCCGCCGAAAAATCCGCATCGTGCTCGTTCGACACGTGGACGAGGTGTTGCGTGAAGCGCTCGTCCAGGCGCCGACCCCACGCCCCAAGGCTCCCGTCGAGGCGCGACCGCCCGAGAGCGCGGGGGTCTGCTGATGGTCCAGTTCAACCTCAACCAGCGCGAGCTCACGCTCAAGGTCGTCTACTACGGCCCTGCGCTCAGCGGTAAGACCTCGAATTTACAGGCGATTCACCAGATGGTCCCGCCGGGGGGCAGCGGTCGTCTGATGACCCTCGAGACCCGAGACGACCGTACGCTCTTCTTCGACCTGCTCCCGGTCTTCTTCAAGACACGGTCCGGGTACCGCGTGAAGATCAAGCTCTTCACCGTGCCCGGCCAGGTGATCCACGACAGCACCCGCCGCGTGGTTTTGCAGGGCGCGGACGCCGTGGCATTCATCGCCGACAGTCAGCTCGCCGAGAGCGACGCGAACAAGGAAGCGTTCCGGAACCTGCGTGAGAATCTGGCCTCGAACGGTCTGGACGTGGACCAGATGCCGCTGGTGATCCAGTTCAACAAACGAGACCTCCCGAACATCCGGAGCGAGGAGGAGCTGCGCGCCCTCGAGACCCGTCGGCGAACGCCGATCTACCGGGCGACCGCGATCTCCGGGGTCGGCGTGCTCGAGACCCTCCAGGGCCTGCTCGGCCTGGTTTGGGACCACCTCGACTCGAACTACGCGCTCGGCGAGAAACTCCAGACCGAGCGGCAGAGCTTCATGGAGCAGGTCTTTCGAGACTGGAATCCCCAACGGGTCCGGTCGAGCGGGTTCGGCTCATGAACGCACCGCCCCAGGTCTCCATCGTCGACCGCTCCGTCACCCTGGCCGAGCTCTTCGAGCCCGAGCTCTTCACCGAGCTCTGCCGAACGTGGGTCGACCTGTATCGAGTCGGCGTGAAGGTCTTCGACGCCCAGCACCACAAGGTCGTGGACGTCCAGTTCGGCGCGGGCCTCGTGAACTACCTGTTCAACTTCGCCGACGCACGGCATCGCGTCACCCACTTCATCTCCGAGCTGAAGGCCGTGGACGTGGACGTCGGCGAGTGGCGCGCGCGGGACGAACCCCTGAGCGGGACACGCTGGCTGATCGCGCCGGTGGTGTACAACGGCGACCTGCTGGGCAAGCTCGTGGTGGGGCCCTACCTGGCGGCCGAGTCCGAGGCCGAACATCGGCCCGATGAGGCCTTCTTCGGGGAGGTCGACCTCGCGCGATTCGACCGCCTGCGCACCGAGCTCCGGCGGGTGGCCGACTCGACCCTGCGCAAGATCATGGAGAGTCTGCTGAAGTCCATCGATGTGGTCTGCCACGCCGGCTACAAGGCCGTGCTGACCTCGAACATGCACCTGGAGTCCATCACCTCGGCCTACGACGCGCTGCAGGCCAAGAACCGCGAGCTCGAGGCGAGCAATCTTCAGTTCGTCGAGTCCAACGCGCGGCTGCATGAGCTGGACACCCTGAAGAGCAACTTCCTGGCGACCGTGAGCCACGAGCTGCGCACACCGCTCACGAGCGTGATCGGCTACAGCGAGATGCTCCTGGAGGGGCTCGCGGGGCCGCTCGCCGCGGAGCAGCGCGAGTACGTCACCACGATCATGGAGAAGGGCGAGAGCCTCCTTCACTTGATCAGCGGCATCCTCGACATCTCGAAGATCGAGAAGGGCGGCACCCAGGAGCTCAACCGTCAGGTCGTGCGCCCGGAGTCGGTGCTGGACGCGATCACCACCGTGCGCCCGCAGGCTCAGAAGAAGGACCTGACGCTCGACGTCGTGGTCGCCCCCGACCTGCCGAACATCTACGTCGACACCTACAAGATCCGGCAGGTCTTGCTGAACCTGTTGAGCAACGCCGTGAAGTTCACGTTGCAGGGCGGCCGAATCACCGTATCGGTCGACCTCGAGTCGGCCGACGGCGCCGCGCCCTGGGTCCGTTACGCCGTCGAGGACACGGGGATCGGCATCCCAGCCGACAAGCTCGACCGGGTCTTCGACGTCTTCTTCCAGGTAGACAACTCCTCGACCCGTGAATACGGTGGGACCGGGCTCGGGCTCTCCATCGTGAGGAGCTTCGTCGAGTCCCACGGAGGCAGTGTGCGCGTGCAGAGTGAACCCGGACAGGGCTCCACCTTCTCTTTCACGATGCCGACGAGCCCGGAGACACCGCGTTGAGTGACCGCGCCAGCGCCCGGCTGCTCCTCGTGGAAGACGACGCGGAGATCCTCGCCCTGGAGGAGAAGCTCCTCGCCGCCGAGGGCTACGCCTTCGACAGCGTGCGGACAGGAGAGGACGCGATCCTCGCTTTGCGCGCGCAGAAGTATCGGGCCGTCGTGCTCGACATCGGGCTGCCGGACATGGACGGGTTCTCCCTCGGCGAGCGCGTCCGCAGGGATCCGGACCTCGGCAATCCCTACGTGATCTTCCTCACCGCCAAGGCCGACCTGCAGAGCATGCACGCGGGGTTCAGCGTGGGCGGGGTCTTCTACCTCACGAAGCCCTTCACCCGCGCGCGACTCCTGGACGTGGTCAAGGCCGTGGTCGAAATGGGTTGATGCCCTCTTCGCCCAGCGACGAAGCGACCCTGGTCTCGGCGATCGCCTTGGCCCTCGAAGCCTACGGTCAACGGCCCGACCTCTCCGATGATTGCGGCTTCCCGAGTCACTCCACGGCGCTGGTGACGACGGACACACTCGTCGAGGGCGTGCACTTCGATGCGGCCTGGGACACCGACGACCAGATCGGCGCCCAAGCCGCGGTCCAGAACCTCTCGGACCTCGCGGCTTCGGGCGGCGATTCACCCTGGCTGGTGTGGGCGCTCTGTCTGCCGACCGCATGGCGACGCGTCGACCGCCTCGCCGCGTTGACCGGGGGCTTCGCGCGGGTCGCGCGAGACCACGGGGCCGCGGTGCTCGGCGGCAACCTCACGCGGACCCCGGGCCCGCTCGTCATCTCGGTCACCGCCGGTGGGGCCCTCGCCGGCCCCCGCCCCCTGCGTCGCGATGCCGCGCGCCCCGGTCACACGCTCTATGTGTCGGGGCCACTCGGCGACGCCGCTCTGGGTGTGCTTCGGCCGAGCGCGGAGACCCGCGCCGCGCGACACGCCTGGCGGCCGCACCTCGCGGAGGCGCGCGCCCTGGCCGTGCACCCCGAGGCGGGCGCGTGCATGGACATCTCGGACGGCCTCCTGCTGGACGCAACTCGGCTGGCCCGCGCCAGCGAAGTGACCTTGCGGATCGACTCCGCCCGCGTGCCGGTCTCGCCCCTGTATCAGCGCCTGCACGGCGCCGACGTGAGGCTCGCCCTGTCCGGGGGCGAGGACTACGTTTTGCTCTTCACGGCCGCGACGCCGCCGCCGTTTCCCTGCTTCGCCCTGGGCGAGGTCCTGGCGGCGCGCCCCGGGACGCCGGTCCTCCTCGACGATGAGCCCGCCCCCGCGCTGGGGTGGGACCACTTCGCCTGACGCCGTGCTCCCGCTCCTCGCCCTCGTCGTCCTCTTCCTCGCGGCCACGCTGCTGTGCGCGACCGCCGCCGGTGCGTTCTTCGGGCTCGATCGTGTGGAGCGTGTCCGGCTCGAGCAGGACGATGGCCCCGGGGGCATCGGTGAGCTCCTGCGCGACCCGCGCATGGTCCGCGGCGCGTTCGACTTCCTCGTGGGCGTCTCCGAGGTGGGCTTCGCCGTTTCGGTCGTTTTGCTCGATCGCGCGCTCTTCCCGGAGTTCGATGCGTTCACCCACGGGGGGATCGCGCTGCTCGTGAGCCTGGTCATGCTCTTCGTGCTGGGCGAGGTGCCCGCGCGGGCGCTCGGCGCGCGGCACGCCGAACCCGTCGCACGGCGGCTCACACCCTTCTACCACGGCGTTCTCGCGGTCACGCGGCCCCTGCGCGCCCTCTCGGGCACGCTGCTGCCGAACCGGGAGCGCTCGACGACGCTCCCCCTCTCGGCCGAGGTCAGTGGGACCATCGATGGCGCGGAGCTCCGCACGCTCGTGAGCGAGAGCGTCGAGGCGGGCACGGTCGAGCAGCAGGAGCAGGCGCTGATCCACAACGTGCTCGACTTCGGCGACCGGCGCGTTCGGGACGTGATGACGCCCTTCGACCGCGTCTTCTCGGTGCCGGAGGACATGCCCGTGCCCGACGTGACGCGCCTCGTGGCCGAGCGCAAGTACAGCCGGGTGCCCGTGTGGCGACGGGATCCGCACCGCATCGTCGGGGTCCTCTACGCCAAGGACCTGCTGCCGATCCGGTGGGGGGTCGCCTCACCGCGGCCCTTGAAACGCCTGGTCCGTCGACCGCTCTTCGTGGTGCCGCAGATGCGCGCCCAGGTCCTGCTCGAGCAGTTCAAGCGGCACCGGCTCCACATCGCCGTCGTCGTCGATGAGGTGGGCCGCGCCGTGGGCGTCTGCACGATGGAGGACCTGCTCGAGGAGCTCGTCGGGCCGATCACGGACCTCGCGGCCGAGCGTAAGGGCGAGGAGCCGGTCCGATGACGGCGGTGATCGTGGTCGCGTTGGTGGCCCTGGAGATGTTCGTGATGCTGGCCGAACAGGCCATCACCCACGCGCACGAGGGTACGCTGGCGGAGGCGGCACGCGCAGGGCGCGCGGGCAGCGAAAGGGCGTTGTGGTTCCGGCGCTTCCCGGACCGCCTGTCGGCCACCACGCTGCTCGTCTCGAGACTCTGCATGCTCACGGCCGCGAGCGTGACGGCGGTCGGCTTCGACCACCCCGAGTGGACGCTGATCGTGCTGCTCCCCGCGCTCTTCCTTTCGGCCGAGCTCTTGCCGCGGACCCTACTCGGAGGCCACGCCGACACACTCGCGCCCCGCCTCGCGACCCCCCTGATGCTGCTCCAACACCTGCTCCGGCCCTTCGTGGTCGCCACCGAAGCGTGGAGCCGAGTCTGGCGTCGCCCGGGCAACGACGTCGAGTCGCCGCCGGCCACCCGCGAGGAGATTCAGGCCCTGGTGGACCAGGAGAGCGACGGGGGCACTCTGCCGGCCGGTGAGCGCGAGATGATCTCTCGCATCTTCTCGTTCTCCCACCTCACCGCGGCCGACAGCATGATCCCGCTGAGCCAGGTGTGCGCCATCTCGTCCGATGCGACCGTCGAGCAGGCCGCCGCGCTGATCGCGCGCGAGGGTTACTCCCGACTGCCGGTCTACCGCGACCGCATGGAGGAGGTCGTCGGGGTGCTGCACCACATCGACCTGCTCCGCGCCGAGGACGCGAAGCAGTCCGTCGCGCTCCTGGCCCGGGCGCCGCACTTCGCCCCGGAGACTCAAGAGATCGACGATCTGCTCGTGATCCTACAGCGGCGCGCGTCCACGGCGGCCATCGTGGTCGACGAGTTCGGGAAGACCGTCGGGCTCCTGACCCTGGAGGACATCCTCGAGGAGATCGTCGGTGAAATCGACGACGAGTTCGACCAGGGCAGCCGTTGGTGGCGGCCGGCGGTCGGCGGCGGATGGATCGTGAACGCGCGGGCCACGCGCGCCCAGTTCGAGGAGCTCTTCGGTGTCGCGCTCGACGCCGAGGACGACGTCGAGACCGTGGGCGGCTACCTGCTCGGGCGGTTCAAGCGCATCCCTCGCGCCGGTGACGAGCTGGAGCTGGACGTGCACCCGCGCGGGGTCAAGCTGATCGTGACACGCGCGACGGACCGCGCCATCGAAGAGCTCCGCGTGACCGGTCCTCTGAGCCCCCGGGACGCCAGCTCGTGAGCCGCGGCGCCGAACGTCCGGTGACGGGCCTTCAGCCCGAGACCTGCATCGGCGTCCTGTGGATCCCCTTCTGGGCGTGGTTGCTGCCCCGCTACTTGCTCTTGGACCCCATGGCGATGCCCATCGCGCAGGCGGTGAGCCTCGTCTCGGGGGCCGTCGGCGCCCTCGCCGTTCTGGGCCTGCGACCGACTCGTCGCCTGTGGGCCGTCGCGACGGGCGACCTCACGCCGCTGCCCCCGGACAAGCCGAGCCGCGTCGCCCTGGACCTGGGCTACTGCGCGACCTTCGCTGCGGCCGGCTGCTTCCTCGCCCTCGCACGCACACCGCGGGTGCCGTACCTGGACGCGTTCTCCCTCTTCTGCGTGCAGGTCGCGACCGGGGTCGCCGTGGGGCTCCTCGGCTTCTTCCTCGCCTCACGGCGCGCCCACGCCCGGACCGCGCTGGGCGCAGCCCTCGACCGGGCCGAAGCGCGGCCAGGCCTGCCCGCAGTCTTCTTCGGCACCACGGCGACGCTCGCGTTCGTTTCGGTGACGATGCTCGGTGTCGGCAGCGTGCGGCGCGCCGAGGGGGCGCGTCGCGAGACCCTGCAGCAACAGACCGTCGCCCTCGCCGACCTCGGGAGCGCCGCGCTGCGCCAACTCCGAGTCGACGACCCGCTGGCCCGCGAGCAGGTGCTTCAGACGTTGACGACCCATGGCGAGGTCGAGGCCGCGCTCCTCCCTCTCTCGCAGCGGCCGGCGTCGCTCGGTGAGGACGCGCTCTTCGTCGAGCGCGTCGACGACGCCTGGTACTCCGTGGACATGTTGGGGCGCCGTTTCGCCGTCGACCGGACCGTCGGAGAGGAGCGCCTCTGGCTGGTGGCCCTCGCCTCTCGACCACCCGCCGTGCGGGCCCCCGACGACGCACCCGCGCTGCTCTTGCTCGGTCTGTTGGCCCTGGGCGCGCCTTTGGGTGCGTGGCTCGTGGGGGCGGAGCTCAGCGCGCAACTGCGTGCGCTCGGCGCGGCGCTCAGACGCCTCGGGACACACGAGGGTCCGCCTACGACGCTCGCCCTGGCCGCCCCCGGGGTGCCCGTCGGCAGCCATGACGAGCTGGGCGACCTCGCCCTGGAGGTCCAGGCGGCCTTGACCGTGCGCGACGCCGAGAACCGGCGACTGTCGGCCGAGCTGGACGGCGCGGCGGAGGCGGACCGGGCGCGTGCCCGATTCCTCGCCTCCGCGAGCCACGAGCTGCGGACCCCCCTGAACACCATCTCGGGCTACTGCCATCTGCTCGGGCGCACACCGCTCAGCGAGGCTCAGCGCGAGGATGTGGCGCTGATCGAGAGCGCCAGCGCACAGCTCCTGCGCCACGTCGACGAGATCCTCGACCTGTCGAGCATCGAATCCGGACGGGACGCGCCGCTGGAGCTCGCCCCCGTAGACGTCGCCGCCCTGGTCGAGTCCGTGCTGGCCGCGCTCGCGCGTGCCGTGCCCCACGGCGTCGAGGTCGGCTTCCGCCCCGCCCCGGGTATGCCCGCCATCGAAGGGGACACGAACCGTCTCCGGCAGGTCTTCGAGAACGTGATCGGCAACGCGCTCAAGTTCACGCGCGCCGGCTGGGTGCATGTCTCCGTCTCCGCCAGCCCCACCCACGTCATCGTCCAGGTCGCCGACAGCGGCCCCGGCATTCCTCGCGCGGACCTCGACCGCATCTTCGACGAGTTCCATCGCGTCGAGTCGGAGCGCAGCGTGGCGGGGACGGGCCTGGGGCTGTCCATCGCGCGCCGATTCGTGCGCCAACACGGCGGCCGCATCGAGGTCGAGTCCATCGAGGGCGAGGGCAGCACGTTTCGCGTCGCGCTGCCGCGGGGTGCGTCGAAGGGAGGCGCGTCGTGACATCTGCGCGCAGCCCGTTCACCCCCGCGCTCCTGGTCGCGACCGGGGCCTTCATCGCCTCGGCGGTGCTGGTCGAGCTCATCGTGCCGCGGGTCGTTCGGGTCCAGGTCGTCGCGGCTGAGCCCTCGTTCCTCGACGGCGTCCGCGTCGGGCTCTTTCTCGCGGCGTTGGTGGATCTGGTCCGCGGATGGCGGGCGCTGACGCCCCTGCGCACGGCCCCGTTCGGTGCGCCGACCCGACGTGCCGCCGCCCATGACCACCCGCTGCGTGTCGCGGGGGCGCTGATCTTGACGGGGGTCGCCCTGGCCCTCACCACGCTCGGCTTTACGCTCGCGTGCGGCGCCGACGCCACGGACGCGCTCGTCGCCTCGGTCTCGGTGTATCTCGCCGTGGGTCTGCCGGTCCTGCCCGCGCACCTCGCCCTCCGGCGCTTGCTCGTCCAAGAAGCGCGGGGTCTCGAGGGCGCCGGCGCGGTGCCCGCGGTGCGACAGCCCGTCCGCCTGCGTGTGGCCATGGCCGTGCAACTCCCGGTCGTGGTGTGTGTCGCCGCGCTGGTGGTCGTCGAGCAGTCGAATACCCAGGACTACGCGCGCGACGTGAGCCGCTTCTACGACGGTCAGTACGTCGACGTGCTCGAACGTGTGCTGCGGATCCTGCCCGACGACGAAGCCCGCGACGCCATGATGTCGAGTCTGACGCCGCCCCCCGGCGTGATGCCGTACCGCGCGACCTCGCTCGACGTGGGGGGAGACCTCGTGGGGGCCGTCGCGGACCCCCACGTGCCGCGCCCCTGGTCGCTGCGTCTGGTGCCCATCGCGCTCTTCGTGGTCGTGGCCCTCTTCGCCCTGAGCCTCGGCGCGTGGCTCTCGCGGGAGGTCACCCGCGAGCTCCGGAGCGTGCGGGACGCCCTGGCACGGGTGCGGGCTCGCCCGGAGGGGCAGGAGCCGCTGCCGGGCCCCGAGGGGGTCGAGGCCGGGTTCCGCGAGACACACGCGCTCGTCGAGGCCTTCGGGGACGCCCTGCGCGGCTTTCAGACCCGTCGCGACGCGTTGGATGAGGCCACGGCCGCCCGTCGTGCTTCGGACGCCGCGAAGGCCCGATTCCTCGCCCACGTCAGCCACGAGCTGAAGAGTCCGCTGAACACGATTCTCGGCTTCAGCGAGGTGTTGCTCGCCGGCATGGACGGACCGCTGACGCCGACCCAGACGCGACACCTCGGCATCCTCTGGCGCTCGGGGGATACGCTCCTGCGCTTCATTCTCGCGCTCCTCGACGCCGCGCGCATGGAGGCCTCGCCCGGGCGCCAGGGCGCGTCGGCCCCCATCACCGCCGAGGCCATCGCCCAGGAGCTGCGCAGCCAGTGGCGGCGGGACCCCCTCGGCCGGGTTCAGCTCGAGATCGAGGTCGAGCCCAGCGCCGCGGCGGTGCGCCCTCCGCTGGACGCGCAACGCACGGTGCGCGCCCTTGCTTTGTGCGCGGGTGTGCTCATCGACGCGGTCGAGGAAGGGACGGTGGAGGTCCGCCTCCACGCCGAGGCGTCCACCTTGCTCGTCGACGTGCGCCTGGTGCGGTCGAGCGGCGCGAGCCCAGACGAGGTCGACGCCGACCGTCGCCGACTCAGACTCCACTTGGACGACGCCGAAACGGGCCGGAGCGAGAGCGCGGCCGGCACCGCGCGACGCCTCTTCGACAGCCTCGCGTCCCAGCAAGGCGGGACCGTGGAGCGCACCGACACGGTCGACACCGCGTGGCCCGCGTTTCGATTCGCCTTCCCGGAACGCGCCGACGCCGGGCCGCTCGCCGCCGGTCCCGCGGCGGTCCTTGCGTGACCCAGGCCCCTGACCCAATATCGCCGCGCATGCAGAACTCGCCCCTCGCCCGCCTCGTCGAATCCCTCAACAGCATCGTCCGGGGCAAGGCCGAGACCATCGAGACCGCCCTGGTCGCCGTGCTCGCGCGAGGGCACATCCTCCTCGAGGACGTTCCCGGCGTCGGCAAGACGACCCTCGCCGAGAGCATCGCGCGCGGGCTCGGCTGTAGCTTCAAACGCATCCAGTTCACGAGTGACCTGCTCCCCAGCGACATCCTGGGGGTCAACATCTTCGTGCCCGGGGAGCAGCGCTTCGAGTTCCGCCCCGGACCGATCTTCGCGAACGTGCTCCTCGCGGACGAGATCAACCGAACCACGCCGAAGACCCAGTCGAGCCTGCTCGAGAGCATGAACGAGGGCCAGGTCTCGCTCGACAACGACACACGCGCGCTGCCGCGGCCCTTCATCGTCGTCGCGACGCAGAATCCGCAGGAGTTTCACGGCACCTACCCGCTGCCGGAGAGCCAGCTCGACCGGTTCATGGTGCGGCTGCGCATGGGGTACCCTTCGCCGGGCGTCGAGCGTGAGATCCTCGCACGGCGCGTCGGTCCGGACGGCGGGACGCGTCAGGTCGCGATCCTCGATCCCACCCTATTGCTCGCGCTCCAAGACGAAGTCGACCAGGTCCGTGTCGACGGCCTCGTGGTGGACTACCTGCTGCAACTGGTGCACGAGACCCGCCGAAGCCCGCTCTTGTCGCTGGGGGTCTCGACCCGTGGCGCGCTCGCGTTGCAGCAGGCCTGCCGGGCGCGCGCCTTCCTCCAAGGGCGCGGGTTCGTGCTGCCCGACGACGTGAAAGCGCTGGCCCGGCCAGTGCTCGCCCACCGCGTTCAAGTCGCCGGCCAGCTCGACGCCGTCAGCGGGCAGCGGGACGAAGCCGAGCGGGTCATCGGCGAGCTGCTCGAGCAGGTCCCCGTCCCGGTCTGACCCGGCGCCGGGGGCCGTCAGTCGATCAGGTCGCGCAGGCGGTCGAGGAAGCCTTTGCGCTTCTCGCTCGGTGTGCCGCGGCCTTCCTGGAAGGACGCGTCCAGCGCCTCCAGCAGCGACTTTTGCTGGGCCGTGAGCTTGTGGGGCACCTCGATGGAGATGCGCACGAGCTGGTCGCCTCGACCGTGCCCGCGGAGGTCGTAGACCCCCTTGCCCTTGAGGCGCAGCATGGCGCCGGGCTCTGTGCCGGCCGGCACCTTGAGCTTGACCTTGCCGTCGAGCGTCGGCACCTCGATGTGCGCACCCAGGGCCGCCTGGGGAAACGTGACCGGCACCTCGCAGACCAGATCGCGCCCCTGCCGCTGAAAGAACGCATGCGGCGCGATCTTGATGACGATGTAGAGGTCGCCGTCACTCCCATTCATGCGCCCCGGCTCGCCCTGGCCGGCCATACGAATGCGCTGGCCCTGCTCGATGCCCGCAGGGACCGTGACCCGCACGCGGGTCTCCTCGCTCCCACGGCCCGTTCCCCGGCAGGTCAGGCACGGCTCGGGAATGACGATGCCGCTCCCGTGGCAGTGAGGACACGGCTGCACGACCGACAGGAAGCCGGCCTGGACACGCACCTGACCGGCGCCGCCGCAAGTGCCGCAGCGGACGGGCTGCGTGCCGACCTTCGCTCCGTTCCCGCCGCAGGTCCCGCACCGTGTCGGCCGGGTGACCGGCACCTCCTTCTCAGTGCCGTTCGCGGCCTCTTCGAGCTGGAGCGTGAGCTCGACCTGCACATCGCGACCGTGGTGCACGTTCGAGCGGCCGAAGAAGCTGCCGAAGAGCTCGTCGAAGACGTCCCCGAACACGTCCCGCAAGTGCGAAGGGTCGAGACGAACGCCCCCCGCGGGTCCGCCGCGCGGGTCCATGCCCATGGGGGCGTCCTGCCCGAAGCGGTCGTAGTGGGCGCGACGGTCGGCATCACTGAGGACGGCGTACGCCTCGTTGATCGCTTTGAACTGCTCCTCGGCGCTCGCATCACCGGGGTTGCGGTCCGGGTGGTACTTCAGCGCGAGCTTGCGGAACGCCTTCTTCAGCGCGTCTTCGTCGGCGTCGCGCGGGACCCCGAGTCGGGCGTAGTAGTCCTGCGGGGCCGACAGAGGCTCAGCTCCCCTTGCCCTTGCGCTCCGCGGCGTCGGCGTACATGGCGTCGGAGATGCGGTAGGCCGACTGCTCCAGATTCTGAATCGCCAGCCGCAGCTCGTCGGGATCGACCGTGTTCATGGACGACCGCAGGGTCTCCATGTCGTTGCGGATCTCTTCGACGTCCAGGGGCGAGAGCACCTCGCCGTAGTTCCGCAGCGCCTCCTCGGTCGTATAGAGCAAGCCCTCGGCGTTGTTGCGCAGCTCGATGAGCTCCTTGCGCGACCGGTCGTCCAGCGCGTGCCGCTCAGCCTCGGTCACCATGCGCTGGATCTCGTTCTCGCTGAGGCCGCTCGTCGCGCGGACCTGGACACGCTGCTCGCGGCCCGTGCCGCGATCGGCGGCGCTCACGTGGAGAATCCCGTCGGCGTCGATCTCGAACGACACCTCGATCTGGGGCACACCGCGCGGCGCCGGCGGGATGCCGAGGAGGTCGAAGCGGGCGAGCGAGCGGTTGTCCTTGGACATCTCACGCTCGCCCTGCAGCACGTGCACGGTCACCATCGGCTGATTGTCGACGGCGGTGCTGAAGACCTGGCCTGCCTGGTAGGGGATCGTCGTGTTCCGGGGGATGATCCGCGTGAAGACGCCGCCCTGGGTCTCGACGCCGAGCGAGAGCGGGGTCACGTCGAGGAGGAGCATGTCCTCGACCTCGCCGGTG
>JBMOFP010000089.1:0-25349 GCA_049318805.1 Bradymonadia bacterium
CAGGGCCCGCAGCACAGCGCCGCCAGCCTCCACGTCGTCCGTCAGGAGCTGCAGTGGGGGGGCCGCCGTCGGTTCGCCTGCGTCGTTCAGGCATACGAAGGTCAGATACGCCGTGGCCGCCTTGATGCGCTCGCCCGTGGACGGAATCTCGCGCTCGACCCGAACGCCGACCTCGAGCGAGCTCCGATGGACAAAGTTCACGCTGGCCTTCAGCACGACGACCTCGGCGAGCCGAATGGGCACGAGGAAGTGCATCTCGTCGATGCTCGCGGTCACGACCTTGAGCCGGGAGTGGCGCTGGGCCGCGATGGCACCCGCGATGTCGATCCACTGCAGCACCCGGCCACCGAAGATGGTGCCGTGCTGGTTCGTGTCCGGCGGCAGCACGAGCTCGGTCATCTCGACCCGGCTGTCTTGCACCGGACGCCCCAGGCTCGCCGCGTCGTCCGCGGCCTGTTTCTCGTGAAACACTCGCCCCCCTCCCTGCGTCTCGCCTCAGCGCGACGCGGTCTCACATCCATCCTCGACCTCGCCGTTCTGGTCGATCCAGCCGGCCTCACACGCCGTCCTCTGACAAAGCCCCGCCGCGCACTCCACGACCGCGTGCGGTCGCGCGCACCGGCGCCCGCACGCCCCGCAATGCTCCACGTCGAGCTCCAGCTCGAAGTCCTCGTCGACGCGGCCGTCACAGTCGTTGTCGAGGAAGTCGCAGGACCGCTCACGCCCAGGTTCGTAGGCCGCTGAGTAGTCACAGAGCCACGCCCCATCGTCGCAGACGCCTCGGGCACCGACGCACACCCCTCTGTCGAGACAAACCTCGAGAGAAGCCGGGTTCACGAGGTCACCCACCTCATCGACCCGGAGATCGCAGTCGTCGTCCCGCCCATTGCACGCCTCGCGCGCCCCGAGGTGAACGTCCGGGGCCGCCTCGTCGCAATCGAAACCCGCGCAGCCTTCGCCTTCGCCGTGACCGTCGCCGTCCGGGTCCACACAGGCGGGGCTCGGCGCCTCAGGCGGGGCGTCCGCGGGGTCCGCGGAATGGGCCTCCACGTCGGCCTCCGCGTCGGCCTCCGCATCCCGCGGGTCACCCATGTCCTCGGGGGCGGCGCATCCGAGAAAACAGGTCGCGACCAAGAGCGCGCGGGGCCCAAAGGAGGCCCGCGGACTCACGCGCCGCGAAGCCAGGCGACCACACCCACCACGGCAAAAACGACCGCGAGCAGCGCCGCGATGACCCAAAGTGTCCGTGTCGAAGGACCTCGAGTCGGGGCGGTCAGCCCGGGTGTGGGCTCCGTGTCGAGCCGCGTCGGCAAGCGCGCGGGCGCGGCGACGGGCGGCTCGATGGGCGTCTCCACCTCATCGAGGGCCGAGGCCCGCGAGCGCGTCACCGAGACGCGGGGCTCGACCTGCGCAGGCTCCGCTTGCGGGACCGGCTCGGCGTGCGGCGCTTGAGCCTGCGCCGACGAGCTCCGGTTCAAGGCCTCGCCGAAGTCGTCCAGCGAGGTGAGCATCGGGCCGTCTCCAGAGCCTCCCAGCGACTCCAGGGAGGCGCCCCCGGCGACCTCGACGGCACCGCGGCTTCGCGCCGTGGGCGGCAGGCCAGCATGGGGCACGGTGCCCTCGGCCGCCAACGCCTGGGGCGCATCGGACGCCCGCGCGCCCGCGGACATCGCACCCGGCCCGAGGAGCGGCATCCCCATCACCGTGCGGCGGGCGGCCGCGGCGCTCGTGGACACTGCGGCCTGGGCCACGGGGGCCGCGGCCGCAGACGGCGCAGAGACCCCGCCGACGCGTATCGGCGCGGCTTTGTTGCTCACGCCAGTCGCCGTCAACGGGGACGGCGCGGAGCTGACGCGAGGGCGTGGCAGCCCGGCCATCAAGCTCGGCTTCGGGGCGGGGGCGTCGTCCAGGTCCGACTCCCGGACGGCCGCGGCCAAACGCGCCATGTCCGCCTCGCCGAAGGTCGCGGTCGCCGGACCCCCAGGGCGTGGGGCGGACGGTCCCGGCGGGCGCAGCAGCGGCATGCCGAATTGCGTGGTCTGATTCGGCGCCGGCCCCAACCGGTGCCCGCAGTGCACACAATGGACGGAGCCCGCGGGCGAATCACCGTGACACTGAGGACAGGACACCTGCATCGGCACTCGTGCTCGTCGGACGGTCGGAGACGACGTTCGTGGGGCAGGAGTTTCACACGCGGTGCCCGAGGGGTCAACTCACGCGCCGCAGGTCCGCGCCACGCCTTGCCGCTCAGGCCCGTGTGGGCTAACGTCCGCGCCCGGTTCGGACGACTCCGCGAGGTCAGGACGATGACGACGAAATCCCGCTCGACCTGGGCGCGTGAGGCCCTGGGGCCCACCCCCGACCTCGCGCTTCGAAGCCTGGCGGCGGCCGAGCCGGCCAACCCCGCCTGGCGCGTGCTCGCGGCGAGTGCGCCCGGTTCGGCCCGTGCGCTCGAGCACGGGCTCTTCGAGGCCGCGCTGGACGCCGAGCGTCCGTTGCTCGCGTTGAGCGTCGCCCTCGCGACCGGCCGTGGCCCGGACTCGACGGCGGCGGCGATGTCGGAGTGGCTCGACATGGACGCGTCCATGTCCACGACCCGCAGCGCACCGCCCCTGCCGCCGGCCGCCGACGCCGAGGTCCCGGCCGCGACGACGGAAACGGTCATCGGCCCCTGGGTCCCGCGTGGTCCGGGCCCTCGAGGGCCGATGCCTCTGCTCTCCCGCATCGACGAGGCCGCGCTCGTGGCGCTGTGGCCGCACCTCGCGCTTCGGGTGCTCGCGCCGGGGGACGTCCTCCTCGCGGAGGGAGACGCCGCCGACGCGCTCTTCCTGGTCGTGCACGGGGTCTTCGAGGTCTCGAAGAGCGACCCCGACCGACCCGACGTCGTGCTCGGGCGTGTCGCCGAGGGCGGCGTGCTCGGGGAGATGGCGCTGGTCCTGCGGAAGCCCAGGAGCGCGACGGCGCGGGCGCTGGGCGAGGCGGTCGTGCTGAGCGTTCGCGTCGATGGGCTCGAGGCCGTCGGGCGCGCCCAGCCGCTGGTCGCAGCGGCCCTCGAGACCTTCACGCGACAGCGTGTGATCCAGATGCTCCTCTCGACCTCCCCGCTCTTCCGCGACCTGGAGCCGCCCGCGCGGGCCGCTCTGCTGCAGGCTTTTCAACTGCGGGAGATCCCCCAGGGCGCCGTCGTGACCAAGCAGGGGGGCGAGGGTCGGGCGCTCCGGGTGGTCCTTCACGGGAACGTCGAGGTGTGGCGCGCCGACTCTCCAGACGAAGCCCCGGCGCGGGTCGCGCAGCTTGGACCCGGTGAGGTCTTCGGCGAGATTGCGCTGCTCACGGGCCAGTCGGCGACCGCGACGGTGCGGGCGACCGTGCCGGTCACCGTGCTCGAGCTCCAGCGCGCCACGCTCGACACGCTCTGCGCGCAGTTCCCCGCCATCACCGACCGCCTGCGCGAGACCGCGGAAGCGCGACTCGCCGAGAACCGGTTCATCTTCCAGGACGACGATTTCTTCGAGGACGCCGAATGACGCTGCGTGTGTACGACACCCTGACGGGCGAGAAGCGCCCCTTTGAAACGCTCGAGCCGGGTCGCGTGCGCATGTACGTCTGCGGCATCACGCCCTACGACCGCTGCCACATGGGCCACGCGCGCAGCGCGCTGACCTACGACATCGTCTATCGCTACCTGCGCTTCGCGGGCTTCAAGGTCGAGTACGTCCGCAACTTCACCGACGTCGACGACAAGATCATCAAGCGCTCCAACGAACGCGGCCTCGAGGCCACCGCCCTGGCGCAAGAGAACATCGACGCGTTCTACGAGGACATGGACGCGCTGAAGGTCGCTCGACCCGAGCAGGAGCCTCGGGTCAGCACCTCCATGCCGCAGATCATCGCCCTGGTCGAGCAGCTCATCGCGCGCGGTGTCGCATACCCCTCGGAGGGCGACGTCTACTACGCGGTCGAGAAGTTCCCCGAGTACGGCAAGCTCGGCAAACGCAGCCTGGACGACATGGTCGCGGGCGCCCGCGTCGAGGTCAGCGCCCGCAAGCGGCACCCCATGGACTTCGCGCTGTGGAAGGCGGCGAAGCCCGGGGAGCCGTCGTGGGAGAGCCCGTGGGGACCGGGCAGGCCGGGTTGGCACATCGAGTGCTCCGCCATGGGCATGCACGCCCACGGCCCCTCCATGGACCTGCACGGCGGCGGTCAGGACCTCATCTTCCCGCACCACGAGAACGAGATCGCGCAGTCCGAAGGGGCGACCGGCGCGCCCTACGTCCGCCACTGGGTGCACAACGGCTTCGTCAACGTCGACGACGAGAAGATGTCGAAATCACTCGGCAATTTCTTCACGATCGCCGACGTGCGGGGGCGCTACACGCCCCAGAGCCTGCGGCTCTTTGTCCTCTCGACCCACTACCGCAACCCGATCAACTTCTCGGACGCGGCCCTCGACGAGTGCGCGGCGCGGATCGCCTACTTCTACGAGACCTTGCGCAAGCTCGAGGTCTTCCTCGACCAGCGGACGGACCCGGTCGTCGGCCCGCTGCCGGGCGAGGCCTTTCTCCGGGAGGCCGAGGCGCAGTTCATCGAGGCCATGGACGACGACTTCAACACCGTGCGGGTGCTCGGGGTCCTCGCCGAGGCCTTCAAGCTGCTCAACGAGTACCTCAACACCCGCAAGGCGAAGGCGCTGCCGGCGGCCGTGGTGGCCGCGCGGACCCTGCGGGATACGGTGATGCGCATGGACACCGTGCTTCAGCTCTTCACCGAGGATCCCGCGGCGTATCTCGAGGCCCATCGACACCTCGCGGCGTTGCGCCGCGGCCTCGACCTGGACTGGGTCTCCTCGACCATCTCCGACCGGCTCGTGGCCCGAGGCGACAAGGACTTTGTCGAGGCAGACCGACTGCGGGACGTCCTGCTGGCCGCCGGGGTCGTTCTCATGGACGGCCCTCATGGCACCGATTGGTCCGTCCAGGACACCCGAGAACCACCGGCGACGCCGACCTGAGCGTCGAATGAACGCGTTCCAGCTCGTCACGGACTACACACCGCAGGGGGACCAGCCCGCGGCGATCGAAGAGCTCGTCCAGGGGGTCGAGTCGGGCAAACGCCACCAGGTGCTTCTGGGGGTCACGGGCTCCGGCAAGACCTTCACGATGGCGAACGTCATCGTGCGCACCCAGCGGCCGGCGCTGGTCCTGGCCCACAACAAGACCCTCGCGGCTCAGCTCTACGCCGAGTTCAAGGAGCTCTTCCCGCACAACGCCGTCGAGTACTTCGTCAGCTACTACGACTACTACCAGCCCGAAGCGTACGTCCCGAGCTCGGACACCTTCATCGAGAAGGACTCGAGCATCAACGAAGAGATCGACCGGATGCGGCACTCGGCCACACGCTCGCTCCTCGAGCGGCGGGACGTGATCATCGTTGCCAGCGTGTCGTGCATCTACGGCCTCGGCAGCGCGGAGGCCTACTACGACCAGCTCCTGCACCTCGAGGTCGGCCAGCGCATCGACCGGGACGCGGTCATGGCGCGCCTCGTGGACATCCAGTACGAGCGCAACGACCTGGACTTCCACCGCGGCACCTTTCGTGTGCGCGGGGATGTGGTCGAGGTCTTCCCGGTGCACGAGGAAGAGAAGGCGCTGCGCATCGACTTCTACGGGGATGAGGTCGAGGCGCTCACGGAGATCGACCCGCTCCGGGGTCGCAAACTCCAGAGCCTCGACCGGATCGCGGTCTACCCGGGGAGCCACTACGTCGTCGGCCCGCGCCGACTGGACGTGGCCATCGAGCAAATCCGTGACGAGCTGCGGCTGCGGCTCGCGGACCTCAATGCCAAAGGGCGCCTTCTCGAGGCGCAGCGCCTCGAGCAGCGGACGATGTTCGACCTCGAGCAACTCGAGCAAATCGGCTACTGCAACGGGGTCGAGAACTACTCCCGCTTCCTGACCGGGCGCTCACCGGGCGAGCCGCCACCGTGCCTCCTCGACTACTTCCCCAAGGACTGGCTGCTCATCGTCGATGAGAGTCATGTGAGTATTCCCCAGGTCGGTGGCATGTATCGGGGAGACCGCAGTCGCAAGGAGACCCTCGTCGAGTACGGCTTTCGCCTGCCGGCGGCCATGGACAATCGGCCGTTGAAGTTCGAGGAGTTCGAGGGGCTCGTGAACCAGGCGATCTACGTCTCGGCGACGCCTGCCCAGTGGGAGCTCGAGAAGTCCCAGGGCGTGGTCGTCGAACAGATCATTCGCCCCACCGGGCTCGTGGACCCGCAGGTCGAGGTGCGGCCCGCCGGTCAGCAGGTCGACGACCTCCTCCACGAGGTACGGGTGACCGTGGAGCGCGGGCTTCGTGTGCTGGTCACGACCCTGACGAAACGGATGGCCGAGGACCTCACGGACTACTTCCGAGACCTCGGGGTCCGGGTGCGCTACCTACATGCGGACGTGGAGACCATCGAGCGCACGGCCATTCTGCGGGACCTGCGGCTCGGTGAGTTCGACGTGCTGGTCGGGATCAACCTGCTCCGAGAGGGCCTGGACCTCCCGGAGGTCGGGCTTGTGGCCGTCCTCGACGCCGACAAGGAAGGCTTCCTCCGCAATCGAACCTCCCTCATCCAGACCATCGGGCGCGCCGCCCGGAACATCGAGGGGCGCGTCTTGCTCTACGCCGACCGCATGACCGACTCGATGCGCGCCGCCCTCGACGAGACCGACCGACGTCGACGCATTCAGACCGCGTACAACGTCGAGCACGGCATCACCCCGCGGACCGTGGTCAAGACCATCAGTGACCTGGAGCACACCGCGAGCGCGTTCTCGGAGGGGGGACCGGGCGGGAAGTCCAAGGCCGCCGTCGTGGACCTCGAGTCCTTGGCGGACCGGAAGGACCTGGAGGGGCGCATCGAGGCCGCGCGCGCGCAGATGACCGCGTCGGCAAAGGCCATGGAGTTCGAGAAGGCGGCGGAGGCCCGCGACCAGATGCGCGCTCTGGAGCGCCTCCTGGTCGCGCTCGGCTAGGGCACTCACCTTGCCCTTCGAGCCCGAGCGCGACCTGGAGCGCATCTCGACGTCTCCGGGCGTCTACCTGATGCGGGACGCCCAGGGCACGATCTTCTACGTCGGCAAGGCGGCGAACCTGCGGTCGAGGCTCCGGCAGTACTTCGGCTCGACGAGCGACCGCCGCTACTTCGTCTCGCTGCTCGGTCGTTTGCTCGACGACGTCGAGGTGATCCTGACCTCGACGGAGAAAGAGGCCCTGATCCTCGAGAACGAGCTGATCAAACGTCATCAGCCGCGCTTCAACGTCGAGCTGAAGGACGACAAGAGCTTCCTGCATCTGCGCATCGACGACCGGGTCGATTGGCCGAGGATCGACGTGGTCCGGCGACCCCGCAAGGACGGCGCGAAGTACTTCGGCCCCTATCACTCGGCGAGCAAAATCCGCGAGACGCTGAAGCTCGTGGAGCGCCACTTTCACCTGCGCAACTGCGACGACCTCAGCTTCAAAAACCGCTCTCGCCCGTGTTTGCAGCACCAGATCGGCCGCTGCCCGGCCCCGTGTGTGCTGCCCGTGGCGCGCGAGGCCTACCAGCAGAGCGTGCGCGAGGTCGCGATGTTCCTGCAGGGGCGGCGCGGGGAGCTCCTGGAGTCGTTGCGTGCGCAGATGAACGCGGCCGCCGAGGCGTTGGAGTTCGAGCGCGCCGCCGTCCGCCGCGACCAGATCCTCGCCATCGAGGGCAGCCTGGAGCGTCAGCAGGTCGTCCAGGGCGTGGCCCTCGACCAGGACGTGCTCGGCCTCCACCGTCAAGGCAGCCACCTCGAGCTCGCGTTGCTCATCGTGCGACGCGGACGGCTCTCGGGCTCGCGCACCTTCAGCTTCGACGAGCAGGAGGCGCCGGACGGCGAGGCCCTCGGCACCTTCCTCAACCTCTACTACCACGCGGGCAACGATGTGCCCGACGAGGTCCTCATGCCGTGTTCGGTCGAGGCCGAGTCGGCCCTGGCCGAGCGCCTGACGGAGCTCGCGGGTCGTCGTGTGACCCTGAAGGTGCCCGTCCGGGGTGCCGGCCGCCGCCTGGTCGAGATGGCCGAGAAGAACGCCGAACAGTCGTTCTTCCAGGCGCGACGCGCCGATGCGGTCACGAACGCCGCGCTCGTCAAGCTCAAGAGCCGGCTCCGACTCTCGAACCTGCCGTTTCGTATCGAGTGCTACGACATCGCGCTCTTTCAGGGCGAGTCGCCCGTCGCGTCGCGGGTGGTCTTCGAGGGCGGCGTGCCGAAGCGGGCAGACTACAGGCACTACAAGATCCGCGAGGTGGAAGGCACGGATGACTTCGCGATGATGCGCGAGGTCCTGATGCGCAGACTTCGACGCGGCCTCGAGGAGGGTGACCTGCCGCAGCTCCTGGTCGTCGATGGCGGCCGTGGCCAGCTCGGCGTCGCGGTGGCCGTGGTCGAGGACCTGAAGATCGAAGGGCTCGACGTCGTCGGCCTCGCGAAGTCGAGGGTGCTCGACGGCGACCGGGATGACCTCGGCGCGCCGGCTCGGTCCCCGGAGCGGGTCTTTCTCCCGGGGCGCAAGGACCCGGTGGCCCTGCGGTCGAACACCGACGAGCTGCACCTGATGACTTACCTGCGCGATGAGGCGCATCGGTTCGCCAACAGCTTTCATCGCCAGGTGCGCGACAAGAAGGTGCTTCGGTCGACCCTCGAGGAGATCCCCGGGGTCGGCCCTGCCCGCCGCCGGGCGCTGCTCAAGACCTTCGGCAGCCTGAAGCGCGTGCGAGAGGCCACGCTCGAGGCGCTGGCCGCAGTCCCGGGAATCGGAGATTCCTTGGCCCGAGACATCAGTCGGCACTTGGGGAACGACTCGACCGATGCGTATGATGCGCCCCCGTGAGCGCTTCACACCCAGGCGGAGGTTCCGGCGGCGGGTCGGATGACGATGGCGGCATGGCCGTCGTCCGCAAGAAACGTCGCTCCAGCCTGGAGAAGGCGCTGCGGGGCGGAGGCGCCGCACCCGCCCGTGAGTCGAGCCCGCCCGGCGCCGCGTCCGCCTGGGGCAGTCAACTGCAGCGCGAGGTCCGCGGCGAGGGGGCGACACCGGCCCCCACGCCGGCCCCCAGTCGACCCATGGTCACGCGTACGGCGCCGGCGAGTGCCCCCGAGCCCGTCCGGGAACGCCCTCGCCCCGCCCCTCGACCTCCGAGCGCGCCGCTCCCGCCCGTGCGGGTCGCCGGGCCCTCGACGGTGCAACCGGACGTCGCACCGACGGAGCGGGGGGCCGAGGCCCCGTCACTCGACGCCGTCGTCGGGCGCCTCGCCGACGACCACGTGCGCCGGGAGAGCGCGCTCCCCGAGTCCAGCGCCGTCGGTCGGTGGATCGGCATCGCGGCCACGTTCATCGTCCTGGGCCTCGCGTCGGCGATCGCTTGGGTCCCGGTCCTGCAGAACGCGGAGCGGCTCGAGCAACGGGATGTCCTGGTGGCGATCCTCGAGCGCGAGCGCACCCGCCTCGAGACGGAGGAGAAGGTGCTCGAACTCCTCGCCAACGATGACCTGGCGGCCGTGCGGGACGTCTTCATGCGCGAGCGCGCTCGGCTGGCCGCGGCCTTCGAGGCGGCGTCCCTGCCGATCCGCGGTGAGGACATGCGGGTGCGCCTCGTCGAGGGTGGACGCGCCATCGCTCTCACGGCCGAGCTCGGCGGCGACGAAGACGAGGCCATCGCCGTCAGTGTGGTGACCGGCCAGAGCTCGCGGGCGGCGCGGGACACCGAAAGTCCGGTTCAACGGGCCATCTCGGCTCGGACGCCCGAAATCCTCGCGACCTACGGCCTCGCGGTCGTGCTCATCGCGATGACCTGGCTCGTACCCTACGCCCTGCGCCGGTGGCGCCCCAGGTCCGCGCCGGTTTAGCAGGCTGCTCAGGGCCTCGAGGGCGAAGCGGAGGGGGCCGCGGACGGGGGGACGCTTCCCGCAGGCGCAGCCACCGCGCCACCGGCCTTGCGCGCCTTCTCGCGGGCCTCCCACTCGTCGTGGAACTTCTTGCCGTTCGCCGTCAGCTTCTCGAACTTCGTCCGGGGCTCGTGGCAATCGTCGCAGAAGACCTTCTTTTCATGGGCGAGGTCCCACATGTGATGGGCCTCTTCGCCCATCTTCGTGAACTTGTCCCGGCCGTCGTGACAGTCCTCGCACGTGACATCGTTCTCGGCGGAGAGCGCCATCATCTGCTGGGCGATCTCCTTCTTGTCCGTGAAGCCCTCGAAGTCCTCGGTGTGGCAGTACTTGCACGGGCGCTTCAGCGCGCGGCTCGCTTCCTTCATCTGGGCCTTGCGACCTTCCTCGTCGGCCGACTTGAACCACTTCTCGCCGCGGGCGTGCCAGTCGGCGCCGGCCACGGGCACCGGCAGGCTCGGCTTTTCGCTGGCGGCCATCAGCACGGTCACGGCGGTCAACGCGAGGGCCGCGGACAGGGTGCGCAACATCATCGTCTCTCCTGGTTTCGGCGGGTACTCTGGGCGCGGGGCAACATACCACGGTCGTGGCGGCTCCGGCCCGACTCGGCTAAGGTCTCCGCGGAGGCGGCTTCATGCGAGTGCTCGTCATCATGGACCCCGTCGAACAGGCGGACGTCCGCAAAGACACGACCCTGGGCTTCGTGCTCGCGGCCCAGCGACGTGGGCACGAGGTCTTCTACGCGCAGCAAGCGTCGCTTCACGTGCTGCCGGGAGGTCGCGCCGGCGCGCGGTGCGCGGCGCTCCGCCTCGACGTGGACGCGAGCCCAGCGTACACGCTCGGACCCTGGGTGGATGCGCCGTTGAGCAGCTTCCACACCGTCTGGATGCGCAAAGATCCGCCCGTCGACCGGGACTACCTGCACGCGACTCAGCTCCTGGACCACGCGGGTCCGGACGTGCTCGTGCTGAATCGTCCCGGGGCGCTCCGGGACGCCAACGAGAAACTCTGGGCGCTCCAGTTCCCGGAGTTCACGCCGGAGACCTGGGTCACCCGGTCCCAGGGGCAGATTCGCGGTTGGCTGGCTGATGTATCGCATCCGTTGGTGGTGAAGCCCGTCGATGGTCATGGAGGTCGGGGCGTCTTCCTCCTCCACAAAGACGACCGCAACGTCCCGAGTATTCTCGAGACCCTGACCGACGACGGACGACGCTGGGTCATGGTGCAGCGGTACCTGCCCGAGGCGCGGGCCGGGGACAAACGCATCATCCTGCTGGACGGCGAGCCGCGGGGCGCGATCTTGCGGGTTCCGAAGGCCGACGAGCACCGGGGCAACATTCACGTCGGCGGCACCGTCGTCCCGACCACGCTCACGCCCCGCGAGCAGCAGATCTGCGCCGTCGTGGGGGCAAAGTGTCGCGCCGCCGGTCTCGTCTTCGTCGGGCTGGACGTGATCGGCGACCACCTCACCGAGGTCAACGTGACCAGCCCCACGGGCATCCGAGAGATTCTCGAGCTCGGGGGCAACGACATCGCCGACGAGTATGTGCAGTGGTGCGAGCAGCACGTTCGACCCTGAGCCGCGCGCTCCTCGCGACCTTGCTCCTCTGGACGTGCGCGTCGGCCGCCCACGCCGGCGGGCGCTGGTTCGCGTGGGTCGACCGGGTGCCCGAGGCCCGCGAGACCACGGCCCGCGCCGCCCTCGCGGCCCGGGGGCTCGCGGTGGAGGTGAGACCGTCGGGTCGCTTCGTCGGGCAGGAGCCCGGGTTCGTCCACCTCGTCGCGCGTGAATCCCTTTTCCGGGCCGAAGCCCAGGAGGCCGTCGAGGCGTTGCAGGCCCGCGGCTTCAAGCAAGCCGGCCTCCAGTACTTCTCGGACGTCGTGCCCGAGGCCGTCCTGGCGGCCCTGGGCGGCGTAGAGCCCGTGTTTAGCGTCGACCTCGACATCGACGGTCAGGCGCCCGACGAGCACGTCGTCCTCATCCGGGATGACGCCGGGGACCGCCTCGTCGTCCTCAAGCGACACATCGACGGCACCATCGACGTCGCCGTCGAGCACGTCGTCGCGCTCCGTGATCTGCCGCGGGTCACCGAGGGGGAGCGGGCCCAGGTCTTCCCGTTGGGCCCGAAGTCCGGACGCGCCGTGGTCTTCCAGGCCGCGTTCCCCGACCGGTTGCAAGAGAGCCTTTGGTCCTTCGTCTTCACCTTCTCCCACAACGAGCTCAAGCGGCCCCCCGGGGTCTACTTCGTGCCCGGGGCGCGCGCGCCCATCCCGGCGCGGGTCGACTTCCGCGTGGGTCAGACCGGGCTCGGTTGGCGGGTCGAGGTCAGCGGGCTGGTGGACGGGCAGCGTCGGGTGCGTGAAATGCTTTGGAACGGCGCGACCTTCGTCGACGCGCGTGGGTGGCCACAATGAGCGGATTCCTCGTGCCGGTCGTACTCGCGTACGCGGCGATTCAGTTGCCGACGGACCCCCCGCGGGGCATGCGCTGGTCCACGGGCTTCGTCGTGCCCTACCACGTCAACGCCGAGATCCCCGAAGGGCTCGACCATCCGCGCATCGTCGCGGCCGTGGACGCCGCGTTCGCGACCTGGCAGCGACCCTGCTCGACGTTGACCTTCGCGCGCCAGGACGCCGGCGAAGACCAGCCCGCGCCCGCCGCGAACGGGCAGAACACCGTGCGCTTCGAGCTCGAGGCCATCCCGCCGGAGGTCGATCCCGCCCACACGCTCGCTTTCACGTCCGTGCAGGGCGTGCTCTGCACCGGCATGCTCACCGAGGTCGACATCGTCTTCAACGCCGTGGCCTTCACCTGGTCGGACCAGGTCGACGCCGCGGACCGGCGCGACGTCGAGACCGTGATGCTCCACGAGGCCGGCCATCTGCTGGGCCTCGACCACACCGGCGACATGAGCGCGATCATGTTCGCGCAGAACGTCGAGCGCGTCCGACGGGGCCTCGCCCAGGACGATCTGGACGGTGTGTGCGCGCTCTACCCCGCCGACCGCGGATTGCCCTGCACACGGAACGCGGACTGCGGGCACGGCCAGGTCTGCGGCATCTACCCGGACAGCGCGCTCCAGCTCGGCGCCCGCTGCACGGACCCCGTGGGCCGCGCGGCGCCGGGCGAAGCGTGCGACTTCGCGGGCGGCGCGTGCGGCAGCGGGTGTGCGAACAACCTGTGCAGCACGACCAACGTCTGCTCGGCCGTCTGTCGGGACCAGGCGGATTGCCCAGCGGGTGACCTGTGCTTCCCCGCGGTCTTCGACGCCGGGGTCGTCATCGACGTTTGCCAGCCCATCTCGTTGTGTGAAGCGCGGCTCGAGGCGTGCGCCGAGGGCGAGGTCTGCGTGCCCTTCCCGCACCCCCGAGACGAGCGGTTCTCACGAGCGTGCGTCGAGGCGCCCGGCGAGCTCGCCGACGGCGAGGCCTGCCGCGTCTCCGACGTGTGCCAGGGGGGCGTCTGCCGCGACGGTCGTTGCACGCGGGCGTGCGACGAGGACGCGCAGTGCGGTTTCCCGCGGGAGTGTCGGTCGTTCCGCCAGCCCCTCGCGCTCGGCCGATTCGCCGACGTCGCGCTCTGTGCGCTGCCCGAGGACCGCTGCGCGCGCGACGCCGACTGCGCCGAGGGGCGGCGCTGCGCCTACGCGGACGCCGGGAACGGCGAGTTCCCGTTCTGCCTGGTGCGGGGAGGCCTCGAGGGCGGGGACGCGTGTGAGACCGACGACGCCTGTGTGAGCCGCGCCTGCCTCGACGGCGCGTGCGCGGCGCCCTGCCTGGACGACGACGACTGCGCGCTCGACCGGATCTGCGAAATCGTGCCCTTGCGCGCGAGCGAGGGGCGGCTCTGCATCGCGGGCGGTCGAGGGGACCAGGCGCTGCCGCCCGCCGACGCCGAGCCGGTGGTCGACGCGGCCCCGGTGGTCGACGCCGCGCCCGCGGTCGACGCGGCCCCGGTCGTCGATGTTGCGCCGGTGGTCGACGCTGCGCCCGCGGTCGATGCGGCGCCGGTGGTCGACGCGGCGCCGGTGGTCGACGCCGCGCCCGTGGTCGCCGACGCCGAGCGGCCCGTCACGCCCGCCGACGTGGGACCCTCCGGCCCCGGCGCCTCTCGCGGCGTCGGGAGCAAGTCCAGCGGCTGCGCGACGACCTACGGCCAGGCGCCCGCGGGGCTGGGCGGGCTCCTTCTGCTTCCGCTGTTCGTTGCGTTTTGTCGGATTCGCCGCACGCGAGCGTAAGCGGAGCGACGGTTGACCCGGCCCGCGAGGGTCGTCCGAAATCCTCCACCGGCTGCGCAATCCGCTCCGCCCGTCGGACCAGCGTCGCGGGTCCCCCGTCGAGTGGAGCAGGTCCATCAGTACCCCGGGTACAGCCACCACCGGTTGTGCACCCCCGCTCCTTGGTCTGCCGGGCGGCTCGGTCCGCTCGCTTCGGCGGCCAATTTCGGTCGACCCTCTGCACCCGAGGCCAACGCCCTCGCTTCATCGCGTTTCAGTCTCGCGGCTTTGCGCCCATCGGAGGCTGACTGCAATTTCTTCGGCGAGGTGGGCGGCCTTCGGATCCCACAGGGCGTTTCGTGGACGCGAACGGTTGCCTCGCCGATCCTTCGTCCTACAGACTCCCGCAGCCTACAGACACAGACTCAGGATGACGATGGCCTCGAAACGCCCGCTCAAACGTCTCGTGCTCCTGTCGCTGTGGGTGGGGGCTTGCGGCTCCGGAGGTGGAGGGACCGGTGACGGACCCCCCCCTGTCGCCGACGCTGAGCTCGGGGGCTCCCCGGCCCCTGGCGGTGTTGACGGCGGCGGCGGTTCCACAGGCGGCTCGACCGGCGGTTCCGCAGGCGGCTCGACCGGCGGCTCGACCGGCGGTTCCACAGGCGGCTCGACCGGCGGCGCGGGCGGTTCGACCGGCGGCACCGGCGGCGCGCCCCCGCCTTTCGCGGGTACGGGGCTGGTCGTAGACCCTGCGGCGCGCGGTTGCGAGGTCACGCTCTCGGACCCGGGCAAGGCCGTCCAAAGTGTCCAGTTTCGCGACGGTGTGCGCGGCCACTCCCTGCGCCGTTCGCCCCTCGTCGCGTTGGCCTTCGTCTCCACGACGGGCGGAGAGGTGCCTGCCGGCGTCGTCGAGATCGTGCTCGGCGCCGACCCAGGCAACGAGGTCTCAATCCTCTCGTCACGGTGTTTCGGCGCCGACGGCCGGGTTCTGGACGGGTCCGAGGCCCGCCTCGTGTCTCGTGGTCAGTACAACCTCGACAACTACATGAACGACCTGAACAACGCGTTCTTCGAGTTCGAGGAGGAGTTCGGCCTGCCGAACCTGCGGGTGCAGGTGGTCTCGCTGCGCGACGACATGCTGAACATCGCACGCACCGCACCGGACGGGCGCCCCTACACGCTCGCCGAGCGCATCGAGAAGCTCCGCGAGACGCTGCTGAACCCGG
This sequence comes from Bradymonadia bacterium, assembly GCA_049318805.1. Lineage (GTDB taxonomy): Bacteria > Myxococcota_A > Bradymonadia > UBA7976 > UBA1532 > CANLBD01. The sequence continues at coordinate 15,406 of JBMOFP010000089.1, forward strand.
CGATGCTCGACCGACACGGCTACACGGCCGTGCCGTTCTCGACGCGCCTGGACTCGGTCTCACCCGCCACCCGCAACCACAAGATTCGTTACATCGAGGCAGAGATCAACGCCGACCGGGCCGGGGACGCCGTGGCGCGTGTGTACCTCACGCAGGGCGGCACCAGCGTGATCGACTCCGTGCGCGACGAGAAGCTGTACTACCGTTTCCCTGAGCTGACCGCCGTCCTCAACCCGTACATCGGCGGCAACAAGGTCTTCGATCCCGAGGTCTATCAGAACGCGCGCCTGCGCGACCGGCCGCTGATCGCGACCGACTGGCGCCTGCTCATCAACCAGCGCGACGAGCAGGTGAATCAGGACCTCGACCTCGGCTCCATCAACGACATCCGTCTGTTCGTCTACTACACGGACTTCACCGAACTCTGAGGGAAGGCCACATGTCTCGATACGCATGGACGGTCGCGCTGGCCTTGTCAGCGGCGGCCTGTGACGGCGGCGGTGGCGGATCCTCCTCGAAGGCCGACGTGGGCGACGACGGCGGGGGCGGGCAGTCGGGTCGAACGGACCTCGCCGTGCCCGGGGGCGCGGTGACGCCGCCCGACGCGATCGCGGGTGGGGGCGGGAGCGGCGGTGCGCCGGGCGACGCGACCGTGGGCGGGGCGGACGACGGTGGCGGCTGTCCTGATGGCGCCGAGCGCTGCGCCTGCCTGCCCGACGACCGGTGCGATCCTGGCTTCTATTGCGAGTCCGGCGTCTGCACGGCCTGCCTGCCCGGCTTGCCGGACTGCCCCTGCGGCGCCCGGGGGGTCTGCGGGGACGGCCTGACGTGCGTCGAGAACGTGTGCCGCGAGTGCTCACCCGACGTGACGGGCTGCCCCTGCGGACCGGGCTCGACGTGCGGCACGGGCCTGGTCTGCGACGCGGACGACGCGGTGTGTCGGCCGTTCCTGGACTGCGCCTCGGTGACGTGCGCGGAGCACCAGGTCTGCCGCGCCGACGAGGGCGACGACGCCGAGTGCCTGCCGGAGTGTATGCCCGGCTACACCTGGAACGAGCGCACCTCGAGCTGTGACGTGACCCAGGGGGCCAACTGCGACGCGGGGGCCGCCGGCAGCATCGCCGACCAGTGCGACGCGCTCAGCCGCCTCTGCCTCGTGACCGACGACGGCGCCCAGTGTGGCGCGTGTATCGACGACCACACCGACGATGCCGGCGCCTTGATGGCGTGCCGGCCCTTCGAGACCTGCGCTTCGCTGCGCTGCGGCGGAGAGAACCGAGGCTGCGTGGACCCGCCCGCCGGCGAGGACGCCGCCTGTGGCGACTGCCTCCCTGGCTTCGCCGATCGCGGCGCGGGCTGCGTCCTCGACGTGGCGCCCACCTGCGCCCCGGGACAGCCGGGCAGCATCGCCCCCATGTGCGCCGCCCAGAACCGCGTCTGTGACGAGGTCGGTGGCGCCGCGGCGTGCGGCGTTTGTCTCCAGGGGTTCCGAGACGTGGGCGGGAACTGTGTGGCGATCGTCGCGACCTGTGAAGCCGGCTCGGCCGTGCGCCTCCAGTGCGACGACGCGTTGCGCCTCTGTGTGGACGCCCCGGGCGGCGCGACGTGTGGCGACTGCGTCGACGGCTTCGTGGACGTGAACGGCGAGTGCCTGAGCCGAACCTGCGACGCGGCCGCTTGCGGCCTGGAGCAACGGTCCTGCGACGGTGCCCCCATCGGCGGCTGCGGGCCCTGTCTCGAGGGCTTCGACGCCGCGGACCCCGAAGACCCCAACGGGGCCTGCTTGCCGCACCAGACCTGCGGACCGAACAGCTGCGCGGCCGGGCAGTTCTGTGTCGAGCAAGGCGCGGGCCTGCCGCCTCTGTGCAACCCTCGACCCTGCCCGAACGGCCAGGCCCTGCGTCAGAACGTCGTCAACGGGGTGCCCGTGGGCCAGGGCGAGTGCGTCGTGTGCCAGATCCAGGCCTGCAACGGAGAGGGCGAGCGCGGCCTCTGGCCCTACACCATCAACAACGACAATCGATGCTTCTGCGAGACGCTGCCGGGCTACTTCGTCAACGACAACGACTTCGGCACGCAAAAGTGTGATGCGGACGGTGACGGCTTCGTGAACGTGACCGCCGCCACCTACTTCGGCCCGGGCGCCGACGAGCAGCTCCGCAAGAACGCGCGCTGCGACGTGCAGACCATCGAGCGTGTGGACCTGGTCAACGAGCTGGGTCAGACTTACTCGATCGCGGTCTGCGACGACGGCCTCAATCGTCCCGAGGACGGCCCCTGCGCCGGTGAGGGCGGCATCGGGCTCTGGGAGGACGAGGCGACCGACGATCCCGAGGCACCCTTCTTGTCCAGCGCCGCCAACCCCGAGTATCCGATCGGCGGCCGCCGCCTGCGCCCCGAGGAGCTCAACCCGCTCACGCGCGCCTGCGCGGCCGGGGCCGACGTCAACGCCAACGACATCCCCGACGTCGAAGAGGCGCAGGGCACCTACGCGGTGGGCTACAACCCCGCGCTGCGGGCCTTCGCCGAGTTCGGTCACTTCATCGAGCTCTATGCCTCGGCCTACACCCAGAACGTGCCCAGCGGGGCACCGTGCGCCAGCGACGACGAGTGCGGCTCGGACTTCTGTCTGGGGGGCCGGTGCGGCGAGCGCCGCGGTGTGCTGACCATCCGCGAGCGGTCACGCTGCGACGCCGACTTCCCGCTCGGGTATCGCGGCCCCGAGGCGGGCGACGCCGACGCTGCGGACGGCGACGCCACCGACGGCTACTGGCGCAGCTGCGTGCGCAACCGGGACGCGAGCTGGGACGTCGACCCGGGGGGCAATGGCGCGCAGGCCGGGCTCCAGCAGCGCAGCGGCTTCGACTTCGCGCAGTACAGCTGCGGCGCCGACCGACGCAACGGCACCTGCGCGGTGCCGCCCCCGGTGGCGCGGCCCCCTGAAGGGCCGTTCGAGCGGCCTCCGGTCCACGGCGTGTGTGACACGCCGCTGGCCGACCGCGCCGCCGACCTGCCGTGGATGGGCATGAACCATCACAGCCAGTTCAAGTGCGTCCGGGCCGTCGACCCCATCGCCGCCCAGGATCGACGCGTGCGGCCCTACGAGCACCCCTTCAACGCCTTCTTCTCGCTCAACGACGTACCGGAGACGGCAGTCGACGACCGGCAGAACCCGTTGACGCTGCACCAGTGCGCCTTGACGCCCGCCGCCCCCGGCACACCCGCCTCGGTCTCGTGTTCGGCGTTGGACGGACAGGCCGTGCGGCGTCAGGACGTGGGATTCGCGTCGGTCCGTTACGTGGACACCAGCGCCACCGGCATCTACACGCGGGGGTGTATCGACGAGTGGAAGCCGGCGCCCGTGGACAGCCCGCGCAACGAGCCTGCGGACGTGGATGCCTGGCGGGACCTCTGCCCCGGCCACCAGGAGAACCCCATCGGCGTCGTCGGCGCTGGCAACCCCAGCGCCTTCGGGCGCCTCTCCTGCGGCTGCACGAGCCATACGGGCGGCGCCTACTGCGAGATCCCCTGCGCCGACGCGCTCTTTGCGGGCGACAACCCCGGCGTCGCGGGCTGTGACCCCGCCACGGGGTACTGCCCCTTCGGCACCGCCGACCAGGACCACAGAGTGGGCCTGTGGATGCGCGGCGGGGTGACCACCACGTCCGTCGCGGACGAGGACCCCGAGGCCCTGCCGTACCTCGAGAACACGGCACCCGAGGGTACGGTCTGGCGCCTGCGGCAGGGCGGCTTCCCCGCGGTGATCCGCGCCGAGTACATCCAGGAAAACCCGGACGCTCCCAACGCCGGTTGGCGCCTGCGCTTACGCAGCGGTTGGTTGGGGGCTGAAGAACTCCGCCTCGTGACCGCGGGGCGACGAGGCGAAGGCGTGAACGAACCGCTGGGAAACGAAATCCCAGTCGGTTCAGGGTGGAGGCGCCGGGAGTCGAACCCGGTCCCAAACGGCCTGGTTGGCGGGTTTGCGACGAATACCGTTTCCCGCACGGGCCGTAGGGTACCGGAATTGCGGGGGATTCGGGCGGGGAACGATTCCAGGCCGCCGTTCAGCTCTTTGAGGCGGTTGATACCGCCGAAGGGGGGAAGCTGGGGGGGAAGCTGGGCCCGCCAAAGGGGGAGCCGCCGGCACCAACCTCGGCTGACTTGTGACAACTTCGAGCCGGCTACAGAATCGCGCATCGAAAGGAGCTGCCCTGTGCCTCGACTGGTTGGAACTCAGATCCACGGCGTTTCGGGGACGCGGAACCGCCAGATTCACGGAGAGCTGCGGGTGCAAAGCCACGACGTGTTCGAGATCGCCTACAGTCCGATCAACGACCTGGGCGCCGCGCGGCGCCTTTACCAGGGCGCGCGGCACTTGCTCAGGCGGGACGTGGCGGCCAGGCCGTCGGCTGGGTGGTTTCTTGTGGGGGAGGAGAAATGAGCGGGCTCACTGCTGGTATCGAAGTCGAATGGGTGGACTTCACCGATGCCCACGCGGCCACGGCGAGACGGGCCCATGCGGTCGCCTTCGGTTACAGTGCACCTTTCGCTGGCGCCATCGTGGGTGTGTACGGGTCCGGCAAAAGCGCGCTTCAATTTGCACTCATGCGCGAGGCCAAAGCGCGCGGCTTCTTTGCGATCTGGGAGGAGGCGGCTGCCTTGTTCTCCGCCGTGCTCCCCGAGGCGGCCCCCGCGCTGCCTCAAGACTTCGTGGGGAGCGTTCGCGACTGGGCGAAGGCAATCCAACACGGGGGCGATGCGAGGGCGGCGTATGTGGCGGCCCTCGCGCGCCGAGGGCACGAGGACATCGCGGAGTTCGTGGCTGCCCAACCTCCGGGAACGGGCATCGTGCTCCTGCTGGACGAAGTCGAGCAGGCACACAAAGTCCTTCACAAGCGGATCGCGACCGACGACGGCCAGCCACTTCGGGCCCTGATCGATGGCTGCGGGAAGAAGTTTCGACTCTTCCTCGCGTACGCACCGGAGTCGTACCACTCCGTCGGCGACGCTGATCGCGGGCGCTTGGTCTACCTCCCGGTCCCCTCGCTTGATGTCCGTGCCATTCAGGCCAGGTTCGAGATTTCCCGACCCCACGCCAATTTTGTCTGGTGGGCGAGTCGAGGGCGCGCCCGCGGGGTGCTGCAGGCGATCGCGAGTATCATCGAGCCCCTCGGGCGGGGGGAGTTCGAGAGCAACCTTCATGCGCTCCCGCTCGCATTGGAAGCACTCCCTGGGGTGTTCGGCGTGCCCGCGGTCGTTCAGGAAGGCGCGACTGTCGCTGAGCTTCGCCAGCTCATCGACCTCGCTCCGGTCCCCTCTGATCGGCGGGAACGAGGGATCGTCGTCAATTTGTCCGACCAGCCAGCGCTGGCCGATCTCCTCCAGAAACTGTTCACTCAGGCTCTCGGCACCGGTGACGGCCTTCAACCCGTCGCGTTCGAGCTGGTCGGCGTTCTGAACGCGCTGGGGGATGATACGAATTCCGCTCACCTCACAGCCTCCGACTTCCGGGCCGCGGTCCGGGTCGCGGAAGCCCGCGCCGTCGAGTCCGGCCGTGTGACGGAGCTCTCGGACCGTCTCGCCGACGTCAGCCCCGGCGTGTTCTACCAGCTCGGCACGACGTGCGACCTGTCGGCGAGCCTTCGCATTCCGGTTGAGCGGCTGGTTGAGCATCATTTCCCTTCGCCGTTCACGGATCCGATGCTTCCGGTTCGTAGCGGCCGTACCGTGTCAGAGGCCGAGCTCGCCAGGTTGGTAGCAGACCTGTCGTCCCCCGGAGAGCCGCTCCTCGAGTCGCGGGAGCGCGATCTCCTGGTGTTCGCGGATTTTGGGTCCGTGTCGGCTTGGCTTTCGACGAAGGCCGCGGGAGCGCGTGGCGTGCGGGCAGCGGTACTTGATGCGCGCGGCCCGCGGGGACCGGTGCTGGACCTCGCCCACGAGGCGGGCCGCGCGGCGGTTGGCGACATCGGGCGGTTCCACGGGACCTTCTGCAAGTGCCTCGCCATTCTGGCGAAGGAGGGAGGGCACGGTCGCGACCTCGATCGGTTGGTCGCTGCGTTACGCGGCGATCGTCAGCTCCAACGAAAGCTTGCCTGGCACCTGGACCGGATTGACCTCCAATTTCGCGACCTCGCGCCTCGTCCGAGCGACCGCTGGGCGAGAGCGGAGAAGTGCGTTCGCGAGACGGTCCTCCGTGCCGGGCAGGGTGCTGCGAAGCTGGACGCCGATAGTCCGGCGATGCTGTCCGCGTTGCTCATGTTGCGGGATCTGGCCCCGTCCGATGACAAGCTGCTCCAGCGACTCTCTCGGCTGCTGGCCGCAGATCAGCCGCTGAGGCAACTTGCTGCTGACGCGGCCGGCAAGCGCCTTTCGGGGGCCGGAACCGTCGTCAACGACCTCCTCCCGACCGGTGGGCCTAAGGGTAGGAGTTCCAACCGCCAATATTCGGGCAAAAAGGAACTGATCTCGCTCCTCGAACAGCATGGCACCGACGTCAGGGCGAGGCCTCGACTGGCGGAGTGGCTCTGCCCCGAGCAGGCTGAGCGCTTGGCAGCTGTATGCAACTACTTCGCGGGCGACCTTCCGGATGTGAACGACGAGCGCGACCGAATCGAAGCGCTCGCCGGGATTGAGGAGACCGTACATCGCGCAACGGCGATCCTCGAGCACCTCTCGATGTGCATCGGACGACCTGCATCCGCACTGACGGCGCTGAAGCTGGGCAAGTTCACCGATCGAGTGCGGGCCGGCGGGTCGCCCGTGGAAGAATTCCGGCAACTCTCGCGGGACATCGTGGCGCTCCCGCCGAGTTGGACCCGCTCGCTGGCCCTGTGGATCTGCGGGGTCTTCGCCGAACACATCGTCCGCGGCGTCGAGCAGGAGCAGATGGCGATTTCCGACTGGGAGTCAACTGCATCAGACGCGAATGCGGTCGGGCAACGTTCTCAGGAAGTCGAGCGACGCCTGCGCGATGTGGGGGCGGCTGCGAGCGCCGACCGGGTCGTGAAACATCGCCGAGAACTCGCCAGCTACCTTGGGCAACGCGGCGAATTCGAGCAAGAGGTCAGTCGTTTTCGTCGTCGGATTGACGGAATGGAGCAGCTGGCGCCTGTGCTGCGAAGTGCGGTAACGGCGTGCGCCAATCGCTCAAGCGACATTTCAGTCAGCGTTGCGAAGTACCTTCCCGACGAGGACGGGGCCGTCGCGGACCGGCTCACCCTGCAGCGGCTTGTGGAGTTGCTCGAGCAGTTTGATGGATCGCTACCGAAGATCGGCGACAGGGGCCTCGTTGAGTATGCGGGCATCGTGACGCGCGTGGCAGCGGAGACGCGCGGGCGGCGGCTTCGGTCTCACATCGAGGAGAGTTTGCAGATCACGGTGATGCCTGAGGTCATCGTGACAGAGGAGGATGTCCTGGCCCTCGACGAGGCGTGGTCTCGTCTCGGCGAAACTGCCAAGACGTGGTTGCGCGCCTCCTTGGCAACGGCCTCCTACACCGGGACGGACAGCTTGCTCCGGTGGGTGCTGGAGGCCGCTGAGAAGGAGAGTTTGCTGGCGGCGCTGACCAGCGAGTCCTTTCCCGGCCTTGATGCGATGGACAAGGCCCTCTCTACTTGGGCGCGCCGCCGCGAGGTCCGGCCGGACGCCCTGGCGGGTGTTCTAGCAAGTCGTTCCAAAGCCGTCGCTGCGATTGGTGCCGTCTGGCCGGGGCGCGTGCGGGATGCGGTGGTGTCGGCGATGGTCGCAGCCACGCCGCACGACCCGGAACGGCGATACACGCTCGTGGGTGAGGCCGCCGCGAAGTTCGAGCGGACCGTCACCCAGCTGATGGAACAGATCTGCGAAACAACTGGTGAATTCGGCGAGGAGGGAATGCTTGACGGGGGTTCACCTGAGCTCGTCACCAGTGGCCTGGAGGCGCTCCTTACGCGTGAGCGCGCCGCTCGCGAGGTCTTGCTGCAGGAGATACGGGCCGTGGGCCTGCTCCTCAAACAGGTCGGCGAGTCAGCGGCGCAACTTGGCCTGAATCCTCCGAAGTCCACCGTCGAGCGACTGCTTGCTCAGGAGCGGGAGAGACTCCGGGCGGCGCTCCTGCGCGCCCATGACGATGTGGTCCGCCGAGTCGCGGCAGTCGGTGCGCCGGACGAACTCGCTGGCACGGTGTCCGATGACCTGCCCGCGTGGTTGGAGGACATCAACGACCGCAAGGCGGATCTGCCGACGGTCGAGGAGCTGGTGGAGCACCTCACGGAACTTGGCGTGCCGTGGGACATTTCGACGGCGCCGTCGTGGGAGGCGGCGACGGCGGCCTTGCGGGCAACGGTGGCCACGGCGTCGGAGCGGCGCGACGCGCTGGTCCATCGTTTCGAGGAACTCGCCCGGCGGGCACGGCGCCTCGGGTTGCACGAGCCCGCGCCCCCGCCAACCCGTTCCAGCATTGAAGAGGCCGTGGCCGCGGTCGCCGAGTTGGACAACGGAGTGAAAGGCGCACGCCGAGAACGGCTGCGCGCCTTGTCCGACGCCGCGCGCGCCATCTACGAGAGCGCCGTCACGGGGTCGGTGACGGGTCCGCTCCCCGAGGGCGTTGCCGAGTTGGTTGGCGCCGGACTGCTTCGTACGCTAGAGGACGAAGGATGAAGGGCCGCGGCGAAGACTTGATGGTGTCGTGGCTCAAGGGGCGGCTTCCGGAGGCGGCGGAGACCGCCACTGTGCGTCTGCGTCTCGATCCAAAGCGGGCGGCTGAGCGGAACAAGAGCCCTGACTTCATCGTGGAAATGACCGTGCGAGTTGAGCTGATCCCTGGACGCTGGATGAACGTCAGGGTGCCACTGATGGTGGAGGTAGAGGCCGGAGCGGGCTTCAGTGGCGCCCTGGAAGACCTTGAGCGCTTCGTCAGTCGGAGCAACGACGGTAGCGGAAAGCAGGATTGTGCAATCGAGCTCCCGTTCATAGCTGCCACGGAAGCGGATGCGGGGGCGGATCGCGAGGTCGTTCGGCAGCTCCCCGTGAAGTTCAGGGCGGTGGAGGTGGCGATTCCGAAGGCCCCCGGCAGTGGGAACGACACATAGCCACGCGCACGGTACGCGTCACGCGGTCAGTTCGCATGGCCCCAGGGCGAGTACACAGGGCGAGTAGATCGGCTGCCCGCAGCTGACGCCAGTGCCCGGCCACCAGGGCGCGCGCCAGCGTGAGACCGACCTCATGGCCCTCGGCACGCAACAAGCTATGCAGCCGCGCGGCGATCAGGCGCTGCTTGCCCGCCGTCCACGTCGCCGACTCCGCCAGAAGCTCACGGAGTCGCGCCCCGACCGCCTCCTGCTTGGGCCTGGCCCGTGGCGTCGCCGCCGCCCGCCGCGTCTCCGGCCGAGCGCCATCCACGTACCGCCGAACCGTGTTCCGCGACACGCCCAACGACGCGGCCACCGTCCGCATCGACTCCCCACGCGCCACCCGGCGCCGAATCTCCGTCACGTCGTCCATCGTAAGCATCCTCCAGGTCTGGCCGACTCGCGTCGGCCGGGAAAGGGGCTGCCCGGTGGATCAGTTTCAGAGCGGTGGGTGGATCAGTTTCAGAGCGGTGGCATCACGCAAGCGCCGCCTCGGAGCGGGCCTCCCCAGTTACGGGCTGTAGAACTCCGGCTCACCCAGCAGCGCCTTGTCGAAGGTAGCTATTCGGTCACATCCCGCCCCCAGGGCCAACTCCCGGATGAGGTAGTCCGGGAAGTCCCCCTTGCCCCGCACGAAGGCGTCCAGCGCCCGCCGCACCCCTTCCCGGCCCTGGATGTCCAGCTCCCGTGCCTGGACGAGGGCTCGCAGGATGTCCACCAGGTCATCCTTGCTGAGCCGGTAGACCCGCCCCAGCACCCAAACGACCTCGCACAGCACAACCTCGCTCACGTAGAGGGCGTCACCGGCCTCCACGGCATCCTCGATGAGCTTGGTCG
>JBMOFP010000090.1:0-24937 GCA_049318805.1 Bradymonadia bacterium
ATGAGCTGGTCGACGAAGGCCGTCGGCCCCTTGAACAGCGTGCAGTAGACGATCCGCCGCGCCGACGGGCCGACCTCGGCGTCGAAACGCGCGACCCATTGCTCCACCTGGGCGCGCCGCTCCGGGTCTTCGGGGTAGAGGCCCAGCCCGTGTCGATCCGCCCACTTCAGGATCTCGGTGGACTCCTTGAGCACCCCGTCGTTCGGCGTCACGAGCACCGGCACCGTGCGCCCGCCGCCAGCGCCCCAGCTCGAGCGCCAGTGCAGGATCGGCACGTGGGCGTCTTCGACATAGGGCACCCGCGCCAGGTCCAGGGCCCAGCGCGCCTTCTCGCAGTAATGGCTGAAACCGATCGTGATGAACCGAGCGGGCCGGGACTCCGTTGTCATCGCAAGACCTCTCACAGGGCCGTCACTCGCGCGTGAACGCCCACACCATGGATTGAACCAGGTCCCCGCCCGGTCGGGTGTCGAAGACCTCGAGCGTGCTCGAGCCGTCGTCGGCGAGGCGCCAGGTCGCGCGCAGGGAACGCGTCGTTTTGGCGCCCGGCGCGGGGTATCGGCCCGTGAGCTCGAGCGCACGACACGGGAGCTCGCAGGTCCCGTCCAGCTCCACGCGCATCGTGCTCGACGTATCCGCCAGAGCGAGGGTGTAGCGACCCCGACCGTTGTCGAAGCCCAGCAGGAGCAGCGCCTCGTAGGGTTGCCCGGCGACGTCGGCCCGCACGTCGATCCGGACCGCGCGGCCGCCCAGGACCGAGACGGCCTCGGCCGTGCCGTAGCCCGTCGGGCCCGGGGCGTTCTGGCCCGCGGGGGAGAAGCGGGTCTCGAGTTTGTGCCGGCCGACGAACCGGGGCAGGACCTGCAGGTGAGGGGGACCGAGTCGAGCGAGCGCTCGCCACGCCTCGGCCTCCGCTTCGGGGTTCGGCGCGACCGCGGGCGGCCGCGCGGCCTTGCGGGGGGCCGCCTTGCGGGTTCGCGCCTCGGCGGGGGCGAGAAGGAGGAGCAGGCCCATCCCCGTGGCCGCTGCGGCGCGCGAAACGAAAGACGACATTTCGCGACCTTACCAGCCCCCCGCCCGCCGTAAAGGACCGCGTCACGCACGACGCACCCTCGGCGCTTGACGCCCCGAGAGGGCCCGGGCAGAAAGGGCCGCATGTGGCACGTGTACCTGCTGCGGTGTGCCGACGCGACGCTCTACTGCGGCATCACGAACGACCTGGCGCGTCGCGTCGCGGCGCACCTGGCCGGTCGGGTGAAGTACACCCGTGGGCGCTTGCCCGTCGCGCTCGTCTACACCGAGACCGCCGCGGACCGCGCCGAGGCCAGTCGACGTGAGCTCGCCGTGAAGCGGCTCGATCGCGCCCGGAAGCTGAGCCTCATCGCCGGGGCGACGCCGGTCTCGGTCGGCGGATGAGAGGTCGACGCGCGTGAAGGCTCTGCGCGTGCTGGGCACGCTCCTCAAGTATGCGGTGCTGGTGCTCGTGTCCCTCGGACTCTACGGCGCGGCGGCGGCGGTGTATGTCGCCCGCACGCTCGACGCCGAGGTCGACGCCTTGAAGGCCGAGCTCGGACCGCAAGTCGAAGCCGTACGGGCGATGAAGGCGACACGACCGGGGTGGGCTTTCCCTTCGACGGTCTACACGGACTGGTTCGTGCTCGCGGAGGGCGCGGGCTACGGCGTGCAGCGGGTCGCCCGGGAGGCCGTGGCGCGCGGGTACGAGCGTGTCACCGCGGACGCGCCCCTCGCCCCCGGGCAGCTGCGCGAGGTCTCGCGGGTCGAGCTGCACCTGGGGCTGCGCGGCTTCGACTTTCCCGACTGCAAGGTCGGCCCGGTGGAGCTGAAGCTCAAAGCCGAGAACGCCCGACTCACCACGGTCGAGGTCTCGTCGGGCACCCCGTGGTCGTGCCCGTATCGGCTGGAGCCGCTCTACATGGACACGTGGGTGCCCGAGTCGAACGAGCTGCGCACGTTCGTGCCCCTCGCGGGCATCCCGCAGATCGTGCGGGACGCGATCGTGGCGAGCGAGGACGAACGTTTCCGGGAGCATCCGGGCCTCGACGTGAAGGGCATTCTCCGCGCGGCGCGCCGAAACGTGCTCGAAGGCCAAGCGCGCGAGGGGGCGTCGACCTTGACGCAGCAGGTCGTGCGGACCTTCTTCCTCTCCCGCGAGCGGTCCTTGCGCCGCAAGGTGAACGAGGCGCTGCGTGCCCTGGCCCTGGAGCGCATCCTGGAGAAGGACTCCATCCTGGAGCTGTACCTGAACTCCGTGTACCTGGGTCAGGTGCAGGGGCGCTCCATCGGTGGCTTCGGGGCGGGTGCGCGGGCGTTCTTCGACCAGCCGCTCGAGCGTCTGTCGTTGGACCAGGTGGCGACCCTCGTCGCGGTCGTGCCCGCACCCGTGGCGTGGTCCCCGTTCAAGAATCCGGAGCTCACCCAGAAGAAGCGCGCGCGGGTCCTCGACAAGATGGCGGAGCTGGGATTTGTGTCTCGCGAGGAGGCGGCCGCCGCCCAGGGTCGCCCCATCGTCCTCAAGCCGCCCGCCCCCGTGGAGACTCGCTTCCCGCTGTGGTCTCAGTGGGCGCGTCGCTGGTTGACGGAGACCTTCGCGGCCGCGGGGATGAGCGATCCCGCGAACCTGGGCCTGCGCATCTTCACCTCCGTGAGCCCGGCGATGCAGACGGCGGCCGAGCTCGGCGTCGCCCAGGTGGTCGAGGAGCTCGAGAAGGACTTCGGCCTGTGGCGTAAGGACCCGCTCCAGGGGGCGGCCGTCGGGCTCGACCCGCGGACCGGCCTCGTGGAGTTCGCCGTCGCCGGTCGAGGCACCCCGGGAGACCAGTTCCATCGCGCCGTCCAGGCGCGCCGCCAACCGGGCTCGGCCATGAAGCCCGTGGCCTACGCCGCCGTGCTCGAGGTGCGCGACGAAGAGGGCCGCGTCAAGTACCCCCCGGTGACCACGGTCGAGGACACGCGGCGTTCCTGGGACACCCCGGAGGGCAAGTGGAGCCCGCGGAACAGCGATGGCCTCTACCACCCGTGGGTCACCATGGCGAAGGCCTTCGCGAAGTCCATGAACGTGGCCACGACGCACTTCGTGATGTTGCCCGGGGTCGGACCCCAGGCCGTGGTGGACATGGCGACCCGGATGGGCATCCGCAGTGAGATCAAACCCGTCGCGAGCGTGGCGCTGGGCGGCTCCGAGGTCACCGCCGTCGAGCTCACGGCCGCCTTGTCGAGCGCCGTCACGGGTGGGTTGCGTGTGGACTACAGCCCCGTGCGCGGGGCGTTCACGGCGCGGGGCGAGGCGGTGTGGACGGCGCCGACCCCGTCGGTGCGCGCCATGGAGCCCACCACCGCGGGCATGCTGCAGGGGCTCATGAAAAACAGCTACGAGCGCGGTACCGGCTACATGGCCCGCATCGAGCTCGGGGTGCAGCGTGAGGTCATCGGCAAGACCGGCACGAGCCAGCAGGGCCGCGACCTGTGGTTCGTCGGCGTCGCGCGCAATCTCGCGATCGCGTTCTGGGTCGGGCACGACCGGGGGCGCCCCATCGACTCCATCGCCGGTGAGTCCATCGCGCCGGCCTGGGGGTGGATGGCGAAGCCGCTCTTCGCCGACGTGGAGCGCCAGCCCCTCGAGTGGCCCGAGAGCGTCGAGCTCTTGCAGGCCGATCCCTTCTCGGGGTGCCGCGGCGGGGGCTTCCCGGTGGCGATGCCCCGCGGCCAACCCTGGCCGAAGTGCCGCCCGATCGACTGGGAGATCCCCAAGCGCGAGAAAAAGGACGAGGACGAGGAGACCCGGTCGGACAAGAAGTTCGGCAAGCCTCGACCGAAGAAGTGACCCTGCCCCGGACGCATCGCGTCGAGGTCGAGGGTGTGCCGACATGGATGCCCGCCGCGCGCCTCCTCGGGCCGGACTTCGAGGCCGGCTCGAGCCCCGGCTGCTGGCATGCGGCGCTTGCGCCCCGAGACGCGGCGGATGTGGAGGCGCGACTGCGCGGCCTGGGCTTCGGGGGCCGGGCGCTCGAGGTGCGCGTGACCCCGCCGCTCGGTCGCGCGCTCGTTCGCGCCGCGCGCGCCGTGGACGCGCGACGCCGTCGAGAGACGACGCCGGGCTTCACCCGGGCGGGCGCCCGCTTCGACGCGGAGGGGCGTTGGTCCCTCACCCCGGAGGCGATCGCGCTCGAATGGGGCCGATTCGCGGTGGCCTGTGGTGTGAAACGCGTCGCCGACCTGGGCTGCGGCGTGGGCGGAAACAGCCTCGGCTTCGCCCGCGCCGGGTTGTCGGTCGTCGCCGTCGAGCGCGACGCGGAGCGGTTGGCCTGCGCGCAGCACAACGCGCGCCTCTACGGGGTCGAGGACCGCATCACGTTCTTGCTCGGGGATGCGGTCGCGCTCGCGACCACCTGCCCCGCGGACCTCTTTTTCTGCGACCCGCCTTGGGGCGAGCACTGGCACCGGACCGCCGTCTCACCCGAGGCCCTGTCGCCCCTGCCCGCGCTCCTCGAGCTGCGCGCGGGGCGGGCGCTGTGGGCGAAGGTGCCGCCCTCCGCAGACCTCTCGACGTGGTCCGAAAGGCTCGGTGAGTCGCTGACCATCGAGCCTGTCTTCGGTCGCGCGGCGGGGGACCAGCAGCGCGTGAAGTGTCTCTGGGTCCGGTGCGCCGGCGCCGCGGCATGATTCAGTTTTGGTGAACGTTCCATTCTCCAAGTTTCGCCGTTTGTGATGGTGCGCGCGCGGTACCCTGAAGCCTCGAGGAGGGCACATGCATCCCAGGCGCCCAGTCACTTCTCTCGCGGCCCTCGCAGTCGCGCTCGCAGCCATCCCGGTGTCGGCCGCGCCCGTGCGTTTCAACCACCGGATGGAGACCGCGGCGGCCTGCGCCCCTGAGCTCGGCCATCTGCGTCTGCGCATGGACGTCTTCGGCGCGTTCGGCATCTCGACGAGTCAGGGCGACAGCGCGTTCTTCGACCCGGCCAACGACGTGCCGGACCAACGCGCCCAGGGCACGGTCTACGAGAGCATGGGCTTCCTCTGCGCCGAGCAAGGTGGGGCGCGGGTCGGGCACACCTTCGAAGCGGCCGAGATGGTCGGCGTGCAGACCGTTGCCGATGGGGTGGAGAACCAGCTCGTCTCCCGATTCCAGGCCGGCCAGGTGCGGGTCGACCTCGACGCGCGGCTCGACTGCAACGTGGTGCGCCAGTGTTGGCGTTTCACGAACCTGAGCGACGCCCGCATCGACACACTCGCGTTCTACCCCTACGTGGATGGGGACCTCATCTTCAGCGGCACCTCGGACGACGACCGGGGGGCGCGGGGGGTGGGGGTGCCGCCGCCGCTTTACCAGTTCGACCAGGGCGACGACCCGCTTCGCCCCACGACCTACCTCGGACTCTACGCGGACGCGGGGGACAGACGCGTGCAGCAGTGGGAGATCGGGGGCTTCAGCGAGAGCCGGGACCGCCTGGCCAACGTCGCGCGGGCGTGCCCCTCGCTGCACAACGCCTTCCGAGACCGCGACCTGCGCCCTGCCGATGTGAACGGTGACCTGCTGACGGATCGGGGGGGCGACTGGACCATGGCGCTTCGGGCCGAGGTCGGACCGCTCGCCCCCGGGGAGCAGAGCCCGCCGTTCTGCGCGAACGTGAAGTGGGGGCTGGGGGTGCCGTGCAGCGATGAGGACGGCGACGCCGTGTGTGCCGCCGACGACAACTGTCCGCTCGTGCCGAATCCGGACCAGAACGACGACGACGGTGATGGACTGGGGGACGCTTGCGATGTCTGCCCGGGCGTCGCGGACCCGGCCCAGGCCGACGCCGACGCCGATGGCGCCGGGGACGCCTGCGACAACTGCCCCGCGCCGAACCCCGACCAGCGGGACCGGGACGCCGATGGTCGCGGCGACGCCTGCGACAACTGCCCGACCCTGCCCAACGCCGACCAGCGGGACGCCGACGCCGACGGGCGAGGCGACGTGTGCCGGGACTGCCGCGAGGACGCGCCCGAGGTCTGCGACGGGGACGACGACGACTGCGACGCCCGTGTGGACGAAGACGCCGAGGGCGTCGACGCGGCGTGTGATACCGGCCTGGTCGGTCTGTGCGCGCGGGGTGTGCAGAGCTGCGTGGCCGGGGCGCTGGTCTGTCTTGGACCGGCGGCGGAGCCCGACGACG
This sequence comes from Bradymonadia bacterium, assembly GCA_049318805.1. GTDB lineage: Bacteria > Myxococcota_A > Bradymonadia > UBA7976 > UBA1532 > CANLBD01. Next base: position 6,174 of record JBMOFP010000090.1, read on the forward strand.
TGACGTGCGATGGCGTCGACGAGGATTGCGACGCCCGAGTGGACGAAGACGCCCGCGCCGGGGAGCCCTGCGACACAGGACGCCCGGGGGCGTGCGCCGAAGGCGAGCGCGCCTGCGTCGGCGGGGTCGTCGAGTGCCAGGGGGCCGCGCCCGTGCCCGAGGTGTGCAACGGCGCCGACGACGACTGCGACGGGGCCGTGGACGACGCGGTCGCGGCGGTGGGCGAGGCCTGCGAGACCGGGTTGCCGGGCGAGTGCGCCGACGGCTTCGTGGTGTGCGCGGCCGGGGCGCTCTCGTGCGAGGGTGAACGCGCACCGGTCGGGGAGGACGCGGACTGTGACGGGCTCGACGAGGACTGCGACGGGGGCATCGACGAGGCCGCGCCGGTCGAGGAGGTCTGCGCGACGGGGCTCGCGGGGGCGTGCGCCGAGGGGCGCCTGGTCTGCGTCGGCGGCGAGTTCGATTGTCGCGCGCCCGAGGTGAGCGCCGAGGCCTGCGACGGGCAGGACGAGGACTGCGACGGGACCGTCGACGAATCCGCCGCCGGGGCGGGTGAGGCCTGCGACACGGGCCTGGCGGGGCTTTGCGCCGACGGGACGGTCCGGTGTCTGGCAGGGGCGCTCGCCTGCGAAGGCGCGCAGCCCGCGCGGGACGACGCGCTCTGCGACGGGCGCGACGAGGACTGCGACGGCCGCGTGGACGAGTCCGTGACCGACGGTGACCCCTGCGAGACCGGCGAGGCCGGGCAGTGCGCCGCCGGCGCGCGCGCTTGCCTCGACGGGGCGTGGTCGTGCGTGCGCCAGGCGGATCCGCGGGCCGAGCAATGCAACGAGGCCGACGACGACTGCGATGGCCGCGTGGACGAATCGCCCGAGCTCGGCCTGCTGTGCGCCACCGGCGAGGTCGGCGTGTGTGCCGCCGGCCACCAACGGTGCACCGAGGAAACGATGGTCTGCGCCCCGGACCGGGTCGCGTCCGACGAGCGGTGCGACGCTGAAGACGACGACTGCGATGGGCGCATCGACGAGGGGCTGCGCAACGGCTGCGGGCTCTGCGCCGCCGAGGCCGCGGAGGCCTGCGACGGCCTCGACGCCGACTGTGACGGGCGGGTCGACGAGGGGGCCGTCTGCGCAGGGGACGCGGCGTGTTTCTACGGGGCGTGCGCGCCCCCCTGTGAGTCCAACGAGTGCCCGGATGCCCTGCGCTGTATCGACGGTTTCTGTGTGCCCGACTGCGGACCCGAAGGGTGCAAGACGCCGGCGTCCCCGTACGAGGCGACCTGCGGGGACGTCGTGTGCGAGCGGGGTTTCTTCTGCCGTGGGGGCGACTGCGTGGCGTCGTGCGCCGACCGGGCCTGCGCGCTCTTCGAGGTCTGCGTCGACGGCGTCTGCGCGCCGGACGCCTGCGGCGGCGTGGTCTGCGCCGACGGTGAGGTCTGCGCCGGAGGGCGATGCACGACCGATCCGTGTGCCACGGTCGACTGCCCCGACGGCGAGCGGTGCGCCGCCGGGGTCTGCGGGGCGGACCCCTGCGTCGACGTGACCTGTCCCCCGGGCGAGGTGTGTCGGGCCGTCCAGGAGACCGCCCAGTGCTTCTACCCGACCTCGGACGGTGTGCCGCCCACGGCGGACGCGGGTGTGGACACACCGGACTCGGGCGCGGGCGGGGACCCCGGTGTGTCTTTGCCGAGCATGCCCGAGCTCGAACCGGACGCCGGGGGGGGCCGCATCGCGCGTAAGACGTCGAGCGCCGAGTCCGGCTGCGGATGCCGTGCCACGTCTCCCGCTGGGGGGCCGGGGTCGCTGCTGCTCGTGCTCGCGCTCGCGGGCCTCACTCGCAGGCGAGCGCCTCGTCGGTGAGACCGTCGCAGTCCTGATCGAGCCCGTCGCAGCTCACGTCGGGCGTCGGCTGCACGGCGTCCATACACGGTGTCGGTCGTCCCCCGACGCAGCGCTCCACCCCGGCGCGACACAGGCCGACGTCGAGGGTCTCGGCGGCCCCGCCGTAGCATGTGAGGGTCGTGTCCTCGTCCGTCCGGAAGTCGCAGTCGTTGTCGAGGCCGTCGCAGAGCTCGGCCGTGGTCGGCGGGAATCGACAGACGAAGGCCGCGGCCACGCAGTACCAACGCCCGCCGCCGCAGTCGCGCTCGCAGCGACCGTTCGGCGGCTGGTCCTGGCCGTCCCGGTCCGGATTGCCCTCGTCGGCGCGACCATCACAGTCCTCGTCGCGGCCGTCGCACCGCTCGACGCGGCCGGGGTGAATGGTCGTGTCCCGGTCGTCGCAGTCTCCGGGCACCGTCCAGCCGTCCCGGTCGCGGTCGAAGCCATCGTCGCACCGAGCGTCGATGCCATCGCAGCTCTGGTCCACGCCGTCGTCGCAGCGCTCAGGCGCCCCTGGGAACCGCGTGGGGTCGCCGTCGTCGCAGTCGTTCCCCGCTCGACTCCCGTCCCGGTCCTCGTCCCGCGGGTCGCAGGGTGGGTCTTGTCCGTCGCAGTCCTGGTCGATCCCGTCGCCGCAGCGCTCCGGGAGCCCCGGTCGACGGCCCGCATCGTCATCGTCGCAGTCGGGCAGGTTCCTGTCGCTGGGTGAGACACCGTCCCCGTCTCGGTCGGCCTCGCCGCCCGCACACACATCGGCGCCGTCGCAGTCCTGGTCGACGCCGTCGCACGGCACCTCGACGTGCCCCGGCGCGCGGCTCGCGTCCTCGTCGTCGCAGTCCACGGCGCCGCCCAGCTCGGGGGCGCGCGCGAAGTAGCCGTCTCCATCGCGGTCGTTGCCCGCAACGTCCCGCCCGTCACAGTTCTGGTCGATGCCGTCGCCCGGCACCTCGGGCACGTCGGGTCCGACCTCCGGCTTCAGGTCGTCGCAGTCGTCCACGAGTGAGACGCCGTCGCGGTCGGCGTCTTGTCGGAGCTTGCAGCGGACGTCGGCGCCGCTGCAGTCGTCGTCCAGCCCGTTCTGGCACAGCGCATAGTCCGTGTCGGACTCACGCGGCGCGAAGGCGTGCGCGCGGCGGACGTCTCGCCGTTTTGCGTCGAGCAGGCTCGGGGGACGCACCGCGTTCGGGTCGTCGAGGCAGTCCAAGACCGCGGGTCGAACCTCGGGCGGGAGGGCATCGCAGCAGCCGTCGGCGCACGTCGAGAACGCGTCCCCGTCGGCGTCGCAGCGGGGGTCGTACGGGACCAACGTGACGCCGGCCGGCGCGCCCGTAGGGTCCCACGCCGCGGCGCCGGTGCCGAGGATGGTCTCGCCCGTGAAGGCGGCCACGTGCAGATAGACGCGGCCCTCTCCCGGCGGAATCCACTCCGCGGGGACGCGCGGTGTCTCGCCCACGGTGACCGACGAGAGGACCCGGACCGCGACCGAGCGCTCGACGCCCTCGCGTTTCAATGTCACCTGCAGCCGATCGATCGGGCCTCGGAGCTGCGTCGTCTGGATGGGCATCGGCGTGGTCGCCGACGCATCGGCGGTGGGCCCCGCGTCCTGGGCCCGCGCGGCGAAGTCCGGGCGCTGAGCGTCCAGGTCGAGGCAGCCGCTCGACGCCAGGGCGCAAGCCGAGAGGGTCCAGTCGGTGAACCTCATGGGGCGTCGACCAGGAAGTAGACGCCCAGCCCGGTGAGCACGCTCGAGACCGCCAGAGTGCCGTAGGCCGACCAGCCGAGCGTCTGGGCGCGGTCGTTCGCATCGTCCCAGGCGGCGGCGTTCGTCGCCGCGTCGCGGTCCGCGGTCGCCACGTCCGCGCGCCAGTAGAGCACGCCGCCCGCGATGCCGCCGAGCAGCCCGGCCCCCACGAGCGCGATGCCGGCGCTGGAGGGCCCCTCCCGGACCAACGACCGCTGCGCGGAGGACACACCGACTTGTGAGTCCGGCATCAGCATCAAGCGTCGGACCTCGGAGGCGCCGGGCTGAACGACGAGGTCGAGGCGGGCCGTCGTGAAGCCGTCGAGCTCCGCCCGCAGCGTGTGCGCGCCGACGGTGAGCGGCACGTCGGCGGGGGTCTTGCCGACCGGCGCCGGTGCCCCGTCCATATAGAGTGTGGCCCCGGAGGGTGTGCTCTCGAAACGCTGCGGCGGCTTCACGCGGTGCAGCGCTTCTCGCGCGAGCGCCGCCTGGGTCGGCGGCGGGTGCGTCTCCAGGTAGCGCTCGTAGATGCCGGCGGCGCGGGCCGGCTCCCCCAGGCGCTCCAACACGAGCCCCTGGTTCGCCAGGAGCCCGGGGCGCTGGTCGGCGAGCCAGGCCTGCTCGAGCTTCTGGAGCGCGCGCACGTAGTCTCCGGACGCGTAGGCGGCGTCCGCCTCGGCTTTCAGGGCGTCGGCTCGGGCCGCCCCCGCCTCGGCCTGGCCGTAGGCTCGGCCGGTGATGCCCACCAGCGAGAGGCCGAGCACGACGGGCGTCCAGACCCGGAGGGGGTGGGTAAGTCCGTACACGATTCGGATCTTTACTCCGATTCGGGGTCGGTTGCGCCGTTCCCTCTTGTGAGATGCGAGGACACTTCACAGATTGCGTCGTCGGCGAGCGGTATCGACTCGGCCATATCCTCGGTCGAGGCGGGATGGGCGCCGTGTACCGGGCAGAAGACCTTCGACTCCACGGTCGCCCCTGCGCCGTGAAGGTCCTCGATCGAGAGGCCCGCGGCCAGGACGATGCCGCACGTTTCGGGCGTGAGCTGCGCATCATCTCGGCGTTGCGCAGCCCGTTCACCGTCCAGGTCCTCGACACCGGCGAGACCGATGACCGCGACCCGTTCATCGTCATGGAGCTGCTCGACGGGCCGACGATCTCCAGCCTCGTCGCGAGTGAGGAGCGACTCCAGGGCGCCCGGGCGGCCCGGCTGTTCCAGGGCATCCTCGTCGCGCTGTGTGAGGCCCATGACCTCGGGATCATCCATCGCGACCTGAAGCCGGCGAACGTGATGGTCGTGCGCGACACCATGGGACGCGAGCAGCCGAAGGTCCTCGACTTCGGCATCGCCAAGGAGCTGCACTCCGGGGAGCCGGACCTGACGAGCCGGGGCGCGTTTGTCGGTACGCCCAAGTACATGGCCCCGGAACAGTTTCGAAAGCAGGCCGCGACGGGGCGGACCGACCTCTACGCCGCGGGTCTCCTGCTCTACACGATGCTCACGGGGCGGCCCCCGTTCATGCCCGAGGACCCGGTCCCCGCGGACCTGCGCGAGCTGCCCGAGGACGCCCGGATGGCGTGGTTGCACTTGCACCGCCTCCCGAGACCCATCGGGAGCGTGTCGAACGAGCTCAACGACCTGCTCGCCGGGCTCCTGGCCAAGACCCCGGCCGACCGAATCTCCGACGCTCGAATGGCGCTGGCCGCCCTGGGGGCGACCCCCGAAATGAAGGCGATGCACGAGACCGGGTCGCACCGCACGGAGCCCGAGCTTCTGCCGGCGAGCCTGGACCTTCCGCCGACCCACATCAGCGCAACCGGAGGGCCCATCGTCGGCGAGACGACCGCGACGCCGTTCACGCGCAGACTGACACGCGCGGGCGCGCTCGGCGTGGCGTTGGGGGCCCTCTTCGTGGCGGGCATGCAGCTCACCGGCGCGCCGTTCATGGCCGAAGAACGTGTGGAGCCCGTCCGCGTTCGGGCGATGCCTTCGTCCCACGCGGTGTGCCACGATCCGGTCACGAGCGTACCGAGCGGGGCCGATGTCTGGCGCGGCGCGCAGTGGCTGGGGCAGACCCCGTTCGTGCTCATGCGTCCGTGCCACGAGTCCTGGACCGTCGTGTTCCGCCACAAGGCCCACGTCACTCTCCAGGTCGTTTTTCCCCGACACGCGGCCGAGGTCGAGAGCCCGGTTCGGCTGCCTGAACTCACAGGGGGCGAGGCCGACGACGTGGACGTGGACCGTGTGCCCGACGCGGGCCCCGCCCCGAGCGCGCCCCCCACCGTCGCCGAGCCGAAGCGCTCGCCCCGGGGCGGTCGAGCACAGGGTCCGCGGGGGACACGCGCCGCGCCTGGAGCCGCGAAACGGCCGGAGGCGGCCATTCTGCCGTTCGGAGAGCCTGAAGATGTGCCGCCGCACGGCCCTGCGCAGGGCCGAACCGCCGACGAGGCGCGGCCGACGAAGCCGGCACGCGCAGTCCCCGAAGCGCGCGGCGCGTCTCCGCTCTACTTCTGAGCGCGGGCGACGGGAACACGCGCTCCGCAGGCCGTGGTCGCGTAAGCTGCGCCCATGTCGCCCACCTCCGCCGCGCCCGTCGTTCGTCGCCCCGCCGTTGCGCTGACCGTCGGGGAGCTCGACCCCTCGGGGCGCGCCGGGGTGCTCGTCGACCTCCGCGTCTTCAGCGCCCGCGCGGTGCATGGCGCCTGCGTCGTCACCTTTCTCGCGGGCGAGCCCGTCGATCCGACGCAGGTGGCGGCCGCGTTCGAGTCGGCGCGCGGCGCGCTGCCCGTCGACACGATCAAGGTCGGTCGCCTCGGGGGTGAGCGGTCGACCCGGTCGGCGGTCGAGTGGCTGGCGGCGGCGCGCGCGCGGGTGATGCCCACACCCGGCGCCTGGGTGCCCCCCGTGCCGCGCCTCGTGGTCGACGCGAGCCTCCTCGACGCGTACGGCGAGCCCCGCGTGAGCGACAAGGTCGTCGCCGCCTGGAAGCAACACCTCGTGCCTTTGGCCGAGGTCGTCTGCATGAACGTGGTCGAGGCCCAGAGGCTGTTCGGGCGCCCCGTCGAGAGTCGCCGGGCGATGCTCGACGCCGCGAAGCGACTCTTCGACTTCGGCGCGCCGTTCGTCGTGGTCACGGGCGGGCGCCTCGACGGCCATCCGGTGGATCTCCTGTACGACGGTACGGGGACCATCGAGGTCGGCATGGACCGGGTCCCCGGCGTGCGGCTCCCACACACGGGCGGCGTCCTGAGCGCGGCGCTCACCGCGGGCCTCGCGCGCGGAGAAACCGTGCCGGAGGCGCTGAACACGGCGAGGCCCTGGGTCAACGAAGCGCTGCTCGGGGCGACCGACCTCGTGCCCTTCGGCCGCGCGGTCGAGCCGATGCGGACTCTGTGGTCGCGCGACCGGACCGAGGTCGAGGTGGTGTCGGTCGCGGTGCCCCGAGCGCCCGAGTCGATGGATTCGGTCGACTCGACGTGACCGAAACTTTTTTTGTCAGACCCGGAATCTCCGCGGCGTAGGCCCTCTCGAAGCCGGAACGCACCGGCTCGAAACCACCCAGGAGAATCCGATGTCTCTCAAGTCTCTCCCCGGCCGCGTGGGCCGGGTCGCTACCCGTCTGCTCGTCGTTTCCTGCCTCGCGGTGCCGGCGTTCGCCGTGGCCTCCGAGCCCACCGGGCCCCTGGCCACCATCGACCCGGGCAACGGCTTCACCGTCCAGCTCCCCATCAGCGCAGACCTCGCGCCCTCGGTGCTCGCCACGATCCGCATCTCGCGATTCGCGGGCCGGGTCGTCGGGGCCGACGAGAACGTCGTGCAGGGCGTGCGGCTGCTGCGCGAGGTGCCGCTGGTGGCCGACCCCGCCGGGGGCTTCCGCCTCGACCTGTCGCCCCAGGTCGGCCTGCCCGCGGGCGTCTACGCCGCGGTGCTGCTCCTCGAGTTCGTCGAGTCCCGCGTCGGCATCCGGGCCCACGCCGAGGCGCGCCCCGTGTACTTCCGCGTGGACGCGGCCGGCGGGGTCGCGCGTCTCGGATTGCAGGCCTACTCCGACCTCGTCGACCCCGCGGTGCAGGAGCGCAACAAGCTCGGTGAGCTCGTGCCCCACCACCGCGGGACCCTGCTGGTGTCGAACACTCGCCCCAATGGCAACGCCGTCGACGCCGTGATCGAGACCGGAGCCGCCTTCGTGCAGCCCGGCGACGAGCGCAACGAAAACTGAACCGTCCCCCCCTTCAATCACCTCTGTCCTTCAGGAGAAACCTCATGCGTTCCAAGCACTTCGCCGCCTTCACCCTCGCCGCCCTCTCCACCGTCGCCGTCAGCTCGGCGGCCCACGCCGCCACCCGGAAGATTTGCTACGAGTTCCTCTTCAACGACCAGCGCTTCGACTGCCCGGTCACGGGTGATCCGGGCGTCCGTCAGGCCTGCCAGCAGAAGTACATGAACTTCGTGACGGCCGCCGACGGCGACTACTCGAACCCGGTGGGCAGCTACATCGAGCTCTGGGACGACGACGTGAACTCCAACGACGACTACATCGGCACGTGGGTCATCGGCGGCACCGGCCAGCGCTGCGTGACCTTCGAGTGGGAGGGCGCCGCGTACTCCAAGGGCGAGGCCAACCCGGACATCTACTTGAAGTGGAAGTCCAAGTCCCGGGCGCCCGGCGGCGGCCCCTCGGTCCAGGCCGAGCAGACGAATGGCACCGACTACGGAGACGTGTCGTGGTCGCTCTCGCCCTTCTCGAACTGCGCGGCCGGCGCGACCTGCACCTTCTCGGGCTATCACGTCGTCAGCGACGACGCCCTCTCGGAGCGCGGCGGTCGCGCCCAGATCCTCAACAGCGCCGCCCACATGCTCACGGTCTACTACACCATCATGGACAACGAGCCCATCGAGGTGGCCTGGCCGGCCAGCGGGAGCTCGGCGCAGAACCGGTACCAGTTCCAGATTGAGGGCGACTCGGGGGTGGGCGGCCCCGGCAACGAGAACCGCGCGCTCATGGGTCAGTCCACGGCCCACGAGCTCGGCCACTTGCTCCAGATGCAGATGTTCGAGCAGGACGACCTGATCAACGACTGCAGCCTGGGCGGCAGCGGCCACTCCATCAGCGGCACCGAGTTCGAGTCGTGCGCAACGACCGAGGGCTGGGCGGGGTACGTCGCGGCGGTGAGCTTCTGGGACCCGGCGAACGCCCTTGCGACGCCGAGCCGGATGGGCTTCGACTACGTGGACCCGGCTCCCGCGGACGCGACGTGCGCCGACAACGCCGCCATCGAGGGCATGGTCACGCGGTCCTTCTGGGACCTGGACGACGGCACGAGCGAGGCCGCCGTGGCGCCCGCTGTGACCGCAGACAACCTGAACGCCTCATCGACCTTCATCGCCCAGGGGTGGGATGTCTTCCCGAGCGGCACGGCCGACAACCAGGACTTCGAGGGCAACAACGGCGACGTGCACGGCGTGAACCTCTGGGACTACTACGACAACAACACGGGCCGGTTCACCGCCTCGAAGCTCCGCGACACCCTGCTCGAGCACAACTGCATGGAAGACCAGGCCACGAACTGAGCGCCGCTCAGTAAATCAGCAGCTCACTCGACGCCGTCCACGGCGTGCCGCCGTTTGAGGCGGTCCAGGTCACGGTGGCGTAGCTGAAGGTCGTGCCGATGTTGATGCTCGTGACCTTGTAGACGCTGCCCGCGGTCATGTTCGTCGGAAAGCCGAGGTCCGTGAGCTTGTAGGTCGCGAGCACGGTCTTCGAGTTCGACTTCACCTGGAGCGTGCCGTTCGTCAGGCTCGTGCCGGCGTAGTCGAGCGAGATGGCCAGGTTCGCGGTCCACTTCTTGGTGAGGCCGTTGAGCGAGAGCGAGCAGTCCGGGCAGGGGTCGACGCCCGGCTGCGGTCCGGCCGCCGGCAGCGCGCTGCCGTTCGGGAACTGCACGCGAGGACACGGATCGTCGGGCCATGCGCCCGCTTCACCCGGGCCGCGCAGCAGGATGGCCGTCGCCTCGCGGGTGCAGTTGGCCGGGTTCGCTTGCACCACGGTCCCGAGGGTCGTGGCGTCGAAGGTGCAGACCCCCGTCGGGTCGGTGCACGCCGAGCCCTGGAGCGCATCGAGCGCAGGCTGGACCGGCGCGAGCGAGGGCATCTTGCCCTTGAACTTGAGGCGCTTGGCCGCACACACGACCGGGACCGTCGGGCACTTCTCGGCGCCGCCCGCGCACGTGGCCTTCAACGCCGCACACGCGTCGAGGCGCTTTACGTTGAGGGTGTTGCAGACGTTCGGCGCCATGCAGAACTCGGCGCGGCCGATGCCCCCGACGGCCGACGGGCTGAGGCTGACGGCGTTGGTGTAGATGTGGGCCATGACCTCGTGGGCCGTGAGACGCGCGCGGTAGCCCCAGAGTGTCGCCGCGGTGCCCGAGACGGCGGCCGCCGCCACCGACGAGCCGGTCAGCGCGTCCGTTTGGCTGCCGCCGAGCGTGCTCACCGCCATGAAGGCGGGCGCGACGAGGCGCGGTGTCCCGCCCTCGCGGGCATTGTCGAGGGGCCGGTCGTCCGGCCGAACTCCGCCCACGGCGTAGAGCAGCGGGCGGTACGCCGGCGTGTTCTTGAAGATCTTGTAGGGGACCTCGTTGATCGGACCCCCGAGGAAGCTCTCGCACTCGGCCTTGCTCGGCCCCGGCACCTGCTCCCAGCCGCCGGGATACATCGGGCCCTGGGTCGGATTGGGGCCGTCGATGGTGTTGCCGGCGGCCGCGATGATGAGCGCGCCGCGGCAGTGCGCGGCGTAGATCGCGTCGTAGACGGCGCGCACGGGCGGGGTCATCGGCGTCGCCGTACCCCCGACCTCGCCGCCCCAGGTCGAGTCCCATCCCAGGCTCAGGTTGATGACCAGGCGCGGCTGCTGAACACCGCCCAGCGCGTTGTGGCGGTCCCAGGCCCCGACGCTGCCGAAGATGGCCGTCGCCACCTCGCCGAAGAAGCCGAAGTAGCCGCCGTCGTCACGGTCGGCCACCGCCAGTGTGCGTCGAGGGAGCGCGAGGTGGTTTGAGGCCTGGCCCACGCAGACCTCGCCCAGGTTCGGGTAGAGCGGGCACGCGAGTTCGCGCACGATCCGCCCGACGCCGAAGCCGTGGTCGTCGGTGCCGACGTCGGCCTCGCCGTCGTCCGGCCCGCGGGGGGTCGAGTCGACGACCCCGACCCGAATCTCGTCGGGTGAGGTCGAGACGCCGTTGACCGACCGCAACGGAAGCGGCTGCAAGCGCCCGATCTGGGCGTAGTAGCTCGAGGCGAGGGTGTCGGCCACGACCGCGGTGTACGGCGTGGACACGCCCGCGGTGACCGCGCAATCCGTGTCCAGCGCCCCGGCGAGGACCGCGAGGCGAGGGTTGTCGGTCAGATCGGGCGGCGGCGCGGGATCCTCGACGTTCAATGGCGACCACACGTAGAGGCAGTAGCGTCCCAACTCCCCGGGGATGGCGGGCGCGACCTCGCCGGGCCGGAGGTCCGTGTCGGTCGAGAAGAGCTTGGCCGTGACCCAGGCGCCGCCGTCCCCGTCGTCTTCGGACGGCTGGGGGCACGCCTGGGCGGGGTTCACGTTCTGCGGCAGGCGTCCGATCCAGCGCGTGCCGGGGCAAGCGTCCGGGCTGCCCGCGGGCGGGGCGTCCACGCGCTCGATGCACGCCGGGCCGGGGATGGGACACGCGGGCGCCGGGTCGTTGACCGGAGGCAGAAGGGCCTGCTCGACCTCGACGAGGTTCGGCTCGATCGGTCGCTCCGCGGGCTCCTCGGGCGCGCACGCCACGGCGCCGAGCGACAGCAAAAAGGTCCATCTTTTCATCGGGTTGTCCTCCATCGACTATCGTGACCAGACGCGAAACGCCGACACCTCGGGGTGCTCGGGGCCGATCCGGGCTTGAGCGGCCGCGAGCCGTTCCGCGAGGTCCCGTGGCGGGTCGGAAGGGGTGGCATAGAGCGCCGCGACGACCGCGGCGGCGACACGATCATCGATGGGTCGCGTCGCCGCAACCGCTTCGCGCGCACCCGCGACCAGGAACGCCTGCGCCAGGCCGGCCCCGAAGACGCTCGTATCCAGGGCGGTCTTTCCGGTCTCGCACCCCGAGAGCACGATCCGCTGAGGGACGCGTGGCAAGGCCAGCACGTCGTTGATCGACAGCGTCGAGTGCCCGGCGAGCGGCAGCGCGCTGTCCCAGCCGGCGTGCCCCGCAAAGACGCCGTGCCCTGCATAGTGGAACCAGGACGCGAGCCCGAGGGCCTCGCGCACGCGGGTTCCGTCCGCCTGTTCGCCCATGAGCGTTTGGACCTCGAGGCCCTGGCGCTGTAGCGCGTCGGCCGCGTGTCGGCCCTCGTCCCGGGCCGCGGGCAGGTCGCCCCGTGGGTCGGAAACGACCAGCGCGACGCTGGCCTCCTTGGTCGACGCCGTGGCGTCCGGCGGCAGGTCGAGGGTCCAGACCACGGGGCGTCCCTTGTAGAGAGGGGCGCCCTCGAAGGGCAGCGCGTGCAGGTCCAGGCCGACGAGCTGGGGGGCCAGCGCCAGATGCACACGCCGTGCGGCTCGGAGGGCATCCGCGTGGCGCTCGAGCACGCGCCGGCCGAGCACCTCGGGGCTCGTCTCCGGGAGCTCGACCACACGGACCCCCGCCTCGTCGGCTGCGAACGACCACGTGCCCCGCAAGCCCGGGAACAGGCCGAGCAGCAGCACGCCGGGGGCGAGGGGCGCGAGGGCACTCTGCGGCGCGGGCCCCAGCACCGCCAGCGCGCGGTCGAGGGAGGCCTCCAGCTCGACGCGCCGAGAGGTTCGTTCACGCAGCGCGCGGGCGAGCGCGTCCGCGGGCAACGCCCAGTCCCCCGCCGCCTCGCGGTCCAGCGCGTCCCGCAGTCCCCGCCATGCAGCGAGCGCCGATTCGAAGCGCGCGCGCCGGTCGGCGTCCAGGGCGCCCACACGCAAGCGCGCGTCCAGCGCCCGCAGGGCTTGCCCCCGTCCGGCCCGCGCCACCTCGAGCGCCTCGGGTGCCCACCCCGCCTGAACGAGCAGCGCCACGTGCTCGCGTTGGGCCGCGTCGCTCTGGGACCAGAAGTCCTCTCGACCGGCGGAGACCGGGATGGCGGCGGCCTCGCGTTGGGCGAGAACGTCGTGGGCGCGGTGGTGGCGGAGCGCGGTTTCGAGCGCCCCCCGCCGGGTGGCCGCCAGCCGCGCGAGACCGAGCGTGGCCTCACGCTCCAGGCCCAGGTTCCCCGATGCGCGCGCGAGCTCCACAAGGCGTTCGAACCGCGCCTGGGCGTCGCGGCCGCGCCCCGCCCGGCGTTCGACCTCGGCCCGGACGAGCAGCGCGTGCTGCGCGGGCCGGCCCCCGAGGCGTTCGGAGGCTTTCGCGGCGAGCTCCGCGAGGCGTCGGGCCTCCTCGAGGCGTTCGGTCTCGAGGTGCGCGAGGGCGAGGTTCAATGCGGCCTCGACCTCCACGTCGGCCAGGGCGCAACGCTCGGCGTCGGTGAGCGCCGCCTGCAAGGGCGCCAGGGCCTCTTCCGAGCGCCCCGCCCGATGCAACGCCCACCCGAGGTTGTTCGCCAGCGGCGCCCGAACACAGCCGTCCGCGGGCGCGTCCCTCGCCCGCAGCGCGTCGGCCAGGGCGGCGACGGCTTCGTCGGCCCGGCCGATGTGGACCCGGAGCATCGCGAGGCTCTGCAGGGCCGCGAGGCGTCGCTCCTCGAGCCCGAGTCGCCGCGCGAGCGCCTCCGCGGTGGCGAGTCGCTCGAGGGCCAGCCGCAGGTCCCCCGACTCGCGCGCGATCAGCCCTTCGTAGTAGGTCCCGAGCGCGCGGCCCTCGCCCCAGGGGCCGCCCTCGTCCGTCGCCACGTCGGCGATCACCGCGCGGGCGCGGGGGTAGTCTCGGCGTCGGTAGACCAGCGACCAGGTCAGCGCGCCTCGGAGGCTCGCGGCGTCGGAGCGGCGTCCCGTGGCGGCGAAGCGGGTGGTCGCCGCGTCGAAGTCGGCCTGGGCGAGGTCCATCTGGCTCGCGTTGAGGTGCAATCGGGTCCTCGCGGCGTGCAGGAGCCCGGTCGGATCGCCGCCGCGCGCGATCTCCCGGTCGAGCAGCGACAGGGACTCGGGCGCTCGACCCGCCTTGCGCAGTGCGGACGCCTCGGCCACGGTCGGGTCGGCGGCGTAGACCGCGAGGTCCATGCCCAGCGCCTCGGCGCCGCTCGGCGTCGCGAGCTTCAGTCGGCCCTGGGCGCCGACGGGTGGGGTGAGACGCCACCGAGTCCCGCCCCCCGGGGCGCCGTCCGGAGAGACCTCGACCATCGCGTCGAGCGGCGCGTCGTCCAGCGTGAAGCGCAGCGCGTCGGCGGTGGTCGAAACGAACGTCAAGCGTTGGCCGGCGGTGTACTCGCACCGGGCCGGGGTCAAAAACGCGGTGCACCCCCCGAGGACGACGCGGGGTGGGGGCGCGCTCGAGACCGTCACCGCTGTCGGTGACGGCGTCGTCGGCGCTTGGGGGGCGCGCTCGCACGCCCAGACCCCCAGACCGAGGAGCGCCGTGACCGCGGCCCCACGCCTCACGGCGGAGACACGGGTGGTCTCAGAGGGTCGTCCGGTACGGACGCCAAGGTGAGCGGACCGATGTGCCCGGCCGACCAAGGTGCGGGGGGGCACAACCGGTCGTGACTGTACCCGGGGGACTGGCCCACCGTTTGGGGGCCCCGCGATACCGGTCGACGCGTCACAGCGGTTCGCGCAGCGGGCGGACAGTTTCGGACGACCCTCTCAGGTCGAGGGGCGCGCGCAGCAGCGAGACCCCATTCGAAGCCCCGCCCAGGGCCGCTTCCGCGCGGGCCTGGCTCGGCGGCTCATCGTCGGCCAACGCGAGGACCACCTCGGTCGGCCCCTCTCCGAACGCGCCGAGGCCCAGGGTCTCGAAGGTGCCGGCGATTCGGACCGCCCCCGTGGGCGCCACCTCGGGGGTGACGTTCCAGGGCCTCAATCCGCCATCGCGCAGCAGCCAAGCGCTCAGCCGCGGCGCTCGGGGCGCCGCGACCTCGGGTCGGACGACGAGCTCGAGCCGAGCGCCCGGTCCGACACGCCGGACCTCGGCTTCCGTGGCCGTCGGCTCGCCGCGAAGGCTCTGTTCACCGCCGTGGAGCTCCAGTCGATACAGCGGGCCGGCCGGGCCCGCGGGTCCGCTCGGCCCCAGGTTCACGAGCAAAAGCACGGCTGCGGCGGCCGCCAGGCCCAGCGCCGCGAGCGGCCAGCGCCGACGCACGGGGGCGGCGTCGCGCCTGAGAGGCAGCACGACCGGACGCTCCGGCTCGGCGGGCGCTTCACCTCTCAGCGCGGCGAGCGCCGAATTCGCGACCCCGTCTCGAAAGGCCGCGTCGAGGGGCACGTGAAGGCGGACGGCGTCCAGGGCCGCCGCGCCGGTGAGGGCCGCCTGCGCCTCGTCGTCGAGCTCGCCGGCCGCCAGCGCCTCGAGCGCCTCGAGCTCGGCGTCGCTCGGCAGGCGCGCACGCTCGGCGCGCGCCGCCTCGGCGACCGCCTCCAACAACGGGTCTCTCGACTCACTCACGCGGCACCTCGCGATCCACTCGTCGAGGGTATACGCAGTGCGGGGAACGCATCTGACGAGCCGGTGCTGGAAATCTCCGCTGCCAGCAAACGGAGCTGCTTGCCGAGGCGGCTTTTCCACGCGTAGACCGCGTCCGCGCTGAGGCCCGAGAGGGCCATGACCTCGTCGACGGTGCGTTGCTCCACGAGCAGCCACACAAAGAGCTGGAGCCCCTTCGGGCTGAGCTGGGCGCGCAGGCGATCGAGCAGCGCCTCGAGGAAGTCCCTGCTCTCGAGGGCGGCGTGGGCGGTCGCGGTCTGGCCGCCCAGCTCGCCGAGGTCCGTGTCCAGGGTCGGGTCCTCGGTCCAGGGGGAGCGGCGCCCGCTGCGCAGGATCGAGATCGCCTCGCGCTCCGCGAGCAGCCCGACGAAGTTCGCCGGTGACAGCCCGCCCTCGGGGGACCACAGCCGCAGCAGCCGCCCGCGCTCGGCGAAGAGCGCCGCGAAGACCTCCTGGGCGAGGTCCTCGAGCTCCTGGCGCACGTCACGTCCGCGTCCAGCCGAGGCGCGTCGAAGAAGAACCCGCGCGACCCGGGCCTGAACGATGGGGGTCAGCGCGTCCACGAGCGCACGGACCTGCGCCGGCTCTCCGGCGAGAGCGCCGTGAAGCAGCTCGGGGGTCACGTCCAGGCGCGGCATGGCGCGGGACCCTAGCACGGCGCCGAGATGAGGTGAACGCGCGACGGCCCTCGGACCCAAGACGGACGCTCAGGTTACGTCGGGCAGATCGTCCTCGTCGGGTTCGCCGACCACGGCGGCGAGACTGTCGAAGCGCCATCTTCCATCGAAGAGGGCGAGCAGAAGCCCCACACCGTAGCCGCTCCCGCGGCCGTCGAACTCGACCGGCCCCGCCATGTCCACGTGCAGCCAGGGTCCCTTGAACTCGCCGAGGTGGTCGTGGATGAACTGCGCGGCGCAGGAGCTCTGCGCGTTCATCCGGTCCTTCACGCTGTTTTTCATGTCGGCGACGTCGCTCTTGAACTCGGCGCGGAAGAACTCGGGCGCGAACGGCAGCGCGTGCACGAGGTCGCCGCTGTATCGACCGGCTTCCGCGCAGGCGTCCTCGAGGGCCTCGTCGTTCGTCACGATGGCGGCGTGGCGTCGGCCGGTGGACATGAGCTGCGCCCCGGTGAGCGTGGCCAGGTCGACCAGGACGTCGGGGCGCAGGTTCGCGATGGCCCAGGCGAGTCCGTCTGCGAGCACCAGGCGCCCCTCGGCGTCGGTGTTGTTCACCTCGACCGTCCGCCCCGAGTACATCGTGAGGATGTCGTCGTTCCGGGTCGCGTCGGGCCCGATGGCGTTCTCCGCGAGGCAGAGCACGGCGTGCAGAGTGTGCGGGAAGCCCGACCGCACGGCCGCGGCGAACGCGGCGATGACCGCCGCGGCCCCGCCCATGTCGCGCTTCATGCCGGGCATACCGGTCTTGTCCTTCAGGCTCAGGCCGCCGGTGTCGTAGACGATGCCCTTACCCACCCAGCAGACCACACGTTCGGCGTTCGCCGGCGTGTGCGAGAGCACGACCAGCGCGGGGGGCCGTGTGGCGGCGCGACCGACGCCCCAAAGCCCACCGAGACCGGCCTTCGCGAGGGCCTCGCCCTGGATCATCTTGAAGCCCGCACCCAGCGCCTGCGCGGTCTGGCGCGCTTCGAGCACGAAGGCGTCGGTGTGCAGCTCCGCGGTCGGCGTCTCGACGAGGCGCGCGGCGAACCGGACGGCCTCGGCCGCGGACTTGAAGCGGTCGAGCGCTGCGGGCTCCACCGGGCCGTCCGGCGCGAGCAGCGCCAGGTGGACGGTCCGCGTGCGCGTCGCCGGCCCCGAGGTCTTGCGGCTGTAGGGCATCCACGCGCGGGCCGCCGCGAGCACGGTGGCGAGCGCGTACTCGACCGTGTCCAGCCCGACGACCACCGAGACGCGCGCGACGTTCGGTGTGTTTTTGTTCAACAGGTGGGCGACGGCGAGGCTTCGCGACGGGGCGTTGTGCCGCGAACAGGCCTCGGGCAGCACACCGAGAACCACCCGTTGCGGGGCGTCCACGCCGCGCGCCACGGACCACGTCGATGCCACCGCGCCGTCGTCCCCGGGCGAGGCCGCCTCGAGCAGCGCCGGCAGCAGAGGTCGCACATCGGCGGGCACCTGAGCGAGCAGGTCGTCGTCCGCCCAGCGGGCGCGGCGTGCGATCAGAAAAAGGGCATCGGCCGCGCTCGGGTCGAGCGGAGCCTCCAGAAGTTCGAGTTCGGTCGCCATGGCGCGGAACGCTACCAAAAGACCGCGTCCGAGGTGCTACGTTTCCGCGGTCATGAAAACGACCAAACGCCTCGCACTCCTCCTCCTCCTGCTCAAGCCGGCGGCCGCGGCCGCATCACCCGCCACGGCGACGCCGGCCTCCACCGAGGTCTCGTCCGGCCAGACCGTGCTGCGACACCCGGACGGTCGACCCCGCCTCGTTACGGGCCTGTCGATCACCGTGCCCGGCAAAGACCTGAGTGCGAAGGCCGAGCGTTTCGTGGAGCTGCAGGGCGCGGCGTTGGGGCTGGGCCCGCGGAGCGTGCGCCTCGACGTGGTCGAGGGTCGCTCTGTGCGGATGCAGCAGGTGTACGACGGCCTCCCCGTTCAGGGCGCGGCGCTCATCCTGCGCTTCGACGCGGAGAGCCCGGCCGCTCGGCTCGTGAACGTGAACAACGAGACCTGCTCGGTGAAGAGCGCGCGGCCAGCGAAGATCGATGAAGCGCAGGCGCTTGCGCTGGCCGGGCGCGCCGTGTTGGGGCCCTCTGGGAAGCCCTCGCCGAACCTGCCGGTGAAGCGCCTGTGGATGCCGCTGTCCGCGGCCGGGGGCGAGGTCTTCGAGGTCTTCGAGGTGCTCGTCGCCACCGTGCCGGGCGCTCCGCCCGAGCGTGTCCTCGTCGACGGCGAGCGCGGCGAGGTCATCGGGCGCAAGTCCGCGGGGGCGCACTGATGCGGGTTCGCGGGACGGAAGCCCTCTGGGTCTGGGGCGCGCTCCTGGGCGCGGCGTGTGGGGAGACGAGCGCGACCGCCGAGCGCGACGAACTTACGGACACGGGCGTCCGCGCGCCGGACGCTCCGGTCGCCGACGCGGGGGATGGGCCCGTGGGGGGCGGTGAGACCCCGGAGGATCTCGGGCGCCCGCGGGACGCAGCCTTGCCCGCGGACGCGTCGGTGACCCCAGACGCCGCCTTGCCGCCGCACCTGACGGCCCCGCTCGCGCGCATCTACCTGCACGACCCCATCACCGACGACGACATGCTGACGGAGGTCACGCTGCCCGAGACGTCGACGCCGGACGGCCGGCTCACCGACGACTCCGTCGCGGTCTTCAACTGCCTCAAGGAGGCCGGCGGCGTCTCCGCGATGCCCTTCGGCAACTTCGTCGTTTCGCTGTGCCGCGAGGTGCAGCAGGCGAGACCGGCCGAGGACGGCCACTATCTCCACATCGAGCCGCCGCGGCGGGAGTCCGACGGGAACGACAGCTTCGCCGAGCTGATGATGTACGCGAACGTG
>JBMOFP010000091.1:0-24820 GCA_049318805.1 Bradymonadia bacterium
CGAGGGCGAAGAGCGCCCGGCCCCCCCGGAGCGCGGTGGCGAGGGCGAAGAGCGCCCGGCCCCCCCGGAGCGCGGTGAAGGTGAAGAGGGTGCGGAGCGCCCGGCCCCCCCGGAGCGCGGCGGCGAGGGCGAAGAGCGCCCGGCCCCCCCGGCGCGCGGTGAAGGTGAAGAGGGTGCGGAGCGCCCGGCCCCCCCGGCTGAGGGTGAAGAGGGTGCGGAGCGTCCGGCCCCCCCGGCCGAGGGCGAGGAAGGCGAAGCGCCCCCGCCCCCTCCGGGCCGCCGCCCCCCGCCCCCCCCGGCCGAGGGTGAAGAGGGCGAAGATGGCGAAGAGGGCGACGCCCCCCCGCCGCCCCCCGCCCCGCCCTCGCGCCGCTGAGGCCGCGCCCGGCCCTCGCGTTCGCCGACGCCCCGCAGTAGGTTCTCGCTGCGATCCTTCGTGCGCGCAGAGAGGCCGTGGTTCCACCCCGCAACGCCCAGCAGGTGCGTGACCGCTACCGAACGGCGGTCTTCGAGCGCCTCTTCGTCCGGCTCCACGCCGCGCTCCTGCTGGGCACGGTCGGCCTCCTCGGCTTCCTGCTGAACGGGGCCCTCCTGCGGCTCGGCTTCGACCACCTGCCCATGCGTACGTTTTTTGTCCTGGGCATGTCGTACGTCGGGTTCCTCGGGTTGCTCCGCGTGTGGGCAGGCTGGGTCCACGCGAGCGAGGCGCGGCTCGCGCGCTTGGCGCCCGCGGACCTCGAGGCCCTCGCCGACGAGCCGGAGGCCCCTGTGCGACCGAAGCGAAAGCTCGGGGACCTTGCGGACGCGGTCGATCTGGCCGACGTGGACCTCGACGGCGACGGTCTGGGGTGTCTGGTCCTGCCGTTGTTGTTCGTCTGCGGTGTCGTGCTCGTCTGGGGCGCGGGGTGGTTCATCGCCGACGCCCCGCTGCTCCTCGCGGACGTCGTCTTCGAGCTGGCCCTGGGCGTCAGCCTCCTGAAGTCGACGCGGGCGCTGACCCGGCGATTGAACGTCCGGGGCTGGTTCGAGGTCGCGTTGCTGCACACGTGGCGACCGATGGCCGTGGTGCTCGTCGTCGGCGTGGGCTTCGCGGCTTGCGTCCACATCGTCTGCGACGCCCCGACACGCATCGCCGGCTGCTTCGACCCCTAGTCGCGCCGGTCTCAGGGCAGCAGCAGCACCTGACCTGGCCGGAGTCGATCGTCGACCAGCCCGTTCGTGCGCTTCAGCTTCTCGGGGCTGGTGCGGTGAGCCCGCGCGATGCGGGCGAGTGTGTCGCCGGGCGCGACCCGGTAGCGGGCGCCGCCGCGGGTCGACGCGGCCGGCTCGCGCTTTGCGAGGACGGTCGGGACCTTCAGCTTGTCCCCCACCGCGGGTCGGTCCCGGGCGCCGAGGCCGTTCTCGGCGCGCAGGGCGTCGAGGGCGATGCCGTATCTCCGCGCAATCTTCCAGAGTGTGTCGCCTTGAGCGACCACGTGCTCGACGCGACGTGTGCGTGGATCGCGCGGCGCTTCGGCGGCCGCCAGGGCGCGGGTCGCCCCCTCCGTGTCCGGGGCGACGACCGTCAGCTCCGCGGGATCGACCAGAACGGCCCTGCGGGTGTCGAAGTCCGGGTCCACGTAGAGTCTCAGCACCATGCCGCGCTGGACGGGCACGCCGGGATCGAGGCCGTTCCAGAGCCCGATGTCGCCGGGCGACACCTCGAAGAACGCGGCGATCTCGGCCACGTCCATGCGAGAACGCACGGGAAAGTGGACCTCGCGCCGACCGAGGGCGTCGAGGCGGAGCGCAGGTCGGGTCTGGACGAGCAACGGCTCCGCGGGGGTCGACGCGGCACCGCGCCCGTCGGCCGGCACAAAGATGGTGCTGTCGGGCGCGGGCTCGCGGTCCCCGAGCTCGTTGAGGCGCCGGATTTCGGCCTCCCGAACCCCGTAGAAGCTCGCGATGTCGGCGACGCGCTCTCCGAAGCGGACCCGGTGGTCCTCGAGGACCCGCCCGCCGGCCGGCTCCGCCGCCAGCGCTTGATGGACCCTCGCCACGGCCTCGGTCGGCACACGAAGCCGCCACGCCGTGCGCCCCGGAGGGGTGCGCCCCCGGCGCAGTCCGGGGTTGAGGTTCACCAGCGTCGGCAGGTCGACCCCCGACCGGCGCGCGAGGGCGTCCAGGGGTGTGCCGCCGGGGACCTCGACCTCTTCGAACGGCTCGGCGGCGTCGACCTGAACCTGGTTGAAGCCGCAGCGCGCAGGGTCTCGCGCCAGGAGCATCGTCGCCAGGGCCTTCGGCACGTACCGCGTGGTCCCCGCGGGCAGCGCCCCCGAGGCCGCGAGCACCCAGAAGTCGTTGGAGTTGCTGATGCGGACCGCCGCGGTCACCGTCGCGGGGCCCGCGTTGTAGGCGGCGAGCGCCAGCGGCCAACTGCCGAAGCGCGCGTGCAGGTCGCCGAGGTAGCGTCCGGCCGCGTCGGTCGACCGCGCCCAGTCCCGGCGTTCGTCGATCCAGTCGTCCCGGCGCAGCCCGAGCTGCTGGGCGGTGTCGGCCATGAGCTGCCAGGGGCCGACGGCGCCCGCCGGGCTCACGACGAAGGGGTCGAGGCCGCTCTCGATCAGGGCCACATCCACGAGCTCGCGCGGGAGTCCCGCCCGGGTCAGCGCGGTCTCGAGCTGCGGCGCATATCGCCCGCGCCGAGCGAGCCAGCCTGCGAAAAGGTACTTGCCGCGGCCGCAGAAGTGGTCGACCCACCCGCGGACCGCCGCGTTCTCGACGACCGGCACCGTGAAACCTTCGACGGGCTGGGCCGCCGGCTCGACCTGTTGGACCGCGGTCGGACCCCCGAGGGGCTCGTCGAGCCACGACGCGCCCGGGAGCGCCGGGGGCGCCCCCCAGCTCAAACCGAGGTACAGCGCGACCGGGAAGCGGGCGCCTAGTACTTCCAAAGCCACCACTGTCCGTCCTGCAGGACGAAGATGGATTCGTTCTCACGACGCACGGCGCCGTCCGTGAAGACGACCCGGACCGCGCGCCCCTCGAGTTTCTCCTGGACGACGACAGGCTCGCCGAGGGACCAGCGCTCGATCTGGTAGTGCGTCAGCTGCGTCTCGAGGTCGAGGTGATGGGCCTCGAAAACGGCGCGTCGCTCCGGATGGACCATCAGCTCGATCTGGCCGCGTTCATCACGATTGAAGGCGTCCGCGAAGCTCTGGACCGCGGTCTCGACCTGCTGCCGCGGGTACTTCAGGACCTCTTGTCGGCACCCGACCGCGCCGAGCACCCACAAAAGACACAGTCCGCGGCCCAGGTTACCCACGCCCATCTTCGGTCGAACCTTTCAATTGCACGCGTTGCACAGGCCCTTGAGCAGGATCTCCTCGACCCGGCCCACGGCGAGGGGCGCGACCGGCATGGTCTCGCTCGGGAGGCAGGAAACGGTCCCGCAATCCCGACACACGAAGTGAACGTGGTCCTTGCCGTGCGAGGCCTCGGCCTCTTCTTTCAGCTCGAACCGCCAAACGTGGTCCCCAAGGTCGGTGCGCGACAACATCCCGGCCTCCGCGAGGTCGGTGAGGTTGCGGAAAACCGTCGCGCGGTCCAGCCCGGCCGGCCCGAGCGCCGCCGCCAGCTCGCCGTGGGTGACCGGCGAGGCGCGGCGTGTCATGGCCCGAAGGACCGCAACACGGGGCCCCGTGCACCGCAGACCCGCCGCACGGATGCGCTCGCGCAACACCGCGAGCTCGTCGTCCTCGGACTGTGGGGGGCGCGACATCATGGGCAGAGTCCGTCGGTTCAGGTTTCCGCGACGCCGGGCCGCGTTGCGAGCATCGACGGGCGGCCGTTGGCCTGGTCGAGGAGTGCCATGAGCTTCGGCTGGGCGTCGAGGGGGTGCATCTCCCGGAACCGAATCCAGTCGAGCGCCGTCGACAGCCACAGCTCCGCGCGGCCGAAGCCACCCAGTCCACGCCAGCTGCCCTTGTCGACCTGGGACTCGAGCCACCCCAGCACCGAGTCGACACGCTGGCGGTCCTTGTCGAGGGACGCCACGCCCTCTACGGGAGCGCCGTCCCGCTGCAGATAGAATCGTTTCACCAGCGCGAGCAGGGCCTCGTCCACCGCGGCCATGAAAGCGGCCTCGTCGATGTAGTCGGTGAACGGCCGACGCTCGTCGGGCATCCGAAAGAGACCCGCTCCGCGCCGCGTGAACAGCTCCCCGACGATGAGCGCGGAGTCCCACAGCACACGCGAGGTGCGCTCCTCGGTGAAGAGCTCGACCGTGGGCACCTTCCAGATCGGGCTTCGGGTCCGCAGCGCCGCCTGGCCCTCGTCCGTCGTGGTGTCGACGAGCCGATAGGGCACCTTGAGCTCCCGGGCGACGACGCGCACGCGCCGGACGAAGGGAGAGGTCACGGTGCCGTAAACGTCGAGCCGAAGGGTCTGTTTGTCTTTCGCCATGGCGGCACTGTACCCCGGTTGCGCACCGCGCGGCGAGGCCGAGGCGCGGGCGGTCAGGCGCGGTGCTGCTGGACCGTCGGAGGAATGATGCCGCCGGATGCCTGGAGGGCGAGGGCCTCGGGGTGCGCTTCGTAGAACGCCCGCACCGCTTTGGCGAGCGCGGCCCGGGTCGGGTCGTCCACCACGCCGGTCTCCGGGATTGTGTCGACGAGCTTCTGGACCAGCGGCCGCTGCACGGGGTCCACCCGCGGCATCCAGCTCGCCAGGAGCGCCCGATCGATCCACGACGGGAGAGAGCCCAGGATCCCGACGTCGTTCTGGTCGTGCACGAGCAAGCCGGAGGTCGTGCCCCGGTCCAGCGTGAGCACCTGGAAGAGGTAGAGTGTGTGATAGGTGAGCTGGGCGGCGCGTGCCGACGCGTCGGGCACACGGTCCCGCGCGGCCTCGAACAGGCGCGCGTAGGTGTCGACGGCGACCTCTCCAAAGCGCGTCGCGAGGGCCCGATCGGCTTCGGGGTCCGCGGTCGAGTAGCTCTCGAGATACAAGTGCGCGACGCCGCGGGTGCGCCCGAGCGCCGGGATCTGGAAGTACCGATCACCCTGGGCGCGGGCCTCCTCGAACTGGGCGGGCGTCACCGCGCGCAGCGCCGACAGGAAGGTCTCGGTGTCGGACGCCACGGGGGTCGCCGGGTTCAGGTCGGCCATGAGGCGCCACGTGCCGCGCCCCGACCTGAGCTCGGTCCAGCTCAAGTGGATGTGGACCGAGGGCGCCAACGCGTTCTGCGGGTGGATGATGGTCGACAGGGCGGTCGCCGAGTCCAGGCTGCGGTCAGGCAGGTCGTCGTAGTGGACCTGGGACACGTTGATCGCCGCGCGGTTGAAGGCCGGCGTTTCTGCCGCACAGTCGCGCGCCCCACCGCCGTGGCGACCGCCGTCCCGCTGCCAGTGGACGCGCGTCAGCGTCTCGCCGGAGGCCGCCTCGAGGCGAGTCCGAAACCGGTCCTGAAGGGACTCGACGAGCGCGCGTGCCCATTCCCGCATGGGCGCAGAATAACGCCGAGCGCCCGACTCACAACGCGCGAATCGTGCCGTCGACGCACACGGTCTCACCGGACCGCACGCTGAACGCGACGGCGCCGTCCGCGGTGCGCTCGGCGCCGAGGACGACCGTCGAGGGGAGGAAGACCGGTCGTCGGAACGCGCACGCCACGGCGAACGGGCTCGGGGGCAGGTCGTCGGCGCACTCGGCCACGGTCCGCGCCAGGGTGTACATGCCGTGCACGATCGCGCGCGGGAAGCCGAACGCCCGGGCCGCGAGGGCGTGTTGGTGGATCGGGTTGTAGTCCCCGGCGATGGCGGCGTACCGGCGCCCCATATTCTCGGGCACACGCAGGACCGTGCTCCGCAGCGGCGTCGGGGCGGGCTGGGGCGCCTCCGCGGCGGCAGGTGCGGCCGGGCGACCGCTCGGGGTCGGCTTGTCGCCGCCGGATTTGCGTCGCGAAAGGAACGTGATCACCGAGCGCCAGACGAGCTCGCCCTCGCGCGTGACGCGGGTCTCAAGGTCGATCTCGAAGCCGCGATGGGTCGCGACCGCGGGCTCGAGCGCGCACTCGAAGCCGAGGAGGTCGTCGTCTCGAAGTGGCTGATATTGTTCAATTAAGTTGTGAAGATGCACGACCCCCGCGGCGGGCAACGGGAAGCTGGGGTCCGTGACCATATGGAAGTGGAGCGGGCCGGCCATGACCTGCGGCCAGGTCACGGGGAGCACCCCGGAGGCGTCGAAGCCGCACAGGGCGCGATACTGCGCGAGGCGCGCGGGATCGGCGCGGACGGGGCGAAGCACGGTCGGGAGCCGAGGCACGGTCGGCGTCGCCCCGCCGCGTTTGGCGAGGCTGGTCAGCGCGCGAAACCAGGCGGGGCCGAGGGGCGGCGATACGTCGAAGACGCGGGGCGAGTCGTTCATCGTCGGACCTCGTGGGTCGAGCGCTCGACGTTCGCGGGCCACAGGGGCGCGTCGGCCCAGGCCCGCGGCCACGCCGAGCCGCGGTTTCCGGGGATTTCGCCGCCGTCGGGCGCGCGCACGAAGTTGTCGACGTCGGCGAAAGCGCGCTCGGCGTTGCGTCGCCCGTCCCGGTCGCGCAGGGGGAGCAGGCGCCCGCCTTGCTCGACGCGGCAGGCCTCGTGCGGGCCACAGCGCAGGTCGACGAGCGCGCCTTGCCGCGCGGCGTTCATGAGCTGCTCCTCGTTGCCGATGGGATCGGCCACGGTCTTGGCCTTGAGTGTCCACACGAGCAACGAGAAGGGCGCCTTGTCCGGGTAGGTCTCGGCCATGAGGTCCGGGACCCCGTAGAACTGTTTGCCGATGTCGTTCTGGTTCACCGGGCCCGCCATCAGGCACATGCCCGCGAG
Organism: Bradymonadia bacterium; assembly: GCA_049318805.1. Classification (GTDB taxonomy): domain Bacteria; phylum Myxococcota_A; class Bradymonadia; order UBA7976; family UBA1532; genus CANLBD01. The sequence goes on from JBMOFP010000091.1 coordinate 6,852, forward strand.
CAGGTCACAGTCGTCCGGGAGCCCGACGACGCCCATGAGCTCGGCATAGAGCGCCGAGCGCGCGGCCGCCGCGCCAGTCGCCCGCATCGCGTGCTCCCAGTCGAGGCCGGCCGCGTCCACACCCGTGCGTGAGAGCCCGCCGAGGTAGATGCGCTGACCCACGAGCGCGAACGCCTTCCGACCGCGCTCGGCGTTGCGGCTGAAGGCGCGGCCCGTCGGCAGATCGGCCCACAGAGGGAGGTCGCGGATCACCCAGTCGGTGATGTCGTTCTGCTGCTTTTTCATGACGCCGAGGCGCCGCTCCCCGTCGGGTGTCAGCGCGTCGACGCGGTCGAGCAGCAAAAGGTCCTTCGCCTGCGCCCGCCCGCAGCCGGTCCAGTGGTCGAACGCGTTGTAGGCCGCGCGGCCGCATTGCACGACCAGGGCGTCGGGCACGTCCATGGGCTGGGGCGCATGAAACTGCGGCGGCGCCTTCTCCTCGGCGTTGTGGCCCGGAAGAATGCGCTCGCTGCGAAACGCCAGCAGGTTCGCGCCCAGGCGACGCAGAGTGGTCGCGGAGACCTGCGGACGGTCGGCCTCGGGCACCTCGCCGACCTGGGCCACGAGCGCCACGCGCCATCCCCGCGCCCGCTCCTCGCGTGTGAGCCCGCACAGCGCTTCGAGCGCGTGGGCCACGGGCTTGTCGTCGCGGCGACCGCGGCCGCAGAACGGCGCCATGAAGACCTGGGCCTGCCGCGCGCCCCCGCTGGCGAGCACCGCCGCGCGCTCCAGGGCGTCGGCGAGGATGCCGACGTGCAGGTGTGGCAGGGCGCCGATGGTCGGCAGGTCGTCCGCGTGCTTGAAGCGCTTCTGCCACGCGCGGCGCGCCACGGTCGCCAGCGAGGTCACGGGCTTGTGGCCCGCGAAGGTGAGCAGCATCGTGAAGGGCGTGCGATACGGGCGCCCGAGCACGATGTGCGTGTACGCCGCGTCGTCGAGCACCGGCGCCTCGCGGTGCTGCAACGACCGCAAGAGGTGACCGATGCGCGCCGACGCCTCGGGCCCGAAGGTGACCTGTCGAAACCCCCGGTAGTTCGTCGATTGTCGGCTCGACAGCACCCCCAGCGAGGCCTCCTCGAAGAGCGCCTGCTCCGTGACCGGCTCCGAGGGCGGGCGGAAGCGCGTCGGACGCTCCAGCGACAGCAGCCGCAGCGCCTCCTCGGCCTGGGCAGCGTCGAGGGCGACGCGGGTGCGGTAGCCGACGGGGCTCGTGGTCTCGAGGCGCGCGGGCAACGTGTAGCGGGTCGGCTTCTCGCCCGCCCGGGGGAAGTGAGCGGCGCGTCGGCGGCGGGCGCCGGAGGCGGGCGGCTCCACCTCGACGACGGTCAGCGGCTTGGGGGGCTCTGCGGGCGGACGGGCGTCGGGTGCGTTGGGCTCCATGGCGCGCGGGTTAGCAGAGGGCGCACGGGCTCGCAACCACCGGGCGTCAGGGCCGACCCCGAAGGGCTACTCCTTGTGTGGGAACGGGGTCCTTGCCGCACCCCCGACGGCGCCGCGCGTGAAGCCCAGGATCAGCTCCGACACCTCGTGCACGCTGAAGGGCTTGTTGACGACCGTGACCCCCGAGTTTTCGAGGAAGGTTCGAAACCGTTCCTCGTTCGCGCCGGCCGTGAGCACGACGAAGCGGTCGATGAGCGCGGGCCTGTGGGTGCGGATCCACTCGAAGACCTCGATGCCGTTCACGCGCGGCATCAGCAGGTCGCAGAACACGACGTCGACCTCGGGCGTGTCCTGCAGCAGGCGAATCCCCTCTTCGCCTCCGTGGGCCACCCGAATGCGGGCGACGCGGGAGAAAGCCCGCTTGAAGGCGTTGAGCAGGAAACGCTCGTCGTCGATGAAGACGGCGACCCCCTGCGGCTCGTCCGGAGGGCCGGGATGCAGAACGATGGACGGCATCGGCACGGTGCTGCGCGCGGGCAGGCGGACCGTGAACTTCGTGCCGTGTCCGGGCTCGGTCTCGACCGCGACCCGACCGCCGTGCTGGTGGACGATGTCGTCGACCAGGGTCAGACCGAGGCCCGTGCCGCGCCCGTTCTCCTTGGTCGTGTAGAAGGGTTCGAAGATGTGCGCCAGCGCGTGGTCCGGGATGCCCGTGCCGTTGTCCTCGACCTCGAAGACCACGTCCGAGGCGTCCTGGAAGAGGCGGACGACCACTCGACCTTCGCGGCCTTCGGGGATCGCGTGCAGGGCGTTGACGACCAGGTTGAGGAAGACCTGGTTGAGCTTGCCGCGATCTCCGCGCACCGCCGGCACGGTGCGGAGCTGACGCACGACGATGGCCCGCCCGACCATCTCGCCGTTGAGGAGGTTCAGGGTGCTCTCGACGGCCGACTGCACCTCGACCTCTTCATTGGCGTTGGCCGACTGGTGCGCAAAGCTGCGGAGGTTGCGCACGATGCCGTGCATCCGATTCGCGCCCTCCACGGACTCCTGAATCAACGCTTCGAGGTCGGCCAGGAGGAAGTCCGGGTCCATGGTCGGCGGGGCGGTGAAGTCGTCCCGATGACCGCCCTGCTGATGGAAGCGCACGATCTGGCCGAGGTCGCGACCGTACTCGCGCATCACGTTCAGGTTCGAGATCACGAACGCCAACGGGTTGTTGATCTCGTGGGCGACACCGGCGGCGAGCATGCCGATGTTCGCGAGGCGCTCGTTCTGGGCGATGACCGATTGCGCTTGACGCAGCTTTCGCAGGGTCTCGGCGAGCTCGTCGTGGGCGTTCATGAGGTTGGAGTAGAGCCGGGCGTTCTCGAGCGGCGGCGCGAGCTGTTGAACGACCCCCTCGAACAACGCGACGTCGGCGTCGGTCCAGGGCCTGGAGAGTTCGACGGCGAGCCACGCCCTCGGTCTCGGCGCGGCCCCGCGCAAGAGTCGGGCGACGAAGGGGCGCCCCACGGGGCGCGGCCAATCGAAAGACTCGTGGATGAAGACGAGCTCGTCGGGGTCGAAGTTCACCTTCAGCTCGGCCTGGGCGAGCTCCAGGAGCTCACGGACCTTCGCGGGGTCCTGCGACAGGGGCTCCACGCCGTAGCTGGCGATGCGGGGCGCCTCTCGGTCCGAGAGCAGAACGACACACAGGCTCGAAAGGTCGAAGCGCTCGAGCGCCCGCGCGGCTTCGCGCAACAAAGCGCGCTCGTCGAGCGAGGCGCCCAACGACTCGGCGTGGCGCGCGAGAAAGCGCTGCTCGTCCACGCGGCGTTCGGCCTGCTCGCTCAGCACACGCGTCCGCAGCGCCGCGCGGACGCGCAACCGGAGGATCTCGAAGGGCGCCGCCTTGTCCACGAAGTCGTTCACGCCCGCCTCGACCGCCACGGAGATGGCTTCCAGGGAGGTGTCGTTCGTGACCAGAAGGATGGGCAGATGGTCGTTCTCGACCCGCTTCCGCAGCGCGACACAGACCTCGAGGCCGCTCAGCGTGGACATGTGGCGGTCGAGGAGCACGACGTCGGGGCGCTCGGAGGCGACGACCGCATCGGCGGCGCGCGGATCCTCGCAGCACACGACCTCATGCCCTTCTCGCGAGAGGGCCTCGCGCATCGCCTCGAGGTAGTCGGGGTCGTCGTCGATGATCAGCACTCGCCCGTGGCGGCGGAGTTCGATGCGTTTCATGTCGGGTTCACCCGGCCGCACGTCGCGTGGGCCCAGTAGGCCAGGACCTCGGCGAGCGCGTCGACGAAGCGCGCGAAGTACACCGGCTTGCAAACGTAGCCGTTCGCGCCGTTCGCGAACGCCGCGTTGATGTCCTCCGGCCGAGACGAGGTCGTCAACATGAGCACGGTGAGTGTGCTCAGGTCGGGGTGGAGCTTGAGGCGTGTGAGCACCTCGAGCCCGGTCAAGCGGGGCAAGCTCAGGTCCATCAAGACGAGGTCCGGCAAGGCTTCAGCGCTCTCGAGGCGTTGGGTCAGACAGTCCAGGGCACGTTCGCCGTCCCGCGCCACGATCAGCTCGCCGACGAACCCGACCTTCCGCAGCGCGCGCTCCGTGATGCGCGCGTCGTTCTCGTCGTCCTCCACGAGGAGCACCCGCGAGATCGGCATCCGTCAGACCTCCCCGTCCGCCTCGCGGACGGTCGCGGCCAGCAAAGGGACGAGCGCGGGGTCGAACTCGCGACCCGCGCCCGCTTCCAGCACCGCCAGGGCCTCGTCTCGTCCTTTGGCGGCGCGCCACGGTCTTCGGGAGGTCAACGCCTCGTAGGCGTCACAGACACCGACGATGCGCGCGAGCGCCGGAATCGCGGCGCCCGAGAGTCCGTCCGGGTAGCCCTGCCCATCCCAACGCTCGTGGTGGTGGCGCACGATGTGCCGCTCGCGTTCGAGGAACGGCACACTCTCGAGCACCTTGGCGCCGAGGACGGCGTGCTGGCGCACACGCTCGCGTTCCGCGGGAGACAGCGTCTCGGTCTTCAGCCAGACCTCGTCGGGCACGGCGACCCGACCGATGTCGTGCAGGAGCGCGCCGGTCCGGAGCACCTCGAGGTCGGTGGCCTCGAGGTTGAGGCGCTGGCCGAGACGCACCGCGAGCCGCGCCACCCGCAGCGAGTGCTCTCCGAAGCCGTCTCGAGCGTCGATGAGGCCGAGCATGCCCGTCATCAGCGAGACGAGCATTCGCCGGATCTCGGCGTCGTGCTCACGAAACGCGAAGTTGCCCGTGGTCGTCGGCAGGGCCTCGGCGCGCGGCCCGCCGGGCTCGAGGGCCATGCAGACGCGGTTCCGACCCGAACGCTTGGCCCGATACAGCGCCGCGTCGGCGAGCTTGACGAGCTCGCTCTCGGAGCGCGCCCGAGGATCTTCGCTCGTGGCGACGCCGATGGAGAGCGTGAGCGCGATGGAGGTGCCCTCGTGCACGAAAGGCACGGCGGCGACCCCGCTGCAGATGCGCTCGGCCACGACTCGACTGCCCACCACGTCGGTCGAGGGCAAGAGCAGCACGAACTCCTCGCCCCCGTAGCGTGCGACCACGTCCACCTTGCGGGCCTCCTGGCCCAACACCCGCGCCAGGTGCTTGAGCACCTCGTCGCCGAAGGGGTGTCCGTAGGTGTCGTTCACCTGCTTGAAGTGGTCGAGGTCGAGCATCAGGCAGGCCAGGGGCTGCGCGTATCTGACCGCGCGCGCCCACTCGGTGCGCAGCAGCTCCTGGAAGTGCCTGTGATTGAAGAGGCCCGTGAGCCCGTCGCGAATGGCCCACTCACGGAGCCGCTCGTCGGCGCGCCGGATCTCGGCTTCGAGGCGCGCGCGCTCGACCACGTTGCGCACCGTGCGTCCGAGGAGCGTCGCGTTGAGGTCGTCCTTGCGCAGGTAGTCGTAGGCGCCGGCCTTCATGACCTCGACGGCGAGCCGCTCGTCACCCTGCCGCGTGAGCATGACCACAGGCAGCTCGGCGGTGATCGCTTGCAACCGGGGGATGAGGTGCTCGCCAGAGACGTCGGGCAGGTGCTGGTCCACGAGGGCTGCGTCGAAACGGCCAGACGCGGCCGCCTCCAGCGCTTCGTGACCCGTCGCGACGACACGAATCGACCAGTCCGGCGAGCAGCGCCGAACGAGGCGCTTGAGCAGCTCGACGTCATCGATGTTGTCTTCGACGAGCAGGAGCTCGAGCGTCTCACCCACGCGCTGGTCCCCCTCGAATGGCCTGCCTGCCTCGGCCGCCGCGACGACGGTACGCCACACACGGCCAGCGCGCCACCTTCAAGGGGCGGCCTCTACGGTCACGACGCGGTCGTCGTCGACGCAGTAGGCGGCGAGCGCGCGGCCCCAGACGCAGCCCGCGTCGAGGGCGAACCCCCCGGGCACACGGCGGATCCCGGCGGCGGCCCAGTGACCGAAGAGAATCGTGTGACCTGCACGTCCCGGCGAGGCCACGTCCCACCAGGGTTGAAGCGGTGGTGGGGTCGCCTCGGGAGACCCGTCGAAGCCGACGAAGGGTGTGCCCTCCGCGTCACAAGCGCGCATCAGAGTGAAGCCCTGAGCGGCGACGACGAGGCGGGCCCACGGCTCGAGCCCCGCGGTTCGCGACCACGCCTGCGGGCGCCCGGCGCGGAGCCCGTTCAGGAGCGCGGCGGCCTCGGGGCCGTCGAGGGTGGCTTGAAGGCGCGCGGAGCACTCGACGGCGGTGTCCACGGGCATGCCCGGGGGCACACCCGCGTGCACCGCGATGCAGGGTGTTGGCCCCGCGTCGAGGCGCAGGATGAAGGGACGTGCCCGGAGCCAGGTCAGGAGCTCGGCGGCGTCGGGCGCGGCCAGCAGGGCGTCGAGCGTGTCGCGCCTCTTCTCGGCCTCGACCCCCAGCCAGCGACCCAGCGCATGCAGGTCGTGGTTGCCGAGGACCGCGTCGACCCCGGGGGTTCGGACGCACCAACGGAGCACCTCCAGCGAGCCCGGGCCGCGATTGACCAGGTCCCCCAGAAAGACCAGGCGATCGACGCCCGGTCGAAAGTCCACCGCGTCGACGAGACGCCGAAGCGGCTCATCGCAGCCTTGCACATCACCCACCACCCACGTGCGGGGCGCGCTCACGGCGTCCGCGGGGCCTTCCAGCAGAAGTTCAGCTCGGCCTGTGTGCGGATGCCGGCGACACACGCGGCGTTGGGCACCTGGAGCGTGGCACAGCGTTGGACGCAGTCGGGCGCCGTCGCCGACGACGCCGCCTTGATCGCCGCGGCGGACTCCGCGGGCATGGGCCACCCGGCGAGGCCGAGGCCCTGCACCGTGTCGTCGCCCGCCGTCCGCGTCAGCGCGCCACACAGCGCTTCGCATTCCTTCGGGGTGGTGGGCTTGCCGCTGGGTCGAATCCTGGAGACCTTGTCCATCAGCTCGATCACAAAGAGCGCGGAGCTGCCGCCCCAGAGCGCCTCGAGAGAGGTCGCGTTCCGAACCACCTCGGGCAGCGGCACCTGGGGCTGCGCGGCGTGGGCGCCGAGCATCGACAGCAGGATCTGGAGGCGCGGATCGTCGTCCCCGGACTTCGGACCGCCGTGCCGCGCGGCCCGGGTGTCGATGAGGCGTCGAACCTGGGCCTGAAAGGCCTCGGGTGTGACGGTGGCGGGCGACGGTGTGGGCGCCGAGGGCGCCGAGGGCGCCGACGGTGAGAACGCGCAGACCAGGAGCGCGAACGGGAGTGAAGCGTCCATGCGGGGCTTCTATCGCGGCTCGCCGCACGGCGGCAAACCCTCACGAGGCGATCGGTTGCTCGCCGAATGCGGCTGCCGCACTCTCTGGGCCACCGTGAGCGATCCGCCCCGACGCAACCGTGTGACGCTGCTCGCGTCGCTCTACTTCTCTCAGGGGCTGCCGTTCGGCTTTTTCGCCCAGGCGTTCCCGGTGCTCATGCGGCAGCAGGGGGTCTCTCTCGAGGGCGTTGGCCTCAGCAGCTTGCTGAATCTGCCGTGGGCGCTGAAGTTCTTGTGGGCCCCGTGGGTCGACCGGACGCGCTCGGAGCGCTTCGGACCTCGGCGGGCCTGGATCGTCGGCCTGCAGACCATGACCGTGGTGACGCTCCTCGGGCTCGCTCTGGCGGACCTCCGACCCGGAACCACACTGGTGACACTGGCGGTCGGCGTGCTGTTGCTCAATCTGCTCGCGGCGACGCAGGACGTGGCGACCGACGGCCTTGCGGTGAACCTGCTCGCGCGCGGGGACCGGGGCCTCGGCAACGCGGTCCAGGTGGGCGGCTATCGGCTGGGGATGGTCGTCGGCGGCGGGGCCCTGCTCATGGCCTTCGACGACCTCGGGTGGACGGGCGCGTTCATGGTCATGGCGGCGATGCTCGCGGCTGCGACCGTGCCCATCGTGCTGCACCGCGAGGCCCCTTCGCCCGCGCCCGAGCGGGCACCCCTGGGCGCATCCCTGTGGTCGTTTCTGGACGTACTGCGCAGGCCGGGCATGGGGCGCTGGCTCGTGGTGCTCGTGACCTGGAAGGCGGGCGACGCCCTCGCGTCGGCCATGGTGAAGCCGTTCTGCGTCGACCTCGGGATGGGGCTCGCCGAGGTCGGACTGGTGCTCGGGGCGGTCGGGAGCGGTGCCGCGTTGCTGGGCGCGGTCTTCGGCGGGTGGCTGGTGGATCGACTCGAGCGCCGCCCCGCCCTCGTGCTGTGTGGGCTCTTCCAGGCCCTCGCGGTTCTGGCCTGGGTCCCGCCGACACTCGGCCTCTCGGACAGGCCCTGGCTCATCGCCGTGAGCGCTTTCGAGCACTTCGCGGGCAGCACCGCGACCGTCGCGCTGTTCAGCGCGATGATGGACCGCTGTCGGCCGGCGAACGCGGGCGCCGACTACACGACGCAGGCCTCCGTCGTGGTGGTCACCAGCGGCGTCGCGGGCTCCGCATCGGGCTTCGTGGCCGCGAACCTGGGCTACACGATGCACTTCGGCTTGAGCTTCCTGCTCTGCCTGGTCGGGGTCGCGCTCCTGTGGGTGCTCGTCCCGCCTCAGTCGACCACGGCCTCGATGCGTCCGAGCACCTGACCGGTCTCGGTCTCGACGTCGCAGCGCCAGCGTCCGGCTTCAGGGGAGGTGACGAAGGACCACGTTCGCCAGGCCCCCGCCTTCTTGCCCTCGACGGGCGGGAGGTCGATGCGGGTCCGTGGTCGCGCCGCTCCGGAGGGATCGTGCGGCCGATGGCTCCACACGTGGCGGAATCGCTCTTTCAGGCCGAGAGGGGCGTGAATGGCGGTGAAACACACGAGCTTCTCGAGCGGTCGGTCGAAGCGCTCGGCGGGCTCGATCGGTCGGCGCTCGGCACGCGCGATGTCGCGCGCAAGGGTGCCCTGCACGAGACGCAGCGGCGCGGGCGGGACGAACGCCGCGAGGCCGAAGTACACCGCGGCGGCCAAACACAACGCGGCGACGACGCCCGCCATGGCGCGGCGGGCGCTGCGGGGCGTCGAGCCTGTCGCCACGGCCACGATCGGGAGTCCGAGACCTGCGCCGCACGTGGCGAGCAGCAGGCTCGTCGAGTAGGACAGACCGAGCAGCGGTAAGGCCGCGAGGAGGCCGGCGAAGCTCGCCAGGGCCTCGAGGGTCAAGGCGACCGGCAAACGCGCGAGCAGGCGCTCGAAGAGGGGGTCCCAAAGCGTGACGAGCCCGACGACCGCCAGCACCGCGAGTGATGCCCAGTGCCCGAGGGTCCCGGCGGACGACGCCCAGTACAGCGGGAATACAAAGAAGACCGTGAGCTGGATGAGCGACTGCGTGATCGCCTGGGCCGAGTAGGTCGCGACGCGGTGGCGTCGCTTCGTCTGCTCGGTCGACTCCGGCGCGGTCGGGGGCCCGCGCCGGCGGAGGACCACCGTGGCGACCAGCGTCGCCCAGCCCAGGAGCACCGCCGCGGCGACGAGCCAGGCGCGCTTCGGCTCCCGGTTCATGATCAGCGCGCTCGTCACACCCCACGCCAGCGAGACCCACGGCAACGCGCGCCGCCACCGGCTCGGAGGTCGGACCTCAGGCTCCATCGAGGGTGGGCAGGACCAGCCTGAACGTCGTCCCGTGGCCCAAGCGACTCTCGACGGTGATGCGACCGCCCAGCTCGCGGGCGACCTGGTCGCACGTGGCGAGGCCGAGGCCCATGCCCTGCCCCGGGGCCCTGGTGGTGAAGAACGGGTCGAAAATCCGCGCGGCTTGTGCGGACGACATGCCGCGGCCGTTGTCCTCGACCTCGAGCACCGCCATCTCTCGCGCCCCTTCGAGGGCCGAGAAAACGCGGAGCGTGATGACGTTCCGATGCGGCTCCGTCGCCTCGAAGGCCTGACTGGCGTTGAGGATCAAGTTCACCAGGCAGTGGCGCAGCTGGGCGGGGTTGCCCATCACGGCGCCCGCGCGACCATAGGCGCGAGCGATGGTGGCGCGAGGCAGAGTCTCGACGGCCGTCATCTGAACGGCCCAATCCGCCTGCTCGGCCAGCTCCATCGGGACGGCCGAGGCGTTCGTCGGCACGGCGAAGCCGCGGAGCCGCGCCACGATCTCGCGCACCCGCTCGGCCCCCTCGAGGGCCTCGTCCAGCGCCCCGAGCAGCTCGGTGCGGCGCGTCTCGGGCAGAGTGGGCGACAGGGCGTCGGCCTCGGCGCGCACGTACTCGAGGTTCGAGGTCAAGAAGGCGAGCGGGTTGTTGACCTCGTGGGCGATGCCTGCCGCAAGTGTCGCCACGCTGTTGAGGCGATCGGCCGCCATCCAGCGTGTGACCATGCGTCGCCGCTCGGTGACGTCCCGACCCACCCAGAGCCACCCGGGTGTGCCGTCGCGCGGCTCCATCGGGTGAACCGTGACCTCGATCTGGAGCTCGTGGCCGCTGGGCCCCGGCACGCTCAGGGTCTCCTGCCCCCCGATTTGCTGGAGGCGCAACGCGATGTCCACGGCGGTTTGGCGAAAGGCGTCGCCCAGGGCGTCGTCGAAGGCCCGGTTCGAGAAGACGATCTGGTCGTCCTCGAGCAAGGCCAGGAGCTCGGGCAGGGCCGTGAGCACGTGGCGGAGGTCCCGCTCCCGTCGTGCCAGGAGCTGACGGCCTCGCCAACGCTCGAGCGCGTGACGAATCGTTCGGGCGAGGAGCGTCGAGGTCGCCTCGCCCTTCGTCAGCAGGTCCTCCGCGCCGGCGGCCATGGCGCGTTCGTCGATCTCGTCCTCGGTGCGCTGCGTCAACAGCACGACCGGGGCGTTCGGACGCGCCGCGACCAGCAGCTCGAGCCCGGTTCGGGGCCCCAGCTGATAGTCGAGCAGGTACAGGTCGTACGCCGTGGACTGGAGCCGCGGGAAAGCGTCCTCGTAGGTCGAGGCCCACTCGAGCGTGTAGGGACGCCCGGGCAGCCGCATCAGGCGGTCCCGTGTCAGCACGAACTCATCCTCGTCGTCGTCGACGAGCAGGATGCGCAGCGGCTCCTTTCGAGAACCTGGGGTCTTGTTCGTGAGCACATACGTACTCTCCGCGCCCGTCGCCCTCGGCTCAAGGGTGAACGGCGAGGCGCCCACGTGTGGCCGATCTGGCGCGAAGCTGTTGCCATCACCCCGGGGGGCGGTAAGTTCGGGGGCGTGACGCACGCCGACATCAACAACGTGCTGCGCAAGCTCGTCGTGGACTTCGAGGACCGCGATGGCTCGTGGTCCTTGCAGTACGACGACATCCCGCTCCACGTCGTCAGCGACCCGGGGGCGGATCGCATTCGTGTGATCGCTCCGGTCCCGGGCGCCGATCTGGCCGACCCGAGTTTCCTCTACCGGCTCCTCCGGGCGAACTTCGAGACCGCGCTGGATGCGCGGTACTGCGTGTGGCGCGGGACGCTCTGGTCGGCCTTCCTGCACCCCCTGGCCGCGCTGACCGAGGAGGTCTTCATCGACGGGATGGAGCAGGTCGTCACGCTGGTCCGCACCACGGGGGACACCTTCAGCAGCACGGGCCTTCGTTTCGGCGGCGACGAAGGTCACTGAGGTGGCCCTTCGCCCCGCCGCGAGAGAAGGACTCCAGCTCGAGCTGTTCAGGCAGCCGCCGGCGCACCTCGGCGCGTCGACCCTGCCTCCGAGCGCGTGGGTCGATCCCTGCCCCGAACGGCCGGGCGTGGACTTCCTGCCGGAAGAGGAGGTCGCGGCGCGCTCGCGGCTGCACCTCGAGCCGGCGCGCTTCGAACGCGCGTTCATGGATGTGCTTGCGGCGCTTCAGCGCGCGCCGTCGGTCCTCCGTGACCGCACGTTCAACGTCTACGTGAAGATGGGCGCGCCGCACGAGGCGGAAGTGTGCGGGCTCGACTTCGCGGTGACGACCCTGGACACGCGGGTGCTCACGTTTTTCGCGGCGCATCTCGGGGACCGGTTGGTGCACGGGTTCGAGCCCGGGCTCGTCGCGTTGAGCGGTGCCGAGGGGCTGAGACCCGGCATGCGGTGGGTTCGGGGGGCGGTCGTCGTCTACCGCGACCGCGCGGCGCCGCCGGCACGCGGCCTCTTGCCGGACGGGGGCGAGATCTGGACCCATGTGCGTGTGGCGCAGCCGGTCTCGACGCTCGGACGCAAGCGGGGCCTCTACGGGGCGCCGCGCTGACGAGACCCGTCCATGTCTCGGACGCGTCTCGATCTGAGACGTCCATGTCTCGGACGGTCACCGCGCTGGCCATGGTCATTGGCCGTCCGGCTCGCTGGCACGTTCGTTGATGGAGAGACCGCTCGGCGCGGAGGATCGCGCCTTTCAGGCGGGACGGAGAGCACATGACCCGGTGGCTGCCCGAGTGGTCGAAGAAGGGGACGACGGCGATTCTCGCGCTCGTCGCGTTGGCCGGCTGCGAGGCGGACGGTGGGCTGGAGACCGGCTCCGGCGAGCCCGTGCTCGAGGCCGCCTCCGAAAAGCTCCTCGGAGGTCAGTTCACGTTCGCGCGGCCCGAGGTCGGCGCCCTGTACGTCGACGGCGGGCTCTGCACGGCGACGCTCGTCCGCCCCAACGTGGTCGTCACGGCCGCGCACTGTGTGGGCTTCACGAACGTCGACCGCCCCGGCCGCAACCTGGGAGAGTTCGTGGTCGAGAAGAGCGCGAACCAACGCCGCGCCTTCGTCGTCGACGGTTGGGCCTCCTGGGGGGGCGACGCGGGCGACTCGGACATCGCGCTGGTGCGCCTCGCGGAGGCCGTGCCCGAGTCCGTGGCCACCCCGGTCAAGCTCGCGTCGCGGGCGCCCTCGGAAGGTACGACCGTGAGCTGGTTCGGCTACGGCTGCGGTCGTCGCAGCGGCCAGGACAACCAGGCCGGGCGGAAGCAGATCATCACGTTCAGTCTGGGTTTCTCGGACAACTCGTGTCCGGGCGACAGCGGCGGACCGACCCTCGCCCCGGACGGCTCGGTCTTTCGGGTCACGAGCGGCTACTGGATCGGCGGCGGGGGCGACATCTTCGGCGAGGTCGTCACGCGCGTTCGCGCGCTCGACGCCCAGGCGGACGCGTGGGTCGCGGGCGCCGGCCTGACCCCGGGCAATGACGAGCAGCCGGTCGAGGACGCCCCCATTGAAGGCGAAGCCCCCGAGCCCGAGCTCGACACCCCGGCGATCCCGTTGCTCCCCGACATCGTCTCCACCGGCATCGAGGGCAGCGAGGCGTGGACGGAGTGGCGCGCAGTGCCTGGCGTCACGCGGTACAGCGTCTTTCTCGTGGCGCAGCTCGCTTCGGGCGACATCGCGTACATCGGGCGCACCGAGGCCGGCACCGCGAGCGACGCGGGCACGCTCTTCACGACCTTCAACCTGAACTCGCTGTGCCGCAAGATCCCGCGGGCTGCGCGGCGTACGCCCAGCGCGCTCTTCACCGAGGTCTGGTCGGGCGACGACCAGGACACGGCGCGCCAGGCGGCGTTGGGGTACACCATCACCTGTCGCTGAGGCGCGCGGGCGCTTTTCGGTTGGCTTTGAGCGCGCGGGCGGGCACCTTCCCGGGCTCCCGGACGCCGAGCGCAAAGGAGCCCTGATGACCCCGGCCGACGTGGCTGCGGTGCTGTTCGAGACGACCGGTGCTCGGGCCGAGACCTTGCCGGCCCGCAACCGGCGCATCGACGCGGACGCCCAGTGTGTGCTCGTGCCCGAGAAGGCCGGTCGCGCGCTGCTGCGACGCGTCCGTGAGCAAGTCGGGCCGGGTTGGCAGGCCTTCCTCGGGCGCATGTACAACGACGGCGACATGGGCGCCGACGAGCAGGTCGAGCTCATCGTTGCCCCGGGGGACGAAGCCCTCGACATGGTGCGGTGGACAGGCACCGAGGGAACCAACTACGACCTCGACACCGAAGGGATCGTCAAGGCGGTCTCGAAGCTCCACGCCGAGCACGGGATCGAGATCCTGCACTGCGAGCGGGACCAGGTCACGGTTCGGTTCACGCACGATCCCGGAGACTGGCGGCCGCTCGCGGACCACCTCGCCGAGCTGTGTCCGGACCTGATTCTGCAAGGATTCGACGACGAAGGAGAGCTGGCCGAGTTCCTCGCGGAAGAGCGGGAAGTTACACTCTGGTGGGATTGAGTCGAGGGCCCGATGTTCCTCTTCGAGTTCCTGGCGGTGGTGGCGACGATGCTCCTCTTCACGCTGGTGAACCTCGGACGCTCCGCGTTGAGGTCGCGATGCCCTCGCTGTCGTGTGCCGGGAGTCGCTCGTCCGCTCGACGCCGTCGTGCTCCGCGCCGAGCCCGTGCAGGTGATCCGTGTGAATGACGGCCGCGGGTCGGGGCTGGAAACGCGGCCCGTCCTGTCTCTGGTGGCGTCCGATGGCCGGCTGGTGCCGATGCCCGTGCGGTCGACACCGCGACGCAGCGACACCCGCGTCGAGCACATCCAGCGCCGCGAGGTCCGCCACGACTCGGTCTGTCGTCTCTGTGGACATCAATGGGGCCGGGTGCAGGTCGAGCACACACGGGTCGACCCCGGTCCCGAGGACCGGCTGGCCGGTTGACCCGGTCGCGGTCGTTGTGCGCGTGCGCCTCGGTTGCTCTCGAGGCATTGGACGGGGGAGGGTGTCGCGATGAAGAAGCTCCTGCCCCTCGTCCTGTCGCTGGCCGCCTGCGCCCCTGAGCTGGAGGCGCGCTGCGAGTCCGACACCGACTGCCCGGAAGGCGTCTGCCAGAATCGGTACTGCGTGACGCCCGAGGGTCTCGTGCCCGACGCGGAGGCCGAGGCCTCTCCGGATGCGACGGGTGGCGGGAACGACGCGGTGCGGCCCGGGCCGGACGTGCCGACCGCGCCGCCGACTGAGCCGCCGACGGCACCACCCACGGAGCCGCCGACCGCGCCGCCGACGGACCCGCCGACCGCGCCGCCCACGGACCCGCCGACCGCACCGCCCACGGAGCCGCCGACCGCGCCGCCCACGGACCCGCCGACCGCGCCGCCGAGCGAGCCGCCGACCGCACCGCCGGGCCCGGTGGTCGTGGGTGAGTGCGGGGATCCGCGCCGCGACGCAACGCCGCTCTGGCAGCCGGACGGCCGCCCGTGTTTGACGAGCACGACGGCCGGTCTGTGGGACTTCGCGCTGGACTTCGTTGGGGTCCGCGGCGGCGGCCGGGGACAGTTCAGCGTGTATCGGGACATCAACGGCGAATCGAGCGGCCCGAGCCCGGGGGTCGTGAACTTCGTCGACTCGCCCTTCGACGACGCCGCGCGTTTCCCCGGGGACGACGACCTCTGGCAAGGCGTCGGCTTGGACGGCGTCGTGCGCTCAGAGTTCCCGATGACCGTCGAGGCGTGGGTTCGACCGGGCTTCGGCAACGGCAGAGCGGGGTTCGTGGCCTCGACGCTCAACGACTGTCCGTCCGGCTTCCGCCGGGGCGACTCGACGGCGGGCTGGGCCGTGGGCTTGGAGACCGACAACCAGCTCAACGCGTTCCCGAGCATCACCACCCCCGGAATCGTGGGGGAGGACGAACAGTACTACCTCTTCGACGACGGCCCGGCGATCCAGAACGACACCTGGGCGTACGTCGTGGTGGTCTTCGAAGAGGTCGAGGGCGTCGGCGTCGCGTCCGCGTGGGTGGACGGCCTCCTGGCGGGCCGGATCGAGGGCATCGACCTTGGCAGCGAGGACAACGCGCGCCGGATGCACATCGGCCTGCGTCCCGGGTGCTACTTGGACCTGTACGACGGCGACCTCGAGGCGCTCCGTGTCCTGAACGTCGCGCTCACGGCGGACCAGATCGCCGCGGCACCTTTGTTCCCGCCGCCGCCCCCGCCGCCCCCGGCTTCGGAGCAGGCCTCGTCACCCTGAGCGCGCGCGCCGCGGTGTATCAGACCCCGCGGAGCAACGCCGGGATCGGATTCACACGCAGGTCGGCCAGGTGGTCGAGCCCGGCGTCGTGGAAGAGCGTCTGGAGGATGTGCTCCGGGCGAACGACCTCGCCCCCGTCTTCCGTGGCCCGCAGCTCACCGGTGTCGAAGTCGATGGCCTGCGGCGCCAGCCCGACGTCTGACGAGGCGCCGATCACGGCGCCGCCCCGAATGTTTCCGCCGGCGAGAAAACACGCATTCGTCAGCGCGTGGTCGCGTCCGCCCCGCTCGTTGATGAGTGGCGTTCGGCTGAACTCGCTGAAGCCGACGATGGTCGTGTGGTCCAACCAGCTCGTGTTCGTGCCCGGGTGCTCGCGCGTCGAGAGGTCCTCGATCAGCCGCGCGATGGCGTTGAACCCTCTGCGCTGATTGGGACCCTGGTTCGTCGTCCAGTCCATGAAGTGCGTGTCGAGACCGCCCGCCACCTGGATGCTCACGCATCGGGAGACACCGCCGCAGATGGCCTGCGCGGCAAAAGCGGCCTGCGCCTCGGGCGAGTTGTCGTTGGCGCGCATGCCGTAGTGGCCGCGGAGCCGGTCCATCGTCGGCCCCTGGGCCGTGAAGTCGAAGAGCTGGTCGAGGCCGCGTGTGACCATGTCGCGCGCGCGGAGACGGCCTGCCTCGGCCGCTTGCCAGCGGTCGGACGCGAGCGCGTCCGGACAAGCGCCCACTTCGGAGAGAAACGCGTCGAGCTGCCGGTCTTCGCGATCCCCCAGGCGGGGATTCGAAGGCCGCAGCGCGCGCAGCATGTCCGCGACGCTGTTGGCGCTGAGCGCGGTCGCATAGTTCGGCTGGTCGACGTTGTAGGCCTCGGTCTGCATCGCGACGTACGGCAGAGGCTCGTCCACGCCGAGGCTCGCCGCGAGCCAGGTGAGCGCGCTGGAGCCGCGCGCCTGGGTCCCCGCGGGGGGCTTGCCGGTGATGAAACGCCTGCGCCCGACCTCGTGCGTCAGGGTCTCCATGCTCATGCCCCGCACGACGGCGATCCGGTGGGCGTGGGTCGCGAGGTCACCGATGTACGGGCCGAAGCGCGCACCGTTTCGGGCCTCGACCATGCGCCCATCGGACCCCACCAGCATCTCGTAGCCTGGCTGGATGAGGGTCTGGCGCAGGTTGCCGTTGGTGAACGCGCGGGGGTCACGCGGGTCCAGGCCGACCAGGATGTCCCAGCCGCCGCTGAAGTACGCGAAAATGTAGTACCGGGGCTCGGCTCGCGGTCCGTTCGCCTGGGCGAGCGTGACGAGAGAGCCGAGGCCGGAGAGGGTCGCGATCCCGCCCGCGGCGAAGAGGGCACCCTTGAGGAAGTTGCGTCGAGTATTCGGTCGCATGGAGGGGCTCCGAGGTCGCCGATTCAATAGGTGTAGAAGTCGGGGTGACTGAGCAGACCGACACAGACCGTCTCCCAGGCCCGGAGCGGGTCCTGGGTGACGTGCAGACTGCTGTCGAAGAGCCACCGCCACGGCCGCAGGCCGGGCGCGTCGTATTCGAGACGCCGCCCGTGGGTGCGCAGGAGCAAGCGTCGAAGGGTGGCGTCGACCGCGGCCGAGTCCACCTCGGCAAGATCGCGGTTCGGCAAGACCACCCGTTGGTCGACCGGAGCCGCCGCGTCCGCCGCAACGCGCCGGTCACACACACTGCGCGCCGCGTCGTTGAGAAACTTCTGGAACGTCGGGGTCGCGTCCAGGGACTCGTAGGTCGTGGTGACGTAGTCGGGCTTGCCGAGGGTGGCGGCGAGGTCCACGAACAGATTGACCTCGACGCCATTGCGGAGCTCGGTCCAGCCGATGCCGCCCATCACGCGCCGAATCGTCCGGTCGAGCTGGTCGATGTCCATCCGACGCCTCGGACGGGTCGGCAGCACGTCGTCCGCGTTTTCGTCGCCGGGCGGCGCCGGATCGAAGGGGTCCACCTCGGGCTCTTCCGGGGGGGGCACCTCCACCGGGGGCGGTCGACGCGGGGGCGCAAGGCCGGCATCCGCCACCGCGTTCCACTCGACCGCCTCGCCCACGGCGGCGTCGGGGGGGCTGACCTCGGGCTCGGGGTTCGGCTCAGGGGTCTCCGTCGGAGGCGCCGTGGGCGCGTCGGTGGGGGGCTCCGAAGGCGCGTCGGTGGGCGGCTCCGCGGGCGCGTCGGTGGGCGGCTCCGCGGGCGCGTCGGTGGGCGGCTCCGCGGGCGCGT
>JBMOFP010000092.1:0-24723 GCA_049318805.1 Bradymonadia bacterium
GGTCGGGCGCGACGGCCGTCGCGAGGTGGAGTATCGCTTGGACGTCGCTCGCACCGCGGGTCGATGCGCCGACGACGCGGACTGCCGCGGCATCGGGCGGCCCCTCTGCGACGCGGCTTCGGGCACCTGCACGCCCGTACCCGACGCGGGGAACGTGGACCTCGGCGACACCTGTGGCACACCCGAAGACTGCGCGGACCCCGAGGCCGTGTGCTACCAGGGCCGAGCCGGTGGCCAGGACAATATGTGCACCCTGGGCTGCACGGACGACTCGGAGTGTCTCGGTCTCGCGCGCAACGCTTACTGCCAGCGCACCGGACGCCGCGGCGGCGTCTGCCTCTTCCCCTGCCAGGAGGACCTGGACTGCAACAGCGACTTCCGGGCCTGCATCGCCGGACGCTGTGAGATCCGCCAGCCGTGCGCCAGCGCACGGGACTGCGCCGAGGGCGAGGTCTGCACGCCGACCCCCTTCGGCGGCGCGCTGTGCACCCCGCCGGCCCCCCCCGCCGAGTGCGGCGACGAAGGCCTGCCGAACGACACCCCGGAGACGGCCGTTCCCCTCGATGCCGGCGCGATGAGCGTGGCCGGGCTCGCCTGCCAGGGTGACCGCGACCTGTACAGCGTGACCGTGCCCGCGGAGAACGCCGGCGACACCGTGCGCGTCGAGGTCTCGTTCCGGGCCGGGGTCGACATCGACGTCTACGCCGCGCTCATCGTGGACGGCGCCGGCGTACTCATCGGTCAGGCGACGAGCCCCGACCAGACGACCGAGGTCATCGAGCTCTTTTTTGCGCCTTCGAGCACGATCTACTTCCGCGTCGAGCAGTTCTCTTCGGACGCGCTCGATGACACGCCGTACACCATCTCGGCGGAGATCCTGCCGACCGACGCCGGCTGCACGGTCGAGGGCAACGAGTGCTTCGGCCTCGAGTTCCCGCGCATCGAGTGCGCGCCGGACACCGGCGCATGCAGCCCCTTGTCGGGCAACGGCGAGGTCTCGCTCGGCGGCCTCTGCGACAGCGACGACGACTGTGCGCCGGGCACGGAGTTCTGCTGGATCTTCGAGGGCGCCCCGGGCGTGCAAGCGGGCGCGAACATTTGCACCCACCAGTGCCGCGGGAACGGCGACTGCGCCGACGTGCCGGGGTCCGAGTGTGTGGAGTTCCCGGAGGCCCAGTTCGCGGCGTGCCTGCCGCCGCGCTGAGGCGGGCACGCGGCTTGCTCTCGCTCGCGGACGTGAACACCCGACTCGCCAGCCTGATTTTGCCGCTCGCCCTACTCGCCTGTGGCGAAGAGAGCGATGACCCCGCCGTCCTCGAACCCGGGGGCGAGGAACGTATCGCCTTCGAGGACTGGAAGGCCGACGCGCCGCCCTCGCCCACGGCCCTGACGCCGTCGCGTCTGGGCACCACGGACGGTCGCGGCGCCGTGCTCGAGCTCGTGCTCACGGATGTGTGGGGCCGACTGCCCGACCGCCCGAGCGTTTTGACGCTGTCGCACCCCGCGAGCGGCACGAAGGTCCGCTTCGAGGGCTACCTGCGGCCCCTGCTGGTGAACCTGAGCCGACCGGGGCAGTACACGCTGCGCGCCGAAATGCCGGACCACGCGCCCGAGTCCATGTCCTTCGTGGTCGGCACCGACCTGCGGATTCCGACCCCGGCCGACCAGGTCACCCACTGGGGCTTCAGTGCCGAGCCGCGGCGCGTGGCGCAAGCCGACCGCACGGTGCACAGCCTCTATCTCGGGCTCGAGCACCTCGACTTCGCCGCCTCGGGCCCGGCCCCGCGACGCGGGAATCGAATCGAGCTGTACGACAACGGCCGGGACGCCTTCGCGAGCCTCGCGGCCGACCTCTACGACGTGACCTCGACCCTGCACGCCGCCTTCTGGCTCGTGAAGATGGACTTCCAGCTCGTCCGATTCCCGTCGAATGCCGGGGCGACGGACGCCGATCGCGAACGGGAGTCGCTGGCGGCGCGCCTCAAGGGCCTGGCCGGGCGAACGCGCCTCCTCCTGAGCCAGTTCAACGGCGCCGAGGACACCCTCAACGAGGTCCTCGTGCTCGACGACCAAACGGAGGCCTTCGGCAAGAATCCGCGAGACTCCGTCGAGGTGCTCGTCCAGCCCAACGAGACCGAGGTGCCGTATCGTGGCCGCATCGACTTGAACGCCGGGGGATGGAGCTACCGCGAGCGGTTGCTCGGTGTCTATCCCGAGTGGTCGCAGCGGACCTTCGTCAACGAGGAGCGCTTCGAGCGCGGTCGCTACGACCGCGACGTGCACTGGACCGACCTGCAGATCGCGAGCTGGCACCAGAAGTTCGCGGTCCTCGACGAGCGTGTCGCCTTCCTGGGCGGCATGAACCTGAACTACACCGACTGGGACACGGACGCGCTGGAGGTCTTCCAGCCGCTGCGGACCAAACCCGACGCCGACGACGCCCTCCGCGCGGAGATCGAGCGGGGCGAGACGACGCCCGACCTCGCGCCGCGCAAGGACTACATGCTCCGCATCGAGGGCCCGCTGGTGCACGACGTCGCGCACCTGTTCCAGCGGCGCTGGGACCTGGGTCGCCTCGACGGCGCCCAGTACGCGGAGCACACCACCGCCTTCACCACCAAGCCCGCGACCGACCTCCTCGACACCACCGGCACTGGGGTCCAGGCGCAGCTCAATGTGACCCTGCCCATGCCCTTCTGGGAGCACTCGATCCTGGAGAGCTTCCAGCGCGCCATCGCGCGGGCCGACGACTACATCTACATCGAGGACCAGTACTTCCGGTCGGAGTTGCTCAATCGAATGCTCGTCGACCGCATGCGCGAGGATCCGGACCTGAAGCTCATCGTCGTCACCAAGCCGACCACCTACACGGACCCCGGGCGCAAGTGGACGATGCTCGCGGCCCGTGAGCTCGCCGACGCCTTCCCCGACCGCTTCTTGTACCTGACCCTGGAGAGCCACGACCTGCGGCCCTCGCCCGACGACGCCGGCCAGATGCAGGCGACCTTCGTCTCCGTGGACAACCACTCGAAGCTGTTCATCGTGGACGACGAGATCCTGTCCGTCGGCTCGTGCAACAAAAACAACCGCGGTGTCGTGTACGAGGGCGAGGCGAACGTGCTCGTCCGCGACCTGGCCTTCGTCAGCGACGTGCGCCGGACCCAGATCGCTCGGCTGCTCGGCCCCGAGCTCGCCGCCGAGGGCGACCTCGACGATCCCAACGTCTTCTTCGAGCGCCTGCGCGAGGTCTCGGAGCGCAACGCCGAGCGCCGCGAGGCCTGGGACGGCGTCGACTTCGAGCTGGACCTCGACCGCTTCGACGAGAGCCTTCGTCCGGAGGGTCTGGTGTACCCGCTGCCCATCCCGGACCGCTTCTGGTTCGACGTGGGCCCCGACTTCGCCTGAGTCCACGAAGGGCGTCGATCGCGCACAGTGGCGCGCTCCACGGTTCTGCGCGAACCTACGCCCCATGCAAGACTCCACGGCCGCGCGCAGGCGCTTCGCGATGTTGGGGGCGGCGGGCTTCGTCGCCCCGCGCCACATGAAGGCGATCCACGAAACAGGCAACGTACTCGTCGCTGCCTGCGATCCGTATGACGGCGTCGGCGTGATGGACCGGTACTTCCCCGAGTGCCGGTTCTTCACCGAGGTCGAGCGCTTCGACCGACACCTCGAGAAGCTGCGGCGCCGGTCCCCGGAAGAGGCCGTGGAGTACGTCTCGGTGTGTACGCCGAACTACTTGCACGACGCCCACTGCCGCCTCGCGCTTCGTCTCGGGGCGGACGCCATCTGCGAGAAACCGCTGGTGATCAGCCCGTGGAACCTGGAGCAGCTCGCCGAGATCGAGGCGGAGTCCGGGCGGCGCATCTACAACGTGCTGCAGCTTCGCCTGCACGACAACGTGCGGCGGTTGAAGCAGCAGCTCGAGGCCGAGACGCACCGCTCGAAGATCGACATCGAGCTGACGTACGTCACACGCCGCGGACCCTGGTACCACCAGAGCTGGAAGGGCAATCCCGAGCGCTCCGGCACCCTGGCGATGAACATCGGCATCCACTTCTTCGACATGCTCATGTGGCTCTTCGGACCCGTGGCCGAGAACCGCGTGCACGTGCGCGAGGAGACGCGCCTCGCGGGCTACATGGAGCTCGAGTGGGCGCGCGTGAAGTGGTTCTTGTCCATCGAGGTGGAGGACCTGCCGCCCGGCCAGCTCGCCGCCGGCAAACACGCCTACCGCGGTCTCACCTTCGACGGGCAGGACTTCGACTTCTCGAGCGGCTTCGACGACCTGCACACGAAGGTCTACCAGGACATCTTGTCGGGCGGAGGCTACGGCATCGCCGACGCCCGACCGTCCATCGACGTGGTGTACGAGGTGCGCTCGCGCGACCTCTCACCCATCGACGCGCTCGCCCACCCGCGCGTGCGCGGCGGCTGAAGCGCGGTTCAGCGCGCGGCCGGCGAAAGCCGCGCGGTCGACTCGAAGCGCAGGTCGTTGCCGCTGCGGACGAGCCTGATCGACTGGGACATCGGGGTCTGGAAGAGACCGGAGAGCACCTCGAACGGGGACTCCGATTCCGCGCCCCCGCCGAGCTCCGTGATGCGCTGCTGGATCTGTTGGAACCGCGCGAGGTCCTGGACGAGGTACATCCAGGGACCGTCCGTCGGCGCGGCGGGCTGACCTCGGAGGCCCTCGACGGCGCTCGCAGGCACGTCCCCCAAGGCGACGGCGACCCCGCGATTGCCCGCCCCGAGCTGCATACGGCCCAGGAAGGCCATCTCGCCCACGAAGTCGGCCCCCACGATGGGGCCGCCGACGGTCGGGGACTCGAGCCCCGGGGCCAGGGGCGCGAAGGCCGCGAAGGGCACGAGCCCGAGCAGCGCGGCGGTGTCGCGCGCGCCGATGAAGAGGCTCGCGCTGACGCGCGGCTTGTCCCCGGTCATGACGAGGTCGAAGAGCTCCATGCCGAAGCCGTCGACGGCGTCGAAGGGCGTCGACGCCGCTTGCACACCCGCGTCGGCCGCGGCGATGGAGGTCGAGAGCGACGCCAGCGCCTCACACGTCATCGGCGTGGCCTGGAGCGCGGCCTGCACCTCTTGCGCGTAGGCGCGGATCCCAGGGACGTCGAAGCCGAACGACATCGCCATCGCCGCGGTCTCCGACGCGGGCGAGAGCGCCGGGGCGGGCCGGAAGAGCTTCGCGACCTTCTCCATGGCCGCCGGACCGAATCGCAGGCGCCCGGTGGTCTCGATCGAGTCCGGCCCCTTGCGCGGCAAGGTTCCGAGCACGATCTGCTCGAGACCCGAGAACATGCGCTTCACGTCGGCGGAGCACGTGCCGAAGTCCATCGCCGCGAGCAGCGCCGGCACGTCGACGTGGAAGACACTCTCCTCCGCGAAGCCCTCGGCGCGCGCGAGCTGCGTCATCCGCCCCGAGTCGAGGACACTGCGCGCCGGCGCCCGGCGATCGAGGAGGTGCTCCCGCGCGTTCTGCACATGGGCCGCGGGGACGAGCGCAAAGCGGACGTCGTTCTCGGCGATGACCGCGAGAAAGTGCGGTGAGTCGAGCTCCGGGGCCTCGAGGTCGACGTCGATGACGGCGCGTGTCCCGTCCACCTGGATCGACGAAGCGGTGCCGACCTCTTTTGCGACGCCCTCGACGAGCGCCCGAAGGCCTGCCGTGTTCTTGAGGTTCATGCGCGCGACCAGCGCGTGCTCGGCGAAGTACAGCACGAGCGGCCGCGGCGCGAAGGGCTCCATGGTCCGCCAGTGGCTCGGGCCCGAGGCGTCGCGAAGGCGGGTCACGATGGCGCGCAGCGCGCGGGTCCCGGTGTCGTCGTCCGGCGTCGGCGCGCCGAAGCCCTCGGCGAGACGCGTGAGCGCGACCTCGAGGTCGGCCTCCGCGCGGGCCCGAAGCTGCTCCGCGAAGGGATCCCGGGCCGCTGGATCGACGACGAAGACCAACGGAGAGTCGTCGGCGACGTGGTCGAGGTGGGCCTGACCGAAGACACGCTGCGTGTCGGGCTGCGGGCCGGCTCCGCCGCAGCCCGTGAGCGCGCCGGCGAGGCCGAGCACATGGATGAAACGCATTTCCGCTCCTGGGGTCGATGGCCGAGCCAGCTCGGCCCCGGGAGAATCGGAGGCCTTCGGGGCGGGGGCAAGCACGAAGAGTGGCCGGCCCGCGACCCGAGGCCGGCCGTCAGCGGCGGGCGCGCGCCCGACGGCGCCGGAGCGCGAGGCCCGGGACCGCGAGCAGGAGCGGCAGGAAGCCGCTGAGGCCGCGTGAATCTCCGTTCATACGGCACGCGCACGAGCCATCGGAGCCCCCGCCCTCGTCGTCGACCCCCGCGTCGCCCGTGCCTTCGCCGGCCTCACCGCCGACAGGGCCGCCATCCGCGTTGCCGTCGCCACCGCCGGCGCCGCCACCCGCGCCGCCACCCGCGCCGCCGCCGGAGCCGCCGCCCGCGCCACCGCCCGCGCCACCGCCCTGACCGCCCATGCCGTAGTCGATGAGGCCGCCGTCGGGCAGCGTCGGCTCGACGTAGTCGTTGCGGCACTGGCCGCGGCCGTCGGAGGTCACGTAACACGCCTCGCCCGACGGACACCGGACGGAGAGGCACGGATCGAGCAGGCAGGTGCCGTCGAGGCAGACCTCGCCGCTCCGGCATTCCATGGACGCGCACAGATCCGCCTGGCACTGGCCAACGCGGCAGACCAGCGGCGCCGGGCACTCCACGTTGAAGCAGAGGTCGGGCTCACACTCGCCCCGCGCATCGCAGCCCTCGTCGAGCCCGCAGGCGACACCGGCACAGCTGCGCACGCACTCGCCGCCACGGCAGAGTTCGCCCTGAGCGCACGGCACCTCGAGAGCAAGGCACGGATCGTCGGCGCAGCCGTTGGCCGTGCAGACCTCGTCCTCGAGGCAGCCCGTCACGATGCAGTCGTTCGGCGCCGCACAGAGGCCGTTGTAGCAAAGCTGCTCGCCCTCGCAGGCGACCTCGGCGCAGGGGTCGACGCACTGACCCTCGCGGCAGAAGAGGCCGCGCTCACAGAGCACGTCCACGCAGGCGTCCACGCAGAACGACTCGACGCAGACGAAGCCCTGGGCGCAGACGACACCGTCGCACGGGTCTTCGCAGCGGCCGTTCGCGCATCGTTGCCCCGCGACGCAGGGCGCCTCATCGTCGACTACGCCGTCGCAGTCGTCGTCCAGGCCGTTGCACATCTCGGTCGGCACGTCGGCGCCGCAGCGTCCGCAGGCGTTGCGCACGCCCTCGTCGACGCTGCCGTCGCAGTCGTCGTCGAAGCCGTTGCACTGCTCCTCGATGGCGCGACGCTCCGGGCTGCACACGACCTCGCCCGCCTCTCCGCAGGCGCCGAAACCCGCGGCGCACAGGCCCGGCTGGCCCGTCACGCAGGCGAAGCCCATCTCGATCCCGTTGTCGGCGACGCCGTCGCAGTCGTCGTCGCGGCCGTTGCAGACCTCGGGGCGCTGCACGTCGGGGCACCCCTCGCAGAGGTCACCCACGCCGTCCTGGTCCGTGTCGGCCTGGTCGGGGTTCACGTCGTCCGGGCAGTTGTCGCAGACGTCGCCGACACCGTCCCGGTCGCCGTCGAGCTGGTCCCGATTCGCGATGTTCGGGCAGCGGTCGTCGCCGTCGCAGACGCCGTCCTGGTCGGTGTCGTTGCAGCCGCCGCCGAGCGAGCGCTGGAGCACGAGCAGCGAGTAGGCCTGCTCGGCGTAGCCATCCCACTGGCCGTCCTGAGGGCCCTGGCGGAAGAAGCCGGTGGGCTCCTGGCGCTGCATCAGGGAGTACGCGTAGTCGAAGTACCAGCCGCGCAGGAGCGTCGGCTGGTCATAGAAGCCCACATCGCCCGCGCCGAAGTTCGGGAGCCGCGTCACCGCGGCCGGATCCACGTGCACCTGGCGACCCACGAACGCCGGCGCATCGGCGGCCGGCAGAACGCCCAGGTCGGCCGGGGTCAGATTCCCGGCGGCCGGGGCGACCCCCGAGTCCTCGAGGAACTTGAAGGCCTTGGAGGACGACCACAGGAAGTACTGGTGCGATGCGGACCAGCCGCCGTTGGCCGACGAGATCGTGTCGTAGGCGTAGCGGTTGCGAATCCAGCGCAAGTACGACTGGATGGACGCGTCGTTCAGGTCGGCGCCGCCGATCACCTGACCCCACAGGCCCGAGGCCGTCTGCTGGAGGCTCGACGGGTTGCCGGGGCCCGCGTTGTAGCCGTGACCCTTCTCGGTCTCTTCGAGCTCACCCACGACGCCGTTCGTCACGTAGGCCTGCCGAGTGGCGGCGGTCAGCATGTTCAACTGCGCGAGGCGGGCCGGATCACCGATGTCGGGTGAGCCGAAGACCCCGCGCGCCGCGGCCAGGCCCGCCATGACGAGCTGCGTGGTCGAGGAGTCGAGGCACGAGCCGTCGGTGTAGCACCAGTAGCCGTGCATGCCCTGAGCGGCGGCGATGCGGTCGAAGAGCGCGTCGATCGCGGTCCGCGCTCGCTCGAAGCGGAGGGCGACCGGGTCCATGGGGTCGGCCGACAACGGCTGCGGCACGGTGCGGGCGTAGACCGCGAGCGCCATGAGGTCCGCGCCGTCACGGTAAGCGCCGAAGGAGGAGAACTCGGCGGTCGCACGCTCGATGATGAAGTCGATGACCGCGTCGATGCGGACCTTGTCCGCGGGCAGGGCGTTGGCGTAGCCCACGGGCGGGGAGTTCGGATCCGCGCTCTCTCGACGCTCGAGCAGCGACAGAGCGGCGAGACCGGCCCCCTCGCCCGCGTTGCTCGGGTTCTGAAAGACGAGGTTCGTGTCCAGGTACGCGAGGCCGCGATCGATGGCGGTGTTCACGTCCTGACTGAAGTTGGTGATCTGGGCCCAGGCAGGTGCGCTCGAAAGCAAAACACCGGCCACGAGCACGTTCGAGAGTTTCCCCATTTTCCCCTCCGGTTTCGTAGACCTACGCATCGACTCGTATTTCTACGAGTTTGAACGGGGTCGGCGATACTCTCGTGAGGATCGGGTGTCAATCTCGAATCAGAGAGACTGCGTCCACGCCTTGAACGCGGGGTCCTTCGACAGGTCGTTGAGCCACGGGCCGAAGGTGCCCACGAACTCGGCCCGCCAGGCCTCGAGGGCGCCGGCCTCCTCGAGCAGGTCGGCCACGGATCGTGCGCCTTCGAGCTCGAGGGCATGTCGCGCCTCCTCGAGGAGTCCGGCGCGCACCTCGGGCCGCGCGAGGTTGTGCGCCAACAGCCCGCTCGCCGCCGCCCAGAGCGCGTCCTGAGGCAGTCGGTCGGCCCGGTCGAGCACCGTCGAGGTGCGGAGCTCCAGCAGCTTGTCGAACCCGGCCGCGACCATACGGGCCCCGCGCTGCGCGGTCTCGGGCGCCACGAGGATGACCACGAGGCGCTCCATCATCAGGTTCATCGAGCTCGCGATGAACGTGTTCGCCGCCTGCTTGAGCTGCTGTTCGACCTGGGCGCCGAGCCCCCCCAGCAGGCCCTTGCTGAGGCTGTTGGCCATGCCGAAGGCGCCGCGGCCCATGGCGCCGACGAGGCCGCCGACCCCGCCGGCCGCCTGCTCTCCCCCGGACTTCAGGGCGTGCAGGAACCGTTCGAGGGTCTCCTGAATGATGGAGCGCAGCAGATGCTGGACGGCGTCTTGTTTGACGAAGGCCTCGAGGAACGCGCGGTCGGGCGGGACGGGCTTCGCGGCGAGCGCACGCAGCTCGGCCTTCATCGCCGGCGAGAGCCAGTCGCCCACCTTGTCTCCCCGAGTGCGGGCGCGCACACGTTCCCGCTCGAACGCGGGGCGCACGTGCACACGGAGCACGCGCTCGACCTGTTCGGGCGCGAGGGCGCGGTCCAGGTGAGGCAGGAGTGAGTCCACCGCGACGTAGCGCGAGACGGGTTGCGCGACGCCGAAGTCGAAGAGCACACCGGCGAGGGCGGTCCCCTGCTCGGGCTGGGCGAGGGCGTTGAGGAGCTTCTTCATGGGGACCGACGGTAGCACGAGGCGACCAGACCGTTGACGGCGAGGACGACGGGCTTCATCTTGGCCGGATGAGGTCGCCTCGTCTTCTCGTGAATGCCCTGCGTGCCGCGGGGGTGGCGGTCGCCTGCGTCGCATGTGTCGCCGAGTTCCCGGCGTACGGCGGTACGGACGACGACGCCTTCGAGCAAAGCGACGCCCTGGCCTCGCCCGGCGCTTTGGGACGCCCGCCCGGCAAGCCCCCGAGGGATGCCGGTCCCGACCCCGGCCCCGCGCCGGCCACACTGCCTGAGCTGCCTCCCCCACCCACGGCACCGCCGACCGCGGTCGGTGAACCCTGCGTCGACTCACTGTGCATCGAGTGCGACGCACAAGGGACCCGCCGCGTGCCGTTGTCGGACCCCGACTGCCCGCAAACGGACTGCAGCGCCTTCTTCACCGCGCTCGAGACGCAGCGCGGCGGCTGGACGCGATGCACGGTGCAGCGCACCGACGCGCGGGTTCAGAACGCGTGCGAGAGCGCCGGCCGATGCCGCGGGAGCGCGGGGAATCCGGTCCTCTGCGAGCCGCTCCCCTCCCCGGAGACCGCCGAGTTCAACGGGCCCTGCAGCCGGTTCCAGAACTGTGAAGCGGGCGACCTTCGGATCGTCCCGGCCGACCAGGGCACCCCCTGCGACGACCGGGGAAGTGAGTGCGACGGCGCGGGCAATTGTGTGGCGAAGCCACCTGAACCGCCGCCCGTCGAGCCCACCGAGCCGCCGGACAGCCCGGATCCGCCCGAGCCCATCCCCCTCGACTGTGGGTTCACGGGCGTGCCCGTCGAGATCTGGCGCGCAAGCGCTACGATCGAGTCCTGTGGGACTGTGAACCTGGCGTCGGGGGGCGAACCGGCGGAGTACGGCTGCCGCTACTTCATGGACTTCGACGGTGATCCGCGGGACACCCTCAACTGCAGCGAGGCCTGCCTGGCCGCCGGGATTCTCCTGGGGACCGCCCTTCGTTGCCACGCCCAATGGGGCGAAGCGCACGGACGGGCGTGCGACGGGAGCGATGACTGCCGCTGCGAACCGGACCTCCGCGCGGCGCCGCGGACCTGCTTCGACCGCGACGACGACGACTTCGTCTGTGACTGTGTCCCAGTGGAATGAACATCGGGTGCAACGCGATTTTGCTTTCGGGTATCGTCCTTACGCCCCTTCAACGCCCCCCCAACGGAGCCTGCCCCATGCGTCTCACCTTCGCCGTTTTCGCCCTCGCCCTCGGCTTCTCCTTCCCCGCCCTCGCGTGCGACGGTGAGAAGGAGACCCACGCGTCGAAGCCCTACAGTGAGGTCGACCTCGCCACCTTCGCCGCTCACGTCGAGAAGAAGACGGCCGTCATCGTCGACGTGAACAAGCCCGAGCGCTTCGCCAAGGGCCACGTGCCCGGCGCGATCCACGCGTCCGTCAGCGACGACGGCAAGCTCGGCGGCGCGACTCTGCCCGCCGACAAGAAGACCACCCTGGCCTTCTACTGCTCGAGCGAGCGCTGCGGCGCGAGCGCCGAGGCCGCCGAGGCCGCCGCCGCCGTAGGCTACGCGAGTGTCGTCGTCTACAAGGGAGGCATCGCCGGCTGGGAGAAGGCCGGCAAGCCCGTCGCCAAGCTCGACGGCAAGGCGACCGCCCCCGTCGCGAAGCCCACGAAGGGCGACGGCTGAGCCGAGTCCGCCATCGCCTCGGCGCCGCGGCCCAGCTCGCGGTCGGTCTGGGCGTCATATGCGCGCCTCTGGGCGACGCCTGGTCCCAGGCTTGCCCGATGACCGAAATCCGGGTCGACAACGACCGGCGTGGCTCGGGCTATAGCGAAGAGCCCGCGGCCAATTGGGAGAGCCGGAACGTGAACGCCTGCGCGGGCACGTACCGGTACCTCTCGCGGCTGGTCGGCGATGGTTCCCGGCGCGGCCGGGCCATCTGGCAACCCGCGATCCCCCAGGAAGGCTTCTACGCCGTCGAGATCAGCTACCGCGCGACTGAGAACAGGTCGAACGCCGCCCGCTACGTGCTCATCGACGACCTCGGCGGTCGACGAGAGCATGTCCAGGACCAGACCAACGGGGACGCGTGCGTACGCGTCGACCTGGGCGAGCTGTTCTGCCGGCCTGGCGGCGAGTGTCGGGTCGTCGTCGAGGGCAATGACGGCCAGTCCGTCTCCGCGGACGAGACCACGTTTCGCCTGCGGCGATGTGAAGGCGCGCCCGAGCCGCCCCCGCCGGGCCCGTGTGACGGCATCCGGAACACACCGGGCTACGAGGTCTGCGAGGAAGCCCCGACGCGGTGCGCGGGGGTCTTCTCGAACGGCGCCGGATGCAACGCCTACTGCGCCGCCGCGGGCATGCGGTGCACGGCGCGCACGGGCGGCGAGCCGGGATGTCGGCCCGAGCCGGCCAACATCCTGGGCTGCGACGACGACAACGGCCACGCGAGCGATTGGTGCGTCTGCGAGGGCATGCCGCCGCCGCCGCCACCGCCGCCGGATGCCGCAAGCCCTCCGCCGCCCCCGCCCCCGGTCGACGCCGCCGTGCCGGACCCGGAGCGCGTGGACGCCGCGGTTTTGCTGCCGGACCCCGAGGAGGGGCTGGACGCCTCGACCGCCGACCTCGGCACCGCGCCTCTGGACGCTGCGGTCGTATCCCCTCCGCGAGACGCCGGGCCCCCCGCCTCGACGCCGGTCCCATCTTCACCCGGCGACGCACGCGTCGGGCCGCTCGAGGCCCCGTCCGACGACGCCTCCGAGAACACGTACTCGGCGGCCTGCAGTGCGCGCCCCGGCACCCACGCCCCCGTGGGACTCGCCGTGATCCTGCTGTCCGCAGTCGGCGTCGCCGGCCGCAAACGGCGGAGGACGAACGTGAACAGGTTGTATTTTTTCTAGATCCTCGGGGATAAAGCCGGCGTGAGTCTGAACCCTGCAGAGCACGCCCTTTACCTGTTGGCGCGCGCCTTGAGTCGGTCCGACCTGGCGCACGACGACACGATGAAGGACGCCCTCCAGAGCCACGACGGCTACGCGGAGTTCCGCCAGGGCCAGGTGAGTCATGTGCTCGACGTCGCGCGTTCTCTGGACGTACGGGTCGACGGGCTGGACGTCGCCGACTTCGGGTGCAACGACGGCGCGATGACCCGCGGCTACGCGCGGGCTGGTGCGCGTTCGGTCGTCGGCATCGACATCGACGCCGACGCGCTGGCGCGCGCCCGGGCTTTGCCGAACCCCGACAATGTCCGCTACGTGCTCGGCGCGACGACCGCGGTGCCGCTCCCGGAGGCTTCGGTCGACCTGTTCCTCAGCTACGACGTCTTCGAGCACGTCTCCGATCCGGCGGCCATCCTCGAAGCGTGCTTCCGCGCGCTGCGACCCGGTGGCCGGATGCTCATCGGAACCTGGGGGTGGTGCCACCCGTTCGCGCCACACCTCTGGAGCACGATGCCCGTCCCGTGGGCGCACCTGCTCGTATCGGACCGTACGCTCATGGCGGCCTGCAAGCGGGTCTACCTGTCCCCGTGGTATCGGCCGACGATGCACGACTTCGACGAAGAGGGCCGTCGTAAGGACAAGTACAACGGGGACGAGCTCTCGCGGGACTACATGAATCGGCTGCTCGTCCGCGACTTCGAGCGCCTCTTTCGTGAGAGCCCGTTCGAGGTGGCGATGCACCCGCGGCCGTTCTCTTCGAAGCTCGCCGGTTGGACGAAGCCCCTGCTGGGCGTGCCGTGGGTCCGCGAGTTCTTGACGGGTTACCTGTGGGTCGTGCTGACCAAGCCCCTCAACGGTGCTCCACACCCACGTTGATGTAGGGCGCCGCCAGGTTGTTCGTGACCGGGCTCGCGCCGTCGGCCCCGACGTTCACGCCCCAGTCGGGGAGGAACCACCACGAGAGGCTCAGGCCCATGCCCACGTAGCGTGTATCGCCTTGCCCGGAGAGTTCGAGCTGGTGGGCGTCGTCGAGGAGCACGCGTGACGAGACGTGCAGCTCGGGCGTGAGGCCGAACGGACCGTGCCAGCCGATCTGAGCGCCCAGAAGGGCGTAGGGGACGAGGTCGTCCCCGGTCTCCGTCGCCAGCGGCACCGCGACCCCCGCCGTCGCCGAGGTCCACACGTTCTCGGTGACGGCGTAGCCGAGCTGCAGCTCGAGCTCCGGGCGATGCGCCGGCACCATGGGCCGGTAGGACGTGTCGAGGCCCTCGGGCGCGATCGCGTCATGGCCGACGGGGAAAGCGACGCTGTATCGACCCTCCAGCGCCAGGCGCAGGTCGCCCTCGCCCACGAGGGCGTAGCGCAGACCCAGGCCGACGGGGCCCAGGTAGGTCTTGGAGATCTGGCCCTGGTCCCGCACGAGCCGGTCGTCGAAGTCCTTGGGCCGGTATCGGGCGAGCCCGACCGGCATCGCCCAGGCCACGAGCGTGAAGTCGTCCGTCAGGCCGCGCTCGACATAGACGTTCAAGGCGAGGTCGAAGAAGTCGGCCTCGAGCGCCGCGGATTCGCCGTCCGGGCCGTAGGTCCGGTCACCGGAGACCACGCGCGCCCAGACCTTGGTGTATTGTTCGCCCTCCGCCTGGGTCCAACCGGCCGCCATCGCGGTCGTGGGGATGAGCGTGAGCGCAACAGGCAGGAGGCCTCGTCGATGAAGGTGTCCCATGCCCGCGTTCTATCCTGATTTCGAACCTCGAACGAGCGGATTGCCGTGAGCGCGCCCGGACCCAGGGGCATCCTCCCGAGTCTTCTGCTGCAGCAAGTGCGGAACACCGCGAGCTGGGCGCTCGATGGGCACCCCGACGCGCGGTGGGCCGAGACGCTTCGTGCGGCGCCGAGCCTCGACGCGACCTACGGACAGGCGGACCAGCGCGCACAGTACCTGCGGGTGCTGCTTGCGGCGCACTACGCGACCGTGGGCACCTTCGTGCCGACGGACGTCGACTCCCAGATCCGGCACCATCAGTGGCAGGCCGTTCGAGACCCCGAGGTGCTCTCGAGCCTCGTGGACGTGGTGGACGAGGCCTCGACCTGGCCGGCGAGCGCGGTCTCGGCGCGGGTCGTCGAGCTCGGCGCCGCCGGCACACTCTCGGGCCACGACGGCGAGTGGTTCAGCGTGCGGGCGGGCGCGCTCGGACGCGCGCTGGCGCTGGGGGCGGAGAGCCTCGTGGAGCGCCTCACGAGCCAGATCGAGGACGAGTTCACCCGCGAGGCGGCCGCCCTGCGCGACGCGCTTCGTGGACCCGACAGCCCCGCCCGGGCGCGGAGGACGCTGTGCATCGTGACGACGCTCGCCCACAACCTCGGCGACCTCTCGAGGGTCGTCGAAGCCTGGCCGGAGGGCACGCCGCGGCGCGTCGAGTACGCGGAGAGATACGTGCGCCTCGGGCACGACGCCGCAGGGCGACATGAGGGCCTCTTCGCCCGCGCGGGCGAGTGGAACAAGGCCATCATGGCCGTGGAGAATCACCGGTACCTGAGCCTGCGCGAGGCCCGCGCGCTGCGGACCGACCGCGCCCTGTTGCTCCCCTTTCCGCCGTGGCTCGACGCCTGGGGAGAGGCGCTGGGGCGCGCCCTGGGGTCCTCGGACTCGGACGCGCTGGCCGAGGTCGTGGCCGCGCTCCTCGAGGGGCACCGTCGGACGCCGAAGCAGCTCGCCTGGGGCCGGGCGCTCGCGGGCATTCACCGGACGAGCCCGGGGGGACTCGAACGGCTCGTGCCGCGCCTGCCGACCCGCTTGCGCAAGGACCTGAGCGGCGGCCCCCTGCGAGAGGCGCTGTCCGTCGACGCCGACCGCTTCGACGCGCGCATGGCCAATCTGTTCAAGGCGGCCCGTGCGGGCGCCCCGCGGTGACGTTGCGGACCCGCGAGGTTTGACGCACATTCCCGCGCCATGAAGCTGCCGAAGCGCATCGATCGTGAATACGAGGGGCCGGAGATCCTGGGCGACCTGCTCCAGACCTCGGGCTGTGAGCTCACCGTGGACGACGTGGTCGACGAGATCTCGTTCGCCATCGAAGAGGGCGGGGAGCCGGCGGACGTTCTGCCGCTGCTGTGGGAGCGCGAGCCGCGCTTCAAGACGCCGGAGGACGCCCGTCGAACCTTCGGGAACCTGCTCGGCCTCTGGGACACGGTCGCCCGCGCGCAGATCGGCGAGCTCATGATGCCCGAGCAGGACCCGGACCTGCCTCTGCGTCAGGACTTCGTCGACCGCGCGTGGCGCGAGCTGGACACCCTGTCGCCGCGAGACTTGCAGCGCGCTCGAGACCGGTTCGACAACGTGCAGGCCGACCTGGTGGCCTGGGTCTTCGACCACCTGAAGACCGCCAGCCCCGTGGCGCCCGAGGTCGCGCTGGACGTGCTCTTCGAGTGCTGGTGGCTTTGCGACCACGCGCGCGGCGCAGAGCGTGTGCCGCGCCCGACGCGCGAAACCCTGGACCGGGCCTGGCGGGACGCGGCCGACGGCGAGGGGGCCGAGGGGGACGCCGAGCCCGCCCTCGCGTCCCTGACCACGGCGACCTTGTGGGAGCAGAACGCCGACGAAGAGCGCCCGCTGCCCGAAGAGGACATCTCGACCGTAGAGCGCGTTCTCAGGGTCGCCCGCAGGGCCCTCGGGGCCCCGCCCGTCAAGGGCAACTGACGCGCTGGAACGAGGCCCGGTAGCTGTTGCTGTCGCCCGCGCCGAAGAGGAAGCCGTCCACCTGCACGGCCGCCCGCACGGCCGCGCCGGCGGGGATTGAGACCAGCACACTCTCCTGGTCCGTCACGCCCGAGCTCTGTCCGAGCGCCGCGCCGTCGTTCGCGTTGACGACATACAGGTCCACGTCGCCGTCGGCGTCGACGAAGTCGAGCTGGAAGCGATAGGTGCAGCCCGCCTGCAGGTCGAGCGCGAACCAGTCGTCGTCGGCGCCGCACAAGATGCCGTCGAAGACCCACGCGGCCGGATCGGGCAACAGACGCGCCCCAGCGCGGTCGTCGTTCTGTTCGTAGGGGTCGTCGCCCGGGCAGGCGAGCGGCGCTACGGCGCCCAGGACCTCACGCGCGAAGACGAACCATTGACCGTCCGCGAGGCCGCTCCGCCCACACTTGAGCTGGGTGTCGTCCTCGCCCCAATCGGTCCCGTCGGACTGGTTGCTGTCCATGCCGCGGTCGCGGAAGTCGACGGTGAAGTCCGAGGTGTCGGCGCACGCGTCCTCACCCTCGAGGTAGTTCGCGCCCGCATAGAAGGGGTCGGTCGCGGCCCAGGGTGTGCCCAGCGCGAGGGCCTCGGCCGTGAGGTTGTTGCGGCGTGCGGGCTGGGGCAGGTCGTCTCCCGCGCCGTCGGCTTCGCTGAAGCAGCTCTGCGCGTCCGTGCCCGTCGTCCACTCCGTGTACCAGGGCATGTCGTAGAACGAGAGGTCGACGGTCATCGCCGCGTCGGCGGCCCGCACGGCGTCGCGACAGGCGAAGCGCACGTCGTGTCGCGCCGCGAGCCCACGGAGGCCGTTCCAGACTCCGGCGTTCGGGCTCACCGGTGCGAGTGTGGTCAGATCGGCGTACCAGGCCGCGGACTCGTCGTTGAGGGTCGTGGTGCGTGTGCTGGCGACCAGGGTCCAGCCCCCGCCGTCCGTGGCCTGGTCGCAATAGACGTCGACGGCCGCCCCGACACTCCCGATGCGGTAGATGCCGCTCGTGTCGCGCCCCGCCGCGCGCGCGGCCCGGCACGAGGCGAAGACGTCGCAGACGCCGCCCTCGTCGGAGGCGCCGTCGCAGTCGTCGTCGGTCCCGTTGCAGCGTTCGCCGACCGGATTGCCGGCGACGGCGGTGCACTGCGGCGCGCCGCCGTTGCAGACCACGACCCCCTGTCGTCGGCACGCGCCGATGCCGGCCGCGCACGCGCCGCCGACGTCGTTCGAGGCCTCGTCGGTCCGCGCGTCACAGTCGTCGTCGACCGCGTTGCAGCGCTCCGGCGCCGGCATTCCGGGCGCCTGCCCACAGACGATGCCCTGCGCGCCCCCGCAGACCGTCGCCCCGTTGCGGAAACACGCGCCCTGGCCCACCGCACACGCCACGCCCGTGCCCGGCAGGTTGCCCTCGTCCGTACACAGGTCATCGTCGTCGTCCACACCGTTGCAGACCTCGACCCCCGGCGCCGCGGACGGGACACACACGGGCGCGCCCGCGCCCCCCGCAGGGCACCGCAGTGTCCCTGCGGCTCGACACCCGTCTCCGTCCGCGCCCGCGCGGCACGCCTCGCCGACGCCGACCACGTCGTCGAGGACGCCGTCACAGTCGTCGTCCAGACCATTGCAGACCTCGGCCCCGGCGGGCCCGGCGACCGCGTCGCACAAGAGCTGACCGGCCATCGCGTCGCACTGAAACAGACCCGGACGCGCGCACACGCCCTGCCCCGAGCTGCAGGCGGTGCCGGCGCCGACCACGTCGTCCGGGGCGCCGTCGCAGTCGTCGTCGAGGCCGTTGCAGACCTCGATCCCCGGAAGGACCTGGCCCCCGCACCCGCTGTAGCCACTGCCGTCGGCGAGGCAGACCTGCACGCCGGCCTGGCAGACCCCGACGCCGCGCGTCGCGACGGCACCGTCGTAGCAGTCGCGCACGGTCCCCGGCGCGCAGTTGCAACCGCCCGGGCGGTCCACGTCGTCCACGCTGCCGTCGCAGTCGTCATCGGCCCCGTTGCACGTCTCCGCCGCAGGCTGGACCTCGCCGTCACACGCACCGAAGGCGCCCGCGTGACAGGTGGAACGGCCCGCTCGGCACAGCCCGACCGAAGAGGTGCCCACGGGCCCGCCGTAGCAGTCCTGAACGAGCGGTGCGCCGACACCGTCCAGGTCCACGGCGCCGTCACAGTCGTCGTCGAGCCCGTTGCAGACCTCGGCGCTCGGACGCACCCGCTGCTCGCAGGCGATCCGACCCGAGACACACGCCTGCACGCCGGCTCCGCACGTACCCGCGAGGCCGGTCTCACAGGGCGCGCCCGCCTCGGCGACGGCCTCGTCCGTGCGACCGTCACAGTCGTCGTCGACCCCGTTGCACGTCTCGGGGCCACCGGGCCCGGGCGCCGCCGAGCAACGAACGCCGCCGTTCGCGTCGCAAACGAGCGCGCCCACCTGAACACACGCCCCGACCCCGACCGTGCACACCTCGTCGAGCCGCAGGCCCTCGTCGGTGCCGCCGTCGCAGTCGTCGTCGAGTCGATTGCACTGCTCCGCGCCGGGCGCACGCGGCGCCGCATCACAGGTGGCCTGACCGCCCGCCTCGCAGACCACGCGGCCGTCCGCACGACACACACCTTGACCGAGCGCGCACGCCGAGCCGAGTTCGAAGCCCTCGTCGACCGCGCCGTCACAGTCGTCGTCCTCACCGTCACAGACCTCGTCGGCCGGTGCACCCAGGACCGCGGCGCACACCAGGGCGCCCGCGTTCGCGTCGCAGACGACCTCGCCCTCCGCCGCGCAGCGGCCGACGCCCCCGACACACGGCGCACCCGTGCCCGGCACGTCGTCGTCCACCCGACCGTTGCAATCCTCGTCGACGCCGTCGCAGGTCTCCGGCGCCGGCGCCACCTCACCCTCGCAGGCGCCGAAGCGGCCATCGGCGCCGCACGCCTGCCGACCTTCGATGCAGCGACCCACGTTTTGCGTGCCGGGCGCGCCCGAGTAGCATGGGCGCGTCTCGCCCGCGGCGCACTCGCAGCCGTCGACGCCGTCGTCGACGACCCCGTCGCAGTCGTTGTCGAGCCCGTCGCAGATCTCGACGGCCGGCAGGACCTGGTCCTGGCAGGCCCCGGCGACGCCGCCCTGACACAGACGCGCGCCGGCGCGGCAAACGCCCCGTCCTTCTGTGTCGGCGGGCCCCTCGTAGCACGCGCTGGCGAGCGCGAGGCCGCCTCCGGACTCGTCCGTGACGCCGTCGCAGTCGTCGTCGGCGAGGTTGCAGGCCTCGTCGCTCGGCACGATCTGCCCCATGCACGCGCCGAAGCGTCCCATTTCGCAGACCTCGACCCCCTCACTGCAGACGCCGAGGTTCTGGGTGCCCTGAGGGCCGCGATAGCAGACGCGGCGCAGCGGCGCCCCGTCGGCGGCCTCGTCGATGCGGCCGTCGCAGTCGTCGTCGAAGGCGTTGCAAAGCTCGTCGGGGCCGATACACGCGGTGAACTCGCCCGCGACGCAGACCTGCTGG
The DNA here is from genome assembly GCA_049318805.1 of Bradymonadia bacterium. Classification (GTDB taxonomy): domain Bacteria; phylum Myxococcota_A; class Bradymonadia; order UBA7976; family UBA1532; genus CANLBD01. The sequence goes on from JBMOFP010000092.1 coordinate 20,192, forward strand.
ACGCCGGCGCACCCGGGGCAGGCGCGCGCTTCGCCCTCGACGCAGCCGGCCGGCGGCGCCGCGTCTGCGGGCGCGGCATCGACCGCGACGACCTCGGCGTCCACGACCGCCTCGGCGGCGTCCACGACGTCGGGCGCAGACGCGTCCGCCTCGGCGTCCACGACGTCGGGCACAGACGCGTCCCCCTCGGCGTCCGCCGTTTCGGCATCCGTGGCCGGGTCGGGCCCGTCGGGGTCGTCCTCGGCTTCGGCATCCACGGCGCCCACGCGGACGTCGTCGGCGCTGTTCGGGTCCGCGGCGTCGGCGGTGACGATGGGCACGGGCGCTTCCGGCGGCGCCTCGGCGTCCACTTCGACCGGCGAGCCCAGAGGCGGCAGGCGGTCACCTCCGGCGCAACCGGTCGCGGCGAGCGCCCACAGCAAGAGAACACGGTGCGTCTGCATTTTCGACCTCCCCCGAGGCAAAGGCCGAGCAGGGTAGCGGGCGCGTCGACCCGCTGCAAACGGACCGGACCTCCCCGACTCCGCCTCACTCCAAGCGGCGGTCGTTGGATTTCCGCACGCCCCGGGCTAGGCTACGCCCCATGTCCGCAACTGACCCAGACGAGGCCCTCGTCGAGCTCATCGCTCGGCAGGTCCGCGCGCGCCTGATGGCCGGAGGCGATGGCCCCGGTTACACCCGCGCCCAGAGCGTGCCGCAGTCCACGGCGTCGGCGGCGACTCCGCCCACGCCCACCCTCGACGAACTCCGCAAGACGCCGTGTCACGACGACCCCGCGACCTGCAACGGCTGCGGGCTGTGTGTGGTGCGGCGCCCGTGGGACGCGAAGGCGGTCCTGAACGAGGGCGCGGCCCGGGTCGGCGCGGGGCTCGGCACCGGCCGCACCGAGGAGGGCCTGGCGCAGTACATCGACCACACGATGCTGAAGCCCGAGGCCACCCGCGAGGAGCTCTTTCAGCTCGCGGAAGAGGCTCGCAAGCATCGGTTCGCGAGCGTGTGCGTGAACTCCGCGAACGTGCGGTACGTCGCGCAGTTCCTGCAGGGCAGCGGTGTCCCGGTCTGCGCGGTCGTCGGGTTTCCGCTCGGCGCCATGACCCCGAACGCGAAGGCCTTCGAGACCCGCGAGGCGATCCGCTGCGGGGCGCGCGAGATCGACATGGTGCTGAACATCGGCGCGCTCAAGAGCGCCGACTTCGCCCTGGTCGAGGCCGACATCCGGGCGGTCGTCGAGGCCGCGCGGCCCATCCCCGTGAAGGTGATCCTCGAGACGAGCAAGCTCACGCTCGAAGAGAAGGTCATCGCGTGCGCGCTGTCGAAGGCGGCCGGCGCGGCCTTCGTGAAAACGAGCACGGGCTTCGGCGGCGGCGGCGCAACGACCGAGGACATCGCGCTGATGCGTCGCCTCGTCGGCAAGGAGATGGGCGTCAAGGCCTCCGGAGGCATCCGGGACAAGGCCACCGCAGACGCCATGATCGCCGCCGGTGCGAATCGCCTGGGCGCCTCCGCCTCCGTCGCGATCGTGACCGGCGGCAAGGGCACGACCACCTACTGACACGATGCGCCGCGGCGTATCTGGGAGTCACGCGCAGATGGGCAAGAAGATCTCCGTCACCCGCAAGCACGGCCTCGGACTCGAGGGCGCCACCGGCAAGCTCGTCGAGCTCACCGAGACCTTCGCGGAGAAGTACAACCTCAAGACCAAGCTCTCCGGCACCGCCGTAGAGGTCTCCGGGTCTGGGGTGAAGGGCAATGTTCGCGTGACGGCGGACGCGGTCATCATCGACCTGGACCTCGGGCTGCCGGCGAGCCTGGTGGCGGGCAAGATCGAGGACGGCATCCAGCGGCAGCTGGAGAAGTACTTCGGCTGAGGCGCGGGCGCGGGCGAGGGCCCCTCAGGGCTGACTGAGGGTGACCTGGAACGCGCCCGCGTCGCCGTTGTAGCCCTCGACGACGGCGAAATAGACGCGCCCGGCGCTTGCGCGGAATCGGACCTCGCTGCTGACCGTGCCGACGCCGTCGTCGTTGCACACGAGCGCGGCTGCGTCGGGGTCGCAGGCCTCGAAGACGCTCAGGACGGTGTCGAGGACCGAGCCCCGTGTGTCGACGATGACGTTGCCGTCCTCGGGGACCATGAAGGCGTAGATCTGGTCGACGGTCCCCCGGCCGCAGCTCGCGGCGAAGTTGTTCTGCGCGCCCGAGTTGTCGCCGCGGAGGGTCTGTGCGACGCCCAGCACGGCGGCGTCGGCGCAGGCGCCCGCCACGGCGCCGCACGCGAAGCCGAAGCAGCGCTCGCCCGGCGCGCAGCCGGTGTCGTCCGGCCCGCACACCGGCGGCGCGTCCTCGCGCACCAGCGTGTAGTTCAGGACGGTCGCGCCGGCCGAGTCGCCGAATCCGTCGACGATGACGAAGTAGTCTCGGCCCGGGGCGGCGTCGAAGTCCACGGAAGAGGTCGGCCCACCGGTGTCGTCGTTGCACACGACCTCGGACGCGGCGTCGTCGCAAGCCGTTCGAACGCTGAGCACCGTGTCGAAGTCGGAGCCCTCGGTGTCGAAGCGCACTCGGCTCGGGTTCTGGACACGCAAGCGGTACACGAGCTCACCTGCGCCGCCGGCCAGGCCGCAGTCCGCCGGAAGGGCGCTTGCGCGTCCCTCGGTGTTGCCCGCGTAGGGTCCCGGCGCGCCCACGTCGATGGGCTGGGCACAGGTGCCGACGAGCGGCGCGTTGCTCGGTGCGTCGGTCGGAGGGGCGGGCGGCTCGCTCGGACCCACGGTCGGCGGGTCCGGGGGCATCGGGGGCTCCACGCCGCCGCGTGGCTGCTCGTCGACCAGCAGCGTGTAGGCCCCGCCCTCGGACCAGGTGTCGACGAAGACGAAGTAGGTCTGCCCAGCGCGGGCGAGGAACTGGAGTTCAGCGTCGAAAACGAAGAGGTCGGGGTCGTCGTTGCACTCGATCTCGGAGAACGCGTCCTCGCAGCGGGTGCGAACGTAAAGGACCGTGTTCACGAAGAGATCCCCGTAGGCGAGGAGTTGGATGTCGGTGTCGACGTCGCGCGTGAAGCTGTAGGCGACTTCGCCGCCGCCGGAGTCGAGCAAGGTGCAGCTCCCCATGTCGCCGTTGCCCTCGGTTCGGCCGTCGTACTCGCCCGGACCGGCCACGACGATGGGCGCTCGGCAGGCCGTGCCCTGAGCCACACGAGGGGCCCCGCCGAGGTCGGGCAGGTCGCCGCCTCCGCCGCCGCCGCCGCCGCCGAGGGGATCCGGCTCACACTCGCCGGCCGGGCCGCACAGCTCGCCCACGGCGCACTGATTGTCCTCGGAGCAGCACGCCCGCCCTGGAAAGTCCTCGTCGAACTGACCGTCGCAGTCATCGTCCAGGCCGTTGCACGACTCCGCGACCGCGGCGCCGTCCCCGACACAGACGACCCCACTGCCATCGGGCTTGCACTGGACCGTGCCCTCGCCCGCGCATCCCGGCGGCTCACAGGCCTGGCCGACGCTGGGGAACGCCTCGTCGGTCTGCCCGTCACAGTCGTCGTCCAGGCCGTTGCAGCGCTCCGGGGCCGGTCCGCAAGGACCGTAGGCGCCGGCGCGACACACCTGGACTCCGGCGCCGCACCCCATGTAGTCGCACTCGGCCTGCTCACCGTCCTCGCACGGCCCCGGCTGCGGTGTGTCGTCGCCGCCGGAGGGCGCGGCGTCGTCGTCCCAGACGCCGATGTCGTCGGTGGTCGCCGGAGGGGCTGCGCCGCCCTCGCCGCCTTCAGGGGACGAAGGGGGCGCGGTGATCGAGGTCCCCGCGGCGTCCAGCCGGAGTGCGGGACGAAGCCCGGCGTCGATCGCCGCCTCGCCGGCCGGGCCGGTGGCCTCGGCGCAGCCCACGAGGAGGAGCACCCAGAGCGCCGCGCGGCGAGACCGCCGAGCGTATTGCACAGCCTGACGCTGGACCATCACAGACCCCTTCGCCGAGCGCTCGACCGGGCTCGACCAAACTGCAGGGTAATCCCACCGGGAAGAGGGGGTCAATTCACGCGCACGGGCCGTCGCGGAGTGAATCGGCGTCGGGAGATCGCTCAACCTGACGTTTTCCGGCAGCCTGCTATCAGGACGCTAAAAAAGTCCGTCCATGGACTTTTTCAGCCCCGCTCCGCCGAAGTGAATTCGGCTCCGCTCCCGGAATCATTCGGCTTTTTCAAAGCCTCGGTGATTCCGCCGGGCCATCCTGGCCCGGGCAGGCTGCTTTTTCAGCAGCCTGCTATGCTCAGTGTGAAGTTCGCCGATCCGGCGGGAGGTCGAGAACGTGGGCAGGTCGAAAATGAAGCGACTCGGGTGGGGGCTGAGTGTCGTGCTGCTCGCCGCCTGTGGCGGGACCGAAGAGAGCGCCGCGCCCGAAGAGCCGTCGGCCGACGCGAGCCTGCCCGTGGACGCCGCGCCCGCGGAGCGCGACGCTCGATCTCCGCAGCCCCGTCGTGATGCGGAGATCGACCCGCCTGAAGACGACGCCGCGGTCGTCGAACCGCCCGTGGACGACGCCGC
>JBMOFP010000093.1:0-24666 GCA_049318805.1 Bradymonadia bacterium
GGCACCCTGGTCCGCTGGGGCATCGTCGCCGAGCTCACGCCGGCGAACTGACCGGCTGCGCCGCCATACTGCCTCCATGAACGCCGCCCACAAGCTCGTCCTGGAGGCATACCTGGCCACCGAGGAGCGCTCGGCGGTGAAGCGGGAGTTTCTCGGCGGCGAGATCGTCGCCCTGAGCGGGGGCCGGCCGGCCCACAACGTCGTCACGAGCCGGCTCACGGCCGAGCTGGACGCGGCCCTCCGCGGCCGGCCGTGCCTCGTGTTCTCGGCCGACCAGCGCGTCCACCTCGAGGCGACCGAGGACTACTGCTATCCCGACCTGGTCGTGACCTGCGAGCGGCCGCGCTTCGTGCCGCCCGCGCCCGACTCCCTGACCAACCCGACGGCGGTCTTCGAGGTCGTCTCGCCGACGACGGAGAGTTGGGATCGCGGCGGCAAGTTCACGCTCTACCAGGGCATCCCATCCTTGGCGCTCTATGTGCTCGTCGACCCGGCGCGGCGTCGCGTGGAGTGGTACACACGTGTCGAGGGCTCGGACGCATGGCTGTATCGAAGCGCGGCCGGCGACACACCCGCCCGCCTCGACCCGCTCGACGTCTCACTCGTGCCGAATACACTCTTCGCCGCGCTTGACCTACTCCCGGCGGAAGATGCGCAGGTGCCGCCCGCATCGTCGGCGACTCGCTGAAGGTCGTCGACTGCGCGGCCGACGTCGTCGGCACCCTCGTGCGCAGGGGCATCGTCGCCGAGCTCACGCCCGCGAACTGACCGGCTCGACCGCCTCGACCGGCTCGAAGGTGAGGGACTCGGCGAGCAGGTGCAGCCGCTTGACCGTCCGATAGGGTGTGCTGAGGCCGGCGGTCAGGAGAGCGACGTGGGCATCCGACCGCAGGGCGCGCGTGCAGCGCTCCGCGGGGAGATCCACGTGCACCCGCCAGCCCGGGTACCGGAGCTGGGTCCACGCACTTCGATATGCCATCCAGGTCTGAGCCGGAGCGTTGCGGGGCGCCTCGACGAAAAAGACCAGCGCGGTGAAGGCCCGTGTGAAAGTCGCCGAGGTGGCGGCCGCGTCCTGGCCGCTGAGCCAGGGCGCGCTGATGAAGAGCGCGACGCAGCCGAGAAACAGGCCGTAGATGAGCCTGGAATCGGCGTCCAGGCCCACCTCGGCTCGAAGCAGTCCGTCGAGCTCAGGCGCCTCGCTCCATTGCACGGGCACGCCGTCGAAGTGGACCTCGGGCACGCCGATGAACGGAACACGGGTCATCCCGGCGGTCTGCAGGCTCCAAAGGATCAAGATCGCGAAAGCGAAAACGGCGCTGACTGCGAGCAAGGCGGTGGCCTGAGCTGCGCGCAGATCGACTTCGACCAACGCAAAGAGAACGAGCAGCGCCGCAAGGGTGAGCCCGCCGAGGACCATACCAAGGGTGCGCAGCCGGGAACCGCGACGCGGCACAGTGAAGTGGCGGTCACCCAGGCGCAGACCTTCGAGCCAGAAGCGCGGGGGCACCCAGTAGATGAGTGGCAGGCCCGGGAGCAGGACACCCCCCGCGAAGAGGAGTTGGAGCGGGCGCATCGACACGAGCGTGTCGACCCCTGGCACGTCGACCGCGCGGTATGCGAACACCACACCCGCCCAGACCAGGGCGTACCGCATCAGGAAGCTCGGCAGCAGAGTGCGCACGCGCCCGTCGAATGCCAGGGGCACGCCGCCCACCTCGAGGTGGGACACGAGCCAGCGTCGACAGGCCGTACGTGCGAACGGCAGGTACAGGCCTGCCGTGAGGAACGAGAGCACGAGGCCCGTGTACCAAACGCGCGCGTAGTCGCTGTCACGGCCGGTGAATCGAACGGTCAAGGGGGTCGGTGTGGTGTTCATGCCTGAGGCGTGCTGAATCCCGGCCGACTTCTTTTGCGCTCTCGGTGACAAAACGGAATGCTGCGCCCATGACGCACCCCGTCGTACTGGTCAGTGGCGCCTCCCGGGGCATCGGAGAGGCCGTGGCGCGGGCGCTCGCGGCCCGGGGCCATCGTGTCGCGCTCGCCGCGCGGGACGCCGCCGCGCTCGAGCGCATCGCCGCCGAGATTGGCGGCCTCGCCGTGCCGATGGACGTGTGCGACGCCGCGTCCGTGGACGCCGGTGTCCAGCGCGTGCGCGAAACGCTGGGCCCCATCGGCGTGCTCGTGCCCAACGCCGGGATCGCGCGCAGCGCCCCGGTGCACCGCACCACCGACGCCGACGTCGACGCCCTGCTCGACGTGAACTACAAGGGCAGCTTCCGCCTCGTCCGGGCGTGCCTGCCGGACATGCTCACCGCGGGCTGGGGACGTGTCGTCTTCGTCGCGAGCAACGCCGGCCTCATGGGCTACCGCTACACGGCGGCCTACAGCGCCTCGAAGCACGCCGTCATCGGCCTGATGCGCTCGCTGGCCATCGAGGTGGCGGCGCGCGGCATCACGAGCAACGCGGTGTGCCCCGGCTTCGTCGAGACCGACATGGCGCAGGACGCCATCGACCGCATCGTGCGCTCCACCGGGCGCTCCGCCGACGACGCGCGCGCCGAGCTCGCCGCGCTGAGCCCGCAACGCCGCCTCGTGCAGGTCGCCGAGGTCGCCGCCGCGGTCTGTTACCTGGCCTCCCCCGAGGCGGTCGGCGTCAACGGCCACGCGCTCTCGGTCGACGGCGGCCAGACCCAATACTGAGTAGGATCGGGGGCCCTTTGCAGCTCGTCGAACGGATCGCCCGTCTGGTGGGCACACCTTCCGTCAGCTCGACCTCGGCCGAGCATGACCTGCCGAATCGTCCGGTCATCGACCTGCTCGCCGAGTGGTTCGAGGACGCCGGCTTTCGCTGCGAGGTCATGCCGGTCACGCCCGACGGCCAAAAGGCGAACCTCATCGCGACCCGTGGCCAGGGCCCCGGCGGCCTCGTGCTCTCGGGGCACAGCGACACCGTGCCCTTCGACAGCCATAGCTGGCACAGCGACCCGTTCAAGCTGACCGAGCGGGACGGCAAGCTCTACGGGCTCGGCAGCGCCGACATGAAGAGCTTCTTCGCGGTCGCGCTCGAGGCGGCGGCCCGCTTCGACGCGGCGGACCTGCAGGCGCCCCTGGTCGTGCTTGCGACCGCCGACGAGGAGTGCTCCATGTCGGGGGCCCGCGCACTGGTGCACGCCGGGCGGTCGCTCGGTCGCCACGCGATCATCGGAGAGCCTACGGGCATGCGGCCCATCCGCATGCACAAGGGCGTGTCCATGGAGTCCATCGAGCTGACCGGGCGCTCCGGCCACTCCTCGGACCCGAGCCTCGGACGCAACGCACTGGACGGCATGCGCCGCGCCATGAACGCGATGGTGGACTTCGAGGCGGCGCTCGCGAAGCGCCACCGGCGTGACGCGCTCACGCCCCCCATCACGACCTTCAACCTCGGCTCGATCCGCGGCGGCGACAACCCCAACCGCATCTGCGGCCACTGCGTGTTGCAGCACGACATTCGGCTCCTGCCCGGGCTCGACTTCGACGAAGTCCGCGCGGGGCTTCACGCCGAGATCGAGCGGGCGATCGAGGGCTTGGAGCTCACGTTCCGGGGTGGGGCGCTGCACGAGCCCGTGCCGCCCTTCGAGACCCCCGCCGACGCCGAGATCGTGCGCGCCTGCGAGGCGCTCACCGGCTTCACCGCGGGCACTGTGGCCTTCGGCACCGAGGCCCCCTACCTCTCGAGCCTGGGCCTCTCGACCGTGGTGATGGGGCCGGGCGACATCGCCGTGGCGCACCAGCCCAACGAGCACATCGCCCTCGACGCGCTGCCGTCTGCCGTCGATACACTCGCACGGCTCATCGAAAGGTTTTGCGGGGGAGCTGGGGAGTGAACGAGACGCACGCCGACGAGACGAACCTGCTTCATCGGGACGAGGGGGAAGAGAACACCGCCGCCAACGCTGAGGCGACCCCGGCCGTGCCCCCACGGCGCCGCGCGACACCCGTCGCCAGCCCCTTCGTCGACTTCTTCCGGGCGTCCGCGCCCTACATCCATGCGCATCGCAGCCGCACCTTCGTCGTGATGTTCGGCGGCGAGGCCGTCATCGACCACGACTTTCCGAAGCTGGTGCACGACCTCGCGCTCATGCACGCGCTCGGCGTACGGCTCGTGCTGGTCCACGGCTCCAAGCCGCAGATCGAGCGGCGCATGAAGGACCGCAAGATCCCGCTGCGGTTCCATCACGGCGTGCGGATCACGGACCGCCCCACGATGAGCTGTGTCGAGGACGCCGTCGGTTCGATTCGGGGCCGCGTCGAGGGCCTGCTCTCCATGGGGCTGCCGAGCTCACCCATGGAGCACGCGCGGCTGCGTGTCGCCTCGGGCAACTTCGTCTTCGCGCGCCCCTGGGGCGTGCGGGACGGTGTCGACTTTCAGTACACCGGGGGCGTGCGTCGCATCGACATCGAGGCCATCAAACAGCGCCTCGACAGCGGCGCCATCGTGCTGCTCTCGCCCCTGGGCTACTCCCCCACCGGCGAGGCCTTCAACCTGTCGTCCCACGAGGTCGCGGCGGCGGCGGCGGCGGCCCTCGGCGCCGACAAACTCATCTCCATCGTGGAGGGCAAGGGTGTCGTCGACCGGCGTAACCGCTTGATACATCAGCTCAATCCGGACGATGCCGAGGCGCTCGCGCGCGATGGCAAGCACCTGCACCCCGACACCGCCAAGCACCTGTTCGCCGGGGCGCGCGCCTGCCGAGAGGGGGTGCGGCGTGTGCACCTGGTCGAGCGTCGGCTCGACGGCGCCGTGCTCCAGGAGCTGTTCACCCGCGAGGGTCGAGGCACACTCGTCACGGCGGAACAGTACGAAGGCCTGCGCGCCGCGCGACTCGACGACATCCCCGGCGTGCTCGAGCTCTTGCGACCCCTCGAGGACGCCGGCGTGCTCGTGCGTCGCAGCCGCGAGACCCTCGAGCACGAGATCGATCGATTCATCGTCGTCGAGCGCGACGGCATGGTCATCGGCTGCGCGGCCCTCGAGGTCTTCGCCGAGGCGTCCGTGGGCGAGCTCTATTGCCTCGCCGTGCACGACAAATACCGGGAGTCCGGGCGCGGCGAGGCCATCGTCGAGTTCATCGTCGAGCGCGCGCAAGCCCTCGGATTGGCGCATGTTTTTGTGCTGACGACCCAGAGCGCGCACTTCTTCCGCGAGCGCGGCTTCGTGCCGGTCTCCGTGCGCAAGCTCCCGGCGGAGCGCCGCGCGCGCTACGACCACAAGCGCCGGAGCAAGGTGCTCTTCCGCACGCTTTAGGCGCCCTCTCAGGCGGTGCGGCGGGGTGGGGGCTTGCGACCGCCCCACAGCGCGGAGAGGCGCAGCTCGAGAGCCTCGAAAGGCTCGGCGCGAACCAGATCCTCGCCCGCCCAGGTGTGCAACAACAGCCAGCGACCCCGTTCGAGCCGGAAGGACTCGAGTGTCATCGCCAGGGGGTCGACGAGCCAGAGGTGAGGAACGCCCGCGGCCGCGTAGAAGGGCATCTTCAGCTTGCGATCGTCCGCCGCCGTGGAGGGCGACAGCACCTCGCAGACCCAGTCGGGCCGAACGGTGTACGCCGCCGTCTCGGGCAGCACGGGCAGGTTCTCGGTCCGCCAGCCCCCCAGATCGGGGATGACCACCGAAAAGTCCGGATCGACGTCGAGGTGCAGCTCCGGCTCGTCGTCAATCCACCACCCACCGGGACCCTGCCCGCCGTCGCGGTCGAAAGGGTAGAGGACGCCCCCGAGGGCCGAGGCGGCACGGGCGTGGGGCGGTGCGGGGCGAGGGCTGACCACCAGCTCACCACCGAGGATCTCACCCCGAAGGTGCGAGGGCAGGGCCTCGATGTCCGCGTACGTGGGGCGCTTGCGTGCGGCGTCGCTCATGGTGCTCACGATACCACAGGGGATGACCTCGCGGGCCGCCACCGAGGGCTCCGACGGGTCCGCGAGCCACGCGCCTGACATCGGGAAAACCCCAGGGTAGACTCCGCGCTGGAGGTCCTCCGCGTGCACCGCCGCATCTCCCTCGTCGGTCTTCTCGCACTGGCCTGTGGCTCGTCGGCCGGCGAGTCGGCGACGAACGACGCCACGGCCGCGCCGACGGAAGACGCGCGTGCGCCCGCGGGCGGCTCTCCCGCGCCGAGCGGGGACGCAGCGCCCACGGGGGGCGCGCAGCCGGGGGGCGAGGTCGCCTCTCCGGACGCGGCCGTGCCCTCGGGCGGGGCGACGCCCACGGTCCCGCCCACCGCCCCGCCGTCGTGCGCGCCACCGCCCGCCCCCCCGCTGCGGCGCCTGACGCACGTCGAGTATCGCAACGCGCTCTCCGACCTCTTTCCCGGCCTCGATACGGCCGCCCTCCGACTGCCGGCCGACGCGTACGCGGGCGACTACGACTCGAACCTGGCCGGGCTCGAGGTCTCGGCGAACCTGGTCCTCGACCAGCACGAAAACGCGCGTGTCGTCGGGCGCTTCGCCGCGGCCCAGCGGACCACACTCTGGCCCTGTACCGAGGTCGAGCCCGCCGACTGCCTGCGCTCTACGCTCGCCACGCTGGGGCGCCAGGTCTGGCGACGACCGCTCTCGAGCGCGGAGCTCGACCCGCTCGTCGCGCTGTACGATGCAGGCCCCACACGCAACGACCTCGACGCCGCCTTCGAGCTCGGCGTGCAGGTCCTCGTGGAGTCCCCCGACTTCCTCTACCGCACAGAGGTGGGGGTCGACGGCCGTGATGCCGATCTGGAGGCCTTCGACCGGGCGACCCGCATCGCGTTTCTGCTGTGGGCCTCGACCCCCGACGACGCGCTCCTCGACGCCGCCGAGCACGGGGCGCTCTCGACCCAGGGCGAGGTCGAAGCCGAGGTCGATCGCATGCTGGCTGATCCGCGGGTCCGTCGCGGCGTGCTGCGGTTCATGGACCAGTGGCTCGAGCTCGGGGCGCTCGACACGGTCGGCAAGCTCCCCGAGGACCGCTTCGATGCACTGCGGCCGTCGCTCGCCGAGGGCGTCCGGCGCTTTGTGTGGTCGCTTTTCGAGCGCGGCGGGACCCAGCGCGACCTGTTGGCTTCGAGCCACACGTGGGTGGATCGTGAGCTCGCGGCGATCTTCGGGGTCGAGCCGCCGGAGGGCGACGCCTGGGTCGAGGTCGCGCTCGAGCCGACGGAACGTGCGGGTGTGTTGACGCACCCGGCCTTCCTCGCCGCGACCGGCTATCCGGGTTATCCGTCGCCCGTGCTGCGCGGGGTCTTCGTGCTCGAACGCATGCTGTGTCTGCCCCCCGACCCGCCGCCCCCCGGCGTGGCGCAGGCGCCGCCCGCCCTGGAAGAGAACGGACGTCCCCTCACGAACCGCGAGGGCTACGAGCGTGTCACGACCCAGGCGGGCGAGGTGTGCCAGGGGTGTCATCTGATGATCAATCCCCTGGGCTTTGCCTTCGAGGCGTATGACACGGTCGGCCGCTATCGCACCATGGACGCCGGGCAGCCCGTGGACACCTCGGGCAACTCCGTGGGCTTCGCCTTCACGAGCGGCGTGGACCTGGCGAAGCAGCTCGCCGAGAGCGAGCGTGTCTCCGACTGCCTGACGCGCCACTTCCTCGAGTACGCGCTCTCCGATGCGCCGCTCGCGAAGGACCCCTGCCTTCAGCGCGACGTGCTCGCCGCGTTCGAGGCGTCGGGCCGCCGGCTCCCCACCCTGCTGCGCGCGCTGGTGCTGCACCCCGCGTTTCTGCGCCTCGCCCCGGAGGGCCGGCAATGACGAACTTCGCACACCGTGCGTTCGACCGCCGTGACTTCCTGCGCCTCATGGGTCTCGGGACCGGCGCGTTCTTTCTGCCCTCGCTCGCCGGTCGGAGCACCGCCCGCGCGCAGCCGATGGCGCCGCCCAGGAGACTGTTGGTGATTTACGCCAACGCGAGCTGGACGACCCGCGTCGGCGACCTCGCGATGCGGCCCCCCTGGGGCCCGGTGGACGACTACGCGCTGTATGACTTCCAGCGGAATCGGATCGTGCCCGATCCGAACAGTTGGACCTTCGACTTCACCGACCCGCGCCTCGAGGAGGCGCAGATGTCCCGGGTGCTCGCGCCCTTCTGGCGCCATCGGCGCAAGATGACCGCCATCGAGGGGCTGGGTCTGCTGAGCGCGGGCCTCGATCCCTTCGGCGACGGCCACGCGAAGGCCCACGCGCACGGACTCACCGGCGCGCCGGCCGCCTATGACTTCGACGGTGTGAAGTCGTGGGCGTCCCAGCCGTCCATCGACCAGCGCGTGCACGAGCATCTGTTGCGCACGGAGCCCTCGCTCGTCTCCCTCGACTTTCGCGCCTGGCAGGACCGCGCGGGTCCCGCGATGTTTCACGAGATGTTGTACCGGAGCGATCCGGCCGGGGGCGTCACACGGGTCACACCCGAGACCAACCCCGAGGTCGCGTTCGCGCGCCTCTTCGAGGGGCGCGGACCCGCGGTGGACGGCCGCGACCAAGCCCAGAGCCAGGTGCTCGACCTCGTGCGCGCCCAGCACGACCGCCTCATCGGGCGGGTCGGCGCCGAGGACCGACTCAAGCTCGAGGCCCATCGACAGCTCGTCGCGGACTTGCAGACGCGGCTGCAAGGGCCCATGGCGTGCGGCCTGCCGGTCGCGCCCGGCGCCATCGACGGCCTCGACCGCACGGCGCTCTACGCCCACGACGTGGACGCCTTCGCCCGCATGGTCACGCTGGGGTTTGCCTGTGGGGTGTCTCGGGTCGGCTCCCTGGGCCTCGTCTACGCGCCGACCGAGGCCTACGGGCTGCCTCCGGACACCGCCATCCACCACGACTACGAGCACCACATCTACCTCGAGGAGTTCTTCCGACCCGAGGGGCCGACCGAGGACAATCGGCTCGCCTACGAGAAGATGCGGGACCGCAACGTCTATCAGTCCGAGCTCGTCGCACGCATCATCGACCACCTGGACGCCGTGCCCGAAGGGGACGGCACCCTGCTCGACAACACGCTGGTCGTGTACTGGAGCGAGCTCTCCCACGGCAATCACGGTCTGGAGGACACGTTCTTCGTGCTCTTCGGCGGGGGCGGCGGCGCGATTCGGCCGGGGCGCTACCTGAAGTATGCGCGGAACAATCCCAACCCGTTCGGCCGCAACTACAACAACGAGTACACGAACACGCCGCACAGCCACCTGCTCGTCTCCCTCGCGCAGGCCTTCGGCGAGCCGATCGACTTCATCCCCGGGGCGGAGTCGTGCATCGGGAGCGTGCCGCACGGCGGCATCGAGAACGTGCGCATCTCCCTGGCGGGTCCGCTGCCCGGGTTGGCGTAGCCTTGCCCGCGCGACCGGCTACCAGTCGCCGAGCTTCTCGAGCACGCCCCGCCGAGCGACGATGTTCTTGTAGTCCCACTGGATGTTCCGGGCCGTCTGGAGCCAGCGGTTCAGGTCCTCCGCGTTGATCTGTGCGGTGTCGACGAGACGCACCTCGGCGGCCTTGAACTTGCCCTCGGGGTGCAGGCCGGGTTCGTCGAAGGACTGGCCGCTCCAGAAGAGGAGCTGCACATCCTTGGCGAGCCTCTCGGCCTTCATCGAACGCCCTCCGGCGTCCACGTTCGCTCGAAACGCGCGTAGCTCGCCTCCATGCCGCGCTCCATGCCCGTCGTGAGCATGATTCGGCGCGTCTCGGCGTCGGGCAGGGTCATCCGCATCGTCATCAGTGTGCCGGTGCCCTCGGGCTCGAATGTCGTGACGATGTGGTTGTCGGGTGTGGGGTCCGGCATGAACATGCGCTCGACGTGGACGATGCGGCGGGGCGGATCGAGCTCGAGGATCTCGGCGGTGAGGTAGAAACCCTGGCCGTTCCCTCTCGACCACTCGTACCGGATCTTGCCGCCGGGCCGGCCCTCGTTGATGCACACCGGCATCGTCCAGCCCTCGGGGCCGAGCATCCATTCACTCAGCCTTTCGTGGGCTGGCCCTTGGCCAGGAGTTCGTCGAGGCGCTCGTAGTTGCGCTCGAGGGCGGTGCGGAGCATCTCGAGATAGGCGTCGAGCGCGTCGAGCCCGCCGCGGGCGAGGCGACAGGGCCGCTTCGTGCCCTCGACCGATTGGACGACGAGCCCCGACGCCGTCAGGACCTTGATGTGACGCGAGATGGCCGGCTGCGAGATCGAGAACGGCCGCGCGAGCTCGCCCACCGTGGCTTCGCCCTGGGCCAGGCGCGCGAGAATGGCGCGGCGCGTCGGGTCGGCGAGCGCGTCGAGCGTGGCGTCGATGGAGTGGGACCCAAGCATGGACAGAACATAACGACGGCGTTATATAAAGGCAAGCGCATGGAGATCGTTCAGCCGGAAGGAGTTGGTCGATTTCAAGCGGTGGTGGGTGCCGGCGGCGGCCCCCATCTTCCTGCTCTCCTGCGAGCTGGATGTGCGCACTGGGGGCAAGTACCGCCTGGTGTTCGGCGTCCATGGCTCGGACCAACAGGCGGAGTTCTTCGGCCGGTACATCGAAGTGACCCCGCACGCGCGCATCGTCTGGACCAACGAGGAAGGGGACGAGGGGGGCGCGATCACGACGGTGACTTTCGAAGAGCGCGGCGGCCAGACGCTGCTCACCGTGCACGACCTCTATCCCTCCAAAGAAGCGCTCGACGCTGCGATTGCCTCCGGGAGCACGGAGGGCATGCCCGCGCAGCTCGAACAGCTGGACGCGCTCGTCGCCACCCTCGACGCGACCTCGACCGCCGCCGGCTGACTGGAGTCGCCCGGGAGGGGTCGCAGGTGCCTTCGAGACCTGGCCCTCCCGCAAGGGGTCCGTCCCTCGGGCCCCCGGTTCGTTGCGGAATCGCCCGAGTCTTCGGTGACGGGGCCCCCGCCGCCCGCCCAGCCGTTCAGGGCGCTCCGAAACGCTTGAGGTTCCGCGCCCGCGCCTTCGCGGCCTCGGTCTCCCGGTCCCGGGGCTCGGCCGTGGTCACGAGCTCCGCCACGAGTCGGCGCGTCACCGCGGCGACCTGCTCGACCGCCTCGTCGAACTGCGCGCGGTTCGCGGCGGAAGGCTGGGTCTGGCCGCTGACCTTCCGCACGTACTGCAAGGCCGCCGCGCGGATCTCGTCTTCCGTTGCCGGGGGCTCGAAGTTGAAGAGCACGCGGATGTTGCGGCACATCGGGGACCTCCCGCCGGGGTCACGTGGCGTGGGTGCGACGAGGGCCCGTGCGGCCTCTGCGGCACAAGGTCCAAAGCGCCGCGAGCAGAACCACCCAGACCGCCCCTCGGGGGGATTGCGCGGGCGAGACACCGCATGCGCCCGTGCCGACGAGCCCGCGATCGGCGGACAGCGCCGGCGGTGCGGCGTCGGGCGTCGCGGGCTGGCCTGGCGCCAGGGTCCCCGCGTCGCGCGGCGATTCGACTTCGACGCCGACGTCGCCGTCGCGTCCGGGACCACCCGCGTCCTGCGCAGGCGTCAGGGCGTCGAGAACGCCCTCGCTCGCGTCGCCCTCTCCCGGCGGCACTGCGGCGTCCGGCAGCGCGGCGTCCAGCAGGGCGGCGTCCGGCAGGGGCACGGCGGCGTCCGGCAGGGGCACGGGCGGCGGCTCCGGTCGGACTCGGGCCGGCGCGTCGCCGATCCGCAGCGTGGTGTAGAAGCGCTGGTGCGCCCACCCGGACTCGTCGGACCAGTTCGGCCCCACCACGGCGTCCGAGAACGCCGCGCCCTGAGCGTGCCAACACCGCACCCCGGTGCTGCTCCGGGCGCAGATGTCGGCGCGCCCGTCGCCCGTGACGTCGGCGAGCCGAATGGAGGTGTTGTAGATGAAGTCGCCCCAGCCTCGGGCGTCGGACATGCCCGGACCGACGATGCGCTCCCCGAAGGCTTCGTTCGCGTAGAGCCAGCAGTAGAACTGGTCATTGCCGCGTGCGCAGAGGTCGCGGTCGCCGTCGCCGTCCACGTCCCCGAAGCGCATCGTGCCGTAGTTGTCGTGGTCCGCCCAACCGGACGCGTCGCTCAGCGTCGGGCCCGCGAAGGGCGCAGCGAAGCCCTCACCGGTGGAGCGGGCGCACTCGACCCCGGCCGCCGTTCGCGCGCACAGGTCCGCGAGCCCGTCGCCGTCGACGTCCTCGAAACGGATCGTGCTCCACTTCGACACGTCCGCGAAGCCCGCGGCGTCGCTCCATGCGGGACCGTCGATGGGTGCGGCGAAGCCCCCGTCGATGGAGGCCGCGCACCGCATGCCCGACGCCGCGCGGATGCAGACGTCGGCGCGGCCATCGCCGGTGTAGTCGGCGAAGCGCAGCGTGCCGTAGTGGTCGGGCTGCCCGAAGCCCGAGGCATCGCTCCACGCGGGTCCCTCGAGGGGCGCGTCGACCAGGCCCGTATCGTCCGCGAGGTGGCACCGCAGGCCGGCGGCGGCGCGCGCGCACAGGTCGGCGCGGCCGTCTCCGTCCAGGTCGGCGAGCCTGAGCGTGGAGTAGTACGCGGGCTTCGCCCAGCCCGTCTCGTCGCTCCAGCGGGGCCCTTCGAAGGGCGGGACGAAGCCGGCCTGGCCCGCGAGCCAGCACAGGACCCCGGCGGCGCCGCGCGCGCACACATCGTCCCGGCCATCGCCGTTGAGGTCCCCGGTGCGAAACGTGGCGAATCGGGACGCGGCGTCGAAGCCATCGTCGTCGCTCGTGCCCGGGATCTCCCAAAGACCCTCGAAGCCGCCTTCTTCGCGCGCGGGCACACACCGGAAGCCGGCGGACGCCCGGGCGCAGACGTCGGCACGCCCGTCGCCGTTCACGTCCGTGCCGCCGGGGGAGGAGAGCACCCCGGCCTGGTCGATGACCTCCGCCAGGCTGAAATCACAGTTGCCCGGCACACCCACGCCGTCCGCGTGCACCCCGAGGTGGTTGGAGACGGTGCGTTGTGCACCATCCGAGGGGTCGTTCATGACGCCCTCACCGCGCACCCACATCGTCGACGAGCCGCCGCCGTCCAGGTTCATCGCGCGCCACGCCCCAAGGCCGTGCATGGTCGTGGCGACCTCGGCGCAGTTCATCCCGATGCTTGCGTTCGAGCGACCGTCGACGACCATGAGGATCAGGGTGCGTCGGTCCTCGGAGTAGCCGATCGCGGTCCGCGGATGGCGGGCGGAGCAATCGGCCCGATTGAACTCCGGCAGGACCTCACCGTCGTCGACGAGCAGCGGCCGCCCCCCCACCGCTTCCCGCGCCCAGAAGGGCGGCTCGGTGAGCGCGCGGCTCGGCGCGTTGAGGAACGCACGGTCCTCGCCGAAGAAGAAGTCGCCGGAGCCCGCCATGTCGGCGTGCCAGACCTCGCCTCCGCTCATGGCCAGGCCCGTCGGGTTGTAGGTGTCGTAGGAGAAGAAGTCGGCGTTGACCGCGACCTCGGCGTCGACGCGGTCCGCGAAGGACGAGACCGTGCGCCGCTTCTCGGCCGCCGCCGTGGCCCGGACCTTCACGCCGCGCGCGCAGAGGTCGATCTTCGTGGCGTAGACGCGCCACGGACGGTCCGTGACCCGTTCGAGGAGTCGCACCCCGGGGTGCGGCGTCGTCCAGGTGTCTCGTGCGCGCGCCGGCCCGGCCGCGAGAAGGGCCAGGGCCGTCAGAATCGAAGCGGGGACAATCGACCTCATCGCCGCGCCACACTAGCACGGAACGTGCCTACACGAGCCACCCCTCGAGGCCGCCCTGGGGGGCCTCGGGGAAGACCTCGCCGAAGTGGGCGTCGTCGCCCCCGAAAGCGCGCAGCAGCGAGGTGAGGAGCTGCTGGGAGGTCGACTGCCAGTCGACGTAGTTGCTGCGCTCGATGAAGGTGTCGAGCGGCACGACGAAGCGGTTCGAGAATCGCCCGCCGGGCGCCACCCCACGCGGACCGAGGACGAAGCCCGACAGGCCGTTGGTCCAGTGGCGGCCGCTGGCGAACTCGGGCTGGTAAAGCAAGAGCGTGGTCTCGGACAACGGCCGCCCGTCGGGCCCCGGTGTGGCGCGGAGCCGCTCCCAGATCGAGGCCACACCCTCCAGGTACCACCGATAGACCCACTCCATGCCGGGCTGGTAGTCGGCGTGGACCAGGGCGTGCCAGTTGTCCCAGAGCTGCGTGTCCACGATGGGACCGCCGTTGCGCGCCCACAGCCACGGGAAGGCGTGGTCGTGGCCGTTCATGAGCTCGAAGGTCGCGACGCGCGTCTGCCCGCACGCGAGGGCGGTGACCATCACGTCGGCCATGGCCGGCATCGAGAGGTCGTCGTCGTAGCTGAAGTCGTAGTCCGCAGGCGCGTCGAAAGTCGGCGTCAGGCACGCGCCCGGGCTGCTCTCGAGGCGGCGCTCCAGCTCGCGCACCTTCTCGGCGTGGGCGTCCAGCGCGCGACGTCCCTCGGCGTCGGCTCGACCGCGGGCCGAGCGGAACAGGTCGCCCACCGCGTCGAGCACCGAAACCCGGCGCGCCCGGAGGGCGAAGGCCTGCTCCGCGGTGAGCCGCGCGTCGCCGAAGATGCGGGCGATGGCGACCGTGGGGTCGTTGAACGCCTCGATCGGCTCGCCCAGGTCGCGCCAGAAGCGGTCTCCACGCACGAGGCCGTAGCCGCGGGTGCCGCCCACCGCGAAGTCGAGGCGCGGGAAGGGCGTGTCGCCGGAGAGTCGCCGGGCGAGCTCCTGGTCCACGCTCGGCCCGCCGCCGGTGATGCGCGCTTCGTCCTGGTACGGGAAGCTCCGCCCCGTGAAGAGCGTGAGGTTCCCGCGGTGATGCGCGTTGCCGACCACGTTGTTGCGGGCCGCGACGTTGTCGAGACCGGCGTAGACGAAGAGCTCGTCGCGGAAGGGCGCGATGGGTTCGAGCAGGAACGGCAGCTCGAAGTCCTCGGCGCCCCCCGTGGGCACGAACATCGGCAGGACCGTGCCCTGAGAGTGATGGACGATCACGATGCGCTCTGGTCGTGGCACGGGCCCCTGGGCGTGGGCGCGTCCGCTGAAGAGCAGCGGCGAGAGCAAGGTGCCGGCGGCGGTCCCGCCGAGGATGCGCAGGGCCTCACGGCGACGCATGCGCGTCTCGATGCGCGGCGTCATCGGTCGACCTCCTCGGTTGCAGGCGTCACGAAGAGAAACGCGTCGGTCGAGGCGACGTCCGCCAGCAGCGCCCTCAGATCGCCACCGCTCTCTTCGAAACGGCGCGTGAGCAGCTCGATCGTGCAGCGATCCTCGGGCAACGCGGCCCGCCCCACGGCGTACTCGTACCAGCGTTGAACGTAGCAGCCCTGCACCCGTGGGCTCGTCGCCAGCGCCGGCAGGAGCGAGAGCGCGTCGTCGAACTCGACCTCGGGGTCGGCCAGCGCGCCGGCGGCCTCCACGACCTGGCCGTTTTCGTAGACCTCGCGCCACTCACCCGCCGCGCCGAAGTGCTCGAACGAGAGCCCGATGGGGTCGATGCGGTTGTGGCAGGTCGCACAGGTGGGGTCCGTCCAGTGCTGCACGAGGCGCTCGCGCACGCTCTCCGCGGCGGCCGGGCCCTCGGGCAGGTCCATGTTCACGCCGGGCGGGGGCGAGAGCGACTCGCAGAGAAGCTGCTCGAGCACGTAGGCGCCGCGGCGCACCGGAGACGACGTGGCGGAGTAGGCGTGGGCGGCGAGGACCGCCGCGCGGGTGAGCACGCCGGGGCGTTGGGGCCCCAGGTCGACACGACGAAAGCCCGGGCCCGGGGCCTCGACGCCGTAGATCTCGGCGAGCTCGGGTGTGAGCCACGTGTGTGTGTCGGTCATCAAGGTCTCGAAGCGGGCATCGCCGGACCACACGACCTCGGTCGTGAACAGGTCGACCTCGGTGCGCAGGGCCTCGACGAGCTCCGCGTTCCAGGCCGGGTAGCGTTCAGGGTCCTTCACGATGCGGTCGAGGCCGTCCAGGTGGAGCCACTCGCGATGGAAACGCGCGATGACCTCGATGACGGCCGGAGAGTTCAGGAGCGAAAGGGCCGCGGCGTGCGCCTCGTCGCGTGTCTCGAGCTGGCCCGCAAGTGCCTGGGCCCGTAGGTCGCGCGGCGGTGGGGCGTTGGTCAGGAAAAACGCGATGCGCGCCGCGAGGGTCGCCGGGCTGGCCGGGCGGGATGCCCCGGGCGCCAGGTCCTCGGCGTCCGGGTCCAGGTACAGGAACTGCGGGGACTGGAGCAGCACCTCGAGGCCGAAACGCGCCGCCTCCTGGAGCGGCAGGCCGGTCTCGCCGAGCTGCGCGATGGTCTCGACCTCCGCGGCGGTCGGAGGGCGCCGGAACAGGCTCTCGGCGGTGCCGACCAGGAACCGTGAGACACAGGTGGCCTCGCGCTCGTTGGGTGCGCACTGCAGGCGCTGCGCCAGATCGACCTGCGCGGCGACCTCTTCGGCCGTGAACTGAAGGGACTCGACGGTCGGCGCCGACACCACGTTGTTCACCGCGAACGTATGGAAGCCGTCCGACGAAACGCTGGAAGGCCGAGAGGCCGGCGGGACCTGGACGCCCAGCGCCGCGGCGATCGTGTTCGCGAACTGTGTGTCCGTGAGTCGTCGGAGCGGTGCGGCCCCGGCGTGCGGGCCGTCGAGGCGGCAGCGGTCGATGGGCGGGGGGCCTGCGTCCGGCGGGTCGACCTGCACGTCACAGGCGCCCTCGGGGCTCGAGACTCGAGCGACGACCTCGCGGAAGATCGCCGCGGTCTCGGACTGCGGCCCGAATCGCCGCCCGCCGCCGTGGGGCACGACCCCGGTCGGCTTCTCGAGGAAGAGCCGGGCCCCGTCCGGCGTGTCCACAAAGAAGCGCCGCAGCATGTCGACGTTCGCGTCGAAGGCGGCGTCGTCGAGGTAAGGCCTGAAGATCATACGTGAATTGCCGGCAAGCCCACCGGCGACGTGGCAAAGCATGCAGGCCGGCCTGGCCGGATCCTGGGTGTCGACGAGCGGCACGAAGGTCGTGCGCAGGTAGTCGTCGTCGGTGATGCAGCCCGCGGGCGGGCCCGCGGCATCGGGCGCGGGCTCGACGGCCGCGTCGAGATCCGGCGTCGGCGCCTCGGCATCGACGCGCGCTTCAGCGTCGGCGGCCGGCTCGGCGTCGGCGGACGGTCCGGCGTCGGGCTCGGGCGGAGGGCAAGCCCCGTCGGCGGGATCGACCAGGCGCTCGACGAAAAAACGGAAGGCGCGCTCGTCGGCGCCGCCGGGCGCGAAACGTTGCCCGCCCCCATGGGGGACACGGCCCGTGGGCTTGTCCAGGAGCAACGTCGCGGCTTCGGGCGCCCCCTGCACGAAGCCCTGGAAGGTGGCGAGGTCGCTCGCGGGCGCGCCGAAGACCAGGCGGGTCGCGAAGGCTGGGCCGTCGGGCACGTGGCAGAGGCGACACGCCGGCGCAGTCGGGTCCTCGGCCGAGATACGCGGCGCGATGGCCCGGGCGAAGTAGGCCTCGTCGGATTCGCAGGAGGCCGCGTCCGTAGGCTCCGGCGACGCGTCGACCACGCGCGCGTCGGCCGCCGCGGCATCGGCGACTGAGGACGCGTCGGTCGGCACCGCGGGACCGGCGTCTCCGACGGGCGCCGCATCCGCGAGACCGCCGGTGGCCGGCTGGCCGCCGTTGTCCGGCTGGCCGCCGTTGTCCGGCTGACCCCCCGCCGCTTCACCCCCGCGCGGTGGAGACCCTGCCGCGTCCGGCGTCGACGCCGACTCCTCGGACGCTCCGCACGCCCACGTCCCGAGCGCCGTCGCACACACCCAGACCCATCGAGCAGAAGCGCGCATCCCTACTCCCGTCTTTCGACGACGACACCGCCACTGAAGCCCGGGCCGTTGCCGGTCGGGCGCACCTCGGTCCAGGTCAGCCCGCCATCCGTCGAGCGCCAGACCGAGTTGCCCGTCGTGCCGAGGACCAGACGCCCCGCGGCGGCGAGCGGGGCGATCCCCGACGCCCCGACGAGCGACCAGTCGAACCCATCGGCGCTGCGGTAGAGCGCGCCGCTCGTCTGCGCCAGAAAGTGCCCGTCCGTGAAGACGACGCGGCCGCCGAAGCCGGCGTTGCCGATGCGCTGGTGCAGCCAGGTTTCGCCGGCGTCCGTGGTGGTGCCGACCCAACCCTGGCCGCCGATGGCGACGAAGGTCGGCACACCCGCGCCGGTGCGCCCGTAGGTGATGCGGTCGGTGGACGTGCCCGGATGGACGGTGTCGAAGGTCCACGAGACCCCGTCGAAGGTGGTCGTGCGTCGGTCCGCGCCGACGGCGACGAAGGCGCCGTCCCCGTAGGCGACGTCGCGGAGATGCGTGCCGAAGTCCGTATGGCCTCGGGTCCAGCGCACGCCATCCGCGCTCGAGGACAGAACCCCGGAGCCACCCGCGAGCACGTAGATCTCGTCGTTGGCCGCGCAGCCACCGACAAAGCCGTTGCCGTCGTTGCTGGTGACCCAATCCCGGCCGTCCGCGCTGAGCCAGGTGTTCCGCAGCGCGTTGCCGCCCACGGTCAACACCCCGTTGCGTCCATCGCAGCCGCCGCGCTGCAGGTTGTCGTCGTGGGCCTCGAGGTTCACCCAGCCGTCGACCTCGAAGGTCTCTCCGGCGTCATAGGTCACGGTGATCCGTCGACCGGTCCCGTACAAGACGATCGGGAGGGGCGCGTCGACGTCCACTTGCAGCGTGCGCTCGAGGGGCCCGCCGCGCGTATGAGGCACCGTGAGGGAGACGGGCGAGGGTCCACTCGGGCCGGGCGCGTGCGTCAGCGTGAGGTCGGTCGACTCTCCGGGCTCCAGCGAGACCGCGGGGAGACCGGTCAAGCGCCAGCCGTCGCCCCGAACCCAGGCCGACGGGTCCCCCAGCAGGAAAACGACCTCGTCACAGTCGTTGCGCAGCGTGACCGCGTAGGTGGAGCCCGACGACCACGCCGGGGCTCTGCCGAGGCTCGGCGTCTCGTCCTCGGGCAGCGTCACGCCGTCGAACTCTACGGCGATGCGCCCCGCACAGCCCTGCGCCGCGGGGGGATCCACCACGACCGGCCCGGGCTCCACGGCCTCGGGCGGCACGGGTCGCGGGGCGCCCTCGACCGCCATCGAGACCACGCCCGCGCCGGGGGGCAGCTGATACGTCGGGGTCCACTCGAGCCCGTCGCGAGAGCGCAGGAGCGTGATCACCCCACGGTTGCCGCGCGCGCCGATGTACCAGTCGCCGGCCACACCGAGCACCCACACGAAGGCCGCGGGGTCGTTGCTCGGGACGAGGTTGAAGGACTCGCCGTCGTCCGACCAGGCGAAGCCACCCCCGCAGGTGTTCTCGCAACACCCCGCATTGCCGGAGACCAGCCACCGGCCCGCCTTGTGCGCGACCGTGGCCGCGCCGGCGTACTGCGTGTCGCAGAGCACCTGGTCGTTCCAGGACTCGCCGGAGTCCAGCGATGTCGAAACAACCCAGCCGTTGTTCCCGCCGACGGCGACGATGCGCTCCGGCGTCGACGCGACGGCGTTCAAGTACACCCGGTCGGCCCGCGCGGGCCGGTCGATGATCGTCGTCCCGTCGAGGCTCACCGAGCGTCGACCATCACGTCCGACGGCGACGAAGGCTGTGCCATCGAAGGTGATTGCGTTGAACATCGACCCATAGCGGGTCGGCTCGTGGACCACGGTCTCACCCGTCAACGACCACGACAACGCATCGCCGCGCGCGCACGCGAAGCGGTCCAGGCCGTAGGCACACTCGCTCGCCCAGAAG
Organism: Bradymonadia bacterium; assembly: GCA_049318805.1. Taxonomy (GTDB): domain Bacteria; phylum Myxococcota_A; class Bradymonadia; order UBA7976; family UBA1532; genus CANLBD01. Next base: position 19,681 of record JBMOFP010000093.1, read on the forward strand.
TCGCGATTGGCCGCGGCCGGGGTCCACACGAGCCCGTCCGCGCTGGAGTGGTACAGGCCCGGCGAGCCCCACTCGGTGCCGTCGCGGCTGGCCCGAAAGAAGCGGCCATTGCCCCAGGTGATGTCGCGGGTCGAGCGCGCCGTAGGCTCGGGCAAGACCTCCCACTGGAAGTCGCGGCCGTAGGTGTCGCTCACGAGGGTGTAGCCGGAGTCGCCCACGAGCACGACGCGGAGCGGCGGCGGTACGGCCGCGTGCAGGCCCAGCGTGTGCTCGTAGGCCGCGTCGACGAACGGCACACGCAAAGTCGTGCGGAGATGCCCGCCGACCTCCAACGCGCCGGAGTCGAAGCCGAGGCGCAGCGTCTCGGGGCGATCGGGCTCCAGGCGCGCGGGTGGGGGCGTGAGCCAGGTGAACGGGGAGCCCTCGAACCAAGCCTCGGGCGCGGCCTCCAGCTCGACGGCGGCGTCGCCGCGCCAGGTCAGGTCCAGCTCGACGACCGTGGTCTGTGCGACACCCGCGGGGCCGACCGTGAGGTCGAGCGTCGCGCCGGAGGGCAGCAGGCGGCCCTGGTGGACGACCGTGGCGCCGGCCGGGGACCCCGACGGCGGCACGGGCCACGGCGCGGCGTCGGGGTCGGGTGCCACGGGCGCGGCGTCGGGCTCGGGTTCAACGGGCGCGGCGTCGGGATCGGGCTCGGGTTCAACGGGCGCGGCGTCGGGGTCGGGCTCGGGTTCAATGGGCGCGGCGTCGGGGTCGGGTTCGGGTTCAACGGGCGCGGCGTCGGGATCGGGCTCGGGTTGCACGGGCGCGGCGTCGGGCTCGGGCTCGGGTTCCACGGGCGCGGCGTCGGGATCGGGCTCGGGGTCTACGGGCGCGGCATCGGGCTCGGGTTCCACGGGCGCGGCGTCGGGCTCGGGTACCACGGGCTCGAGCGAGGCGGCGTCTACCTCCGTTCCGCCCGCGTCACGCGCCGCCGGTGGTGCGGCGTCGGCGGCCGCGGCGGCGTCGCCCACTGCGGATTCGGTCCCACCCTCGTCTGCCGGCGCGCAGCCGAGCGCGAGCAGGGCCACGATGCACCCCAGTCTACGGAACATGCACGCCCTCGCTCGGTCCCAGGTGCAGCGCTCCGCTGCCCGAAGGAGTCTACCGAGCGCCGGGCGTGCCGGGCAAGGTCGGGGCGCGCAACCCCGCGCTGCTCGAGGATGAGAGAGTGCCGCGGCGCGGGGGCAACGGGGAGAAGACCCGCGCCGCGGCAGGGAAAACCCGAATTCGAGTTCGAGTGAGAAAAAAAGGACCCGACGCGGTGGCAACGGGGAAAAGGCCGCGCCGGGTCCAGGACCACGGCTTTCTCCCTGAGCATGGAGCGTGCCAATCCGGTCCCGGCCGAGGCGCGGGAACACCCCGGTACCCCTGTCGGCCGCGCTTTCCACTGACCCGCCATGTCGTCGTGACTGTGTCGTGTCGAGTTGACACCCGGGCCCTGCACCGACCGGGTAGGCGATGCGAACGACTTCGGCCAAGATGGTCCGGTCTGCCGAAGCGGACGGGCCTCAGGAGGGCGAGATATGCGCGTGCTGGTGACGGGTGGAGCGGGCTTCATCGGGTCTCATCTGGTCGACGCTCTCGTCGCGCGCGGCGACGAGGTCGTGGTCCTCGACGACCTCTCGACGGGCCGCCGCGAGAACCTGGCGGCGGCGGGGGCGGCTGCGCGGCTCATCGTGGGCAGCGTCGACGACCTCGACACGGTCCGGGCCGCTGTCGAGGGCTGCGCGCTCGTCTACCACGAGGCCGCGGTCGCGTCGGTGCAGCGCACCGTCGAGGCCCCGACCCAGACCCAGCGCACGAACCTGGCGGGCACGCTGAACGTGCTCGAGGCGGCCCGGGGCGCCGGTGTGCGGCGCGTCGTTTTCGCCGGCAGCGCCGCGGTCTACGGCGACACCGAGACGATGCCCCTCGTGGAGTCGCAGACGCCACGGCCCATGAGTCCCTACGCCATCGAGAAGCTCGCCAGCGAGCAGTACATGGGCGTCTGGAGCGCTCTGTACGGGCTCGAGACCGTCACGCTGCGCTACTTCAACGTCTTCGGGCCGCGGCAGGACCCGGGCAGCCCGTACTCCGGCGTCATCAGCATCTTCGTCGACCGCCTCATCACCGGTCGGGTGCCGACGATCTTCGGGGACGGCAAGCAGACCCGTGACTTCGTCTACGTGGAGGACGTGGTGCGCGCGAACCTGCTCGCGGGCACCGCCGACGCCCGCACCGTGGCCGGACGGGTCTTCAACGTGGCGCGGGGCGAGGCGACGGACCTCAACGCGCTCTACTCGATGCTTGCGGAGGTGTGCGGCGTCTCGGCCCCCGTCGGCTACGCGCCGGCACGTTCGGGCGACATCCGCCACTCGCTGGCGAACATCGGCGCGTTGCGCGAAACACTCGGCTACACGCCGCAGGTCCCTGTCGCCGAAGGCCTCGCGCGCCTCGTCGCGTGGGAGCGCGGCCGGCGCTGAAGCGCTGCGCGGTCCTCAGGTCGAGGACGTGGACGGGGTGGAAGAGGGGGTCGAAGAGGGGGTCGGGGTGGCCGCCGGGGTCGCGGGCGCGGCTGCGGGCGCCGCCGGTGTGGCCGGCGTCGTACTCGCCGTGTCGGTGGTCGACGTCGCCCCCTCGGCCGGCTTCGGAGCGCCTCCCCCGGCGCCGTAGCCCTGCGCGTACCAGCCCCCGCCCTTGAGGTGGAAGGCCGTCTTGCTGATCAGCTTCTTGGGGTTCGGGGTCCCACACTTCGGGCACTTCGACGGGGGCGGATCGTCGAGCTTCGCCCACTCCTCGAGCACGTGCCCGCACTGTTCACATCCGTATTCGTAGATCGGCATGGTCGACGTCTCCGTTCGCGGCGGGTGATATGCACGTGGGCCGGGAGTGTCAAGGCCGGGCGAGTTGGCCCGAGTGCGGCGAGTCGCGTATCGTGGCCTCGATGAGCGGTCCGACCCCCGTCCCCACGCCGATCTCGGGCCTGCACGCCCTGCCGGGCAGTGCATATCGGGCGAACCTCTACGTCTACGATCCGTTCGGACGCATCGACTGGTACGCCATCGCGCCCCAGGCGTTCACGCAGGGTCGATACTTCACCATTGGTCGCGCGCCCGACTGCAACATCATCCTCACGGACGGCAGTGTGTCGGCGCACCACGCCTACTTGACGATGGAGCAGGGCGCCATCTGGTTGCGCGACCTGGGCAGCACGAACGGCGTTCTCGTCAACGAGATCCGGACCTCGGGGGAGCCGCTCGAGCACGGGGACGTCCTGCGCATGGGCGCGACGGACCTGCGCTTCCTGTTGAGTCACAAGACCGGGCCGGCGCAGCTCCTGCTCGAGTTCATCGGCGGGCCGAATCACGGCAAGTCGCTGGCGACCTTCGGCTCGTCCACGACCATCGGTCGGCTGAACTGCGCGGTGAACCTGCCGGGCACAGGCGTCGCCCCGCAGCACGTGCGCATCGACGCCTACGGGCCGGAGCTCATCTACGTCGTCAGCCTGCGGCGCGACAACGAGACCTGGCTCAACGGCGACCGCGTTCTGGGCATCCAGACCGCGAAGGACGGGGACGTCCTGCGCATCGGCGAACACCAGATTCGCCTGCGGGTGACCGACGAAGCGAACGCCAGCGATGCCGTCGCCGCCGGGGACGGCACGCTGCAGCTCGAGGGCTCGGGTCCGATGGCGGGCGCCGCTGCCCCCGTCGCCCAGATCATGGTGTCCAGTGACGACCTGAAGCGCCTCGACGCCGCGCGCCTGGACGCCCTGAGCAACGAAGAACGCACGGTGCTCGAGATGGCGCCGTTGGGAGAAAGCTTCGTTTCTCCTACGGCCGAGCCGTCGATCGTCGCGAGCTCGCGGCGCAGCACCTCGAGTCCGCAGCAGCTCCAACGTGCGTCGCACCCGCGGGTCGCAGGCGGCCGCGCGCCGGATGCGATCGAGGTGCTCCCGACACCCGCCCCGACGTTGCTCGGGCGTCGTCGGTTCTTCGGACTCTGGGTGTTGCTGCTCCTGCTCGTCGTGGTGGGGGCGGCCCTGGTCTCGCTCCGTTTGACCTCGATCCGGCGCACCGTGGCGGTCGCGGGGCAGGTCTTCCCAGGAGACCAGACCGCCGTGCGCTCACCCGTGAGCGGTCTCGTCGAGACCGTCTACGTGCGGCTCGGCGACCGTGTCTCCGCGGGCGATCCGCTGCTTCGGGTCGCGGACGCCGCCGTGCGCGCCGAGATCGACGCGCTCACCGCACGCATCGACCCGATTCAGCGCACCGTGCCCGAGCCGGTCCGGGTGGCTTCGGCCGCTGGCGGCGACGCCGCGGCGGCGCTCGCTCGGGCCGAGGCCGACGCTGCCGTGGCGCGCGCCGAGCTCGCCGAGCGCACCGCGAGCTTCAATCGTCGCGAGGTGCCCTCGAGCGCCATCGACGAGGCCCGGACGCGGCTGGAGACCATGGAGGCTCGCCTTCAGGCGCTGCGCGGGGTCGCGGCGCCCGCAGCTGCTCCCCGGGCCGTACCGGGTGCGCCGCCGCTCTCGGACGTCGCGCGGCTGACCGAGCTGCTGTCGCTCCGAAACGCCGCGGAGGCGCGGCTCTACCGGGCCGTCGTGGCGCCGCGCTCCGGCGTGGTGATGAACGCCGAGGGTCAGCGCATCCAGGTCGGCACTCGGCTCGACGCCGAGCAGCCCGCGCTCGTCGTGGCCGACGTCCTCGAGGTGCGGGTCGAGGTCACGGTGTCGAAGGCCCAGCAGGCGATGGTGGGCGCGACCCCACGGGCGGTTCTCACGCCCGACGGCTTCGAGGAGCCGCGACTGCCCGTTCAGCTCACGACGCTGGAGCCCTCGACCACCGGCAACGTGAAGCTCGAGGGTCGAGTGGACAATCCCAGCGGGGTCCTGCGGCCGGGCCAGGCCGTGCGCCTCGAGCTCGAGGCCACGCCCGTCGACGGCTTGACCTGGCTCCTCGACCG
>JBMOFP010000094.1:0-24449 GCA_049318805.1 Bradymonadia bacterium
GATGGCCGCGACGGTCCCGAGCTGGACTCGATTGCTCGCGGGGTGTGGCTCCCCGGGCCAACCGTCGATCTCGACGGTGAGCGGCTGGTCCCCTCCAGGCGCGCGGAGGGGCACCGGCACGTTCTGGTTCTGCAGGATCGTGCACACGCCGTGAGCGCCCAGGGCGGGGCACTGCCCCTGCCCGGCGACCACGTTGCCGATGCGGAACGTGTAGACCACCGGCGCGCCCGTCGCCGTGTCGCCCCGGTTGTAGATCGAGAATCGCCGCACGGTCACCGAGTCGACGCCCGCGCGGGGACGTGCCATGCCGCCGACCTCGGGCTCTCGATACGCGCCGGCGTCGAAAGCGAAGCCCATCACGGCGAGGTCGTCGGTCTGCGTCGCGAGCGCCGGCAGGTAGGCCCGCGCCGCGCTCACGTCGTCGCTGGTGAGGTCGACGCCGCGGTGCCCCAGCTGCGTGGGGTACATCACGGCCGCGAAACGCGACTCGTGCATCATGCCGTGGGCGTGCCCGGCCTCGTGCATCACGACCTGTCGCAACGACACGAAGGACGGGAAAACACGACCGCGCTGACCCAGGTAGGCGAGCTCCTCGTCGAGCGTGTACGGAATGTCGCTCAAGAGGATGACGTCGACGTCGTGCTCGCGGACGTCGCCGAAGGTCGGGCAGCGCACGTTCGCGGCGAGCGGGCACGCGGCATTGCCTGCGGGTCCGCCCCCTTGGGCGACGTAGAGCGTGACCGCCGCCACATTGCCCGGCAGGCCGACACCGTAGAGAATCGCGACGCTGAACCGGTCGAGAAATCCGATGGAGTTCCGACCATCTCGCGGGCCGATCTGCTGCACGGCGCCGAGGGGCGTGCGCCACTGATCGACGAAGTAGTTCCAGTGGGTGATCGCCTCACGCACCGTGGGCGCATACGGGCTGTTGTCGCAGCCCGTATTGGGTGCGAGCGCGCACACATTGAACGATGCGGGCGGCGCGGACCACCGACCGCACGCGCAGCCCGCCTGGGCGGGGTTCGCAGTGAGGACCAGCGCCAGGGCACCGAAAACGAAAAGGGCGATTGAGGTCAGGAGCCGAGCGTGTGTGAAGGTTTTCACCGGGCGCCCCGCACCAACGCGCGCCATCGAGAACTCAGCGCCGGTGTGGGCTCGGGCGTCGGGGTACGAACGCCGACGATCACCTCGGTACCGCTCGGGGGCGGCTGCCACTCCAAGCTGAACGCGTCGGCGGCGACATCGAGCACAGGCTGACCTTCCGCCGTGCGGAATCGCCACTCGTTGCCGACGCGCTGCGCCCGGAACGCCCCCGCGCTCGCGGCCACCGAGAGCCCGAGCACCGGCAGCGGCTCATCTCGGTCGAGGAAGAGCAACCAGGTCTCACCGACCTGCACCCGCGTCACGCCAGCGAACTCGATCTGCGCCCCGGTCTCCGCGTGCCGGGCCGTGATGAGCTGGCGCCGCATCAAAGTCGTCTCCCGACCGCCCTTCCACCGCTCGACGACGCGCAGCGCCAGACGCTCCACCATCGCCCCTTCCGGCGTCGTCTCCGGGGTCGCGTCGACCACCTCGACGATGACGACCTCGTCCGCCTGGCGGGCCAGCTCAATCGGGCTGACGGGGAGCATGGAGAGCCCCAGTGCCGCGCCGCCCCAGAGCAGCAGCACGCTGGCGCACTGCGTCAGACGGCAAAACACCCGGGTCGCAACGCACTTCATCCGCGTTCTCTCCATGGTCATTTCAGAGCCGGCGGAAAAATACAGCACGGCGGCCCATCTCCGCGAGGGATTCCCCTGGAGCCCCACACATCGGCGCAGTTCGGCTTCCTCTCCACTCCCACTCGAAGATTCGCGTATCGTCCCTTCGATGAAGACGACGCGACTCGTGCTGTGGGCGGTGGTCTGGTGCCTGGCGGCCTGCGGCGGTAGCGGCGTCTCGACCTGCGGCAGCGACGACGATTGCCGAGACGGCTTCATCTGCGGCACCGGCCCCTTCGAGGGTGAGTGTGTCCAGTTCGTGCAGGTGCAGACCTGCGGCGCCGCCTACTGCGAGCGCGGGCGCGAGACCTGCGAGAACGGCGCGTGTGTGCCCTTGGCCCCGGGCCGGGACGCCCAGGTGGGCCCCACGCCCGGCACGGACTCGGGTCCCGGTCCGGCGCCCGATCCCGACGATGGCGTGCCGCCGATCTCGACGGACGACCAGGGCGTCGCGCCGCCGAACGACGGCGGAGTGCCTGTAGAGCCCGACGCCGATCCCCGCATTCGCGAGCCTTCGATTCTCATCGACGAGCCCCTGACGGGCAGCCAGTTCGTCGACCAGGCCGTGACGCTGCGCGGCGAGGTGCTCAACCTGGCCGCGCAGGCGCAGGTCACGTGGCGGCTCGGCGACGATCCGACCAAGCGCCCCATCGAGATCCCGGGCGCCCCATTCGAGTCGACGTTCCGCGTCGTGCTCGACGTGCCGCCGGGCCGACACGTCGTGACGGTCGGCGTCGAGCAGGGGCCCTACAGTGTCGAGGCGTCCGTGGAGTTCCGCGCGGATTGGTTCGTGCGCGCCCGCGGGACCCAACTCCTGCTGAACGAGACCCCCTGGCGGTTCGTCGGACTCGCGACACCGGACCTGCGAGAGCTCACGTGGCAGCACGTGAACAGCGGCGGCACCGACCGCGTCGCCGAGGTGCTCGGAGAGGCCCGACGGCTCGGCGCGACGGTCCTGCGTGTCCCGGCGTGCGACGACCGGATCGGCAATCCGGCGGCGATTCAGACCGGTCGCGGTACCTACAACGAGAGCGGGCTCGTGGCCCTCGACTGGGTCATCACCCGCGCGGGCGAGGCCGGCCTCAAGCTGGTCATGCCCCTGGTCGACGGCACCGACCAGCTCGGCGGCATTCCGCAGTACCTTCGGTGGGCCGGCTATCTGGTGCCCGTGCCCAGCGACCGCGCGCTCTTCCTTCAGCCGGGGCCGATTCGGGAGCACTTCAAGCAGTACGTGCGGGCCATCCTGGAGCGTCGCAACTCCATCAACGGGCTCCTGTACGCCGAGGACCCGACGATCCTCGGGTGGGAGGTCTTCACGCGGTTCGAAGCGCAGGGCCTCTACGGTGCGCCGGGCGGCGGCGCCGAGGTCGCGGACTTCCTGTCGGACGTCACGCAGGTCATGAAGTCGGCGGCGCCCCGCGCGCTCATCGGCACCGGTGAGATCGGCTACGACCTGATGCCCGCGGCCTACGGGCGTGCGGTCGAGGAGTTCGGGGCCGTGGGGCTCGCGCGGGCCTTCGACGGCCACTTCGGCATCTCGTGGCAGCGCAACCTCCGGTTGGCGACGGTGGACTTCGGGAGCCTCGAGCTGGTCCCGGACCGCCTGGGCATCCCCGTGGACCCGAACCAGTGGTCGTCTCTCGGGGCGAGCTGGGTTCGCAGCCACGCGGCCCTGGCGGCGACCATCGGCAAACCCGTGGTGGTGAGCCTCGCCGCGGTCAACCGCGCCCTGCTCGACCCGGCACAGCGCTCGGCGGCGCTCGACGCGTGGCTCGACGAAGCGACCTCCCAGAACCTGGCCGGTTTCATGGCGGGGCACTTCCGCGCCGACGGCTTCGACGCCCCGGCGGATCCGTACGGGTTTTCGTGGACGAACGACTCGGACCCCGCCGATCCCCGCAACGAGCCGCTTCTTGTGACGATTCAGCGCGCCGCCCAGGGCCTCTGATTCGCGCAGACGGGCGCGTACAACGGGCGCCTAGCGCGGATCGTCGACGTGTCGCATGCTCCGCACCGTGAACGCCGCTGAACTCCGTCTGCTGTGGGGAGAGTGCCTGTCGAGCGCGGGTGGATTTCTCCCGCGTACAGTGCCCCTCACCCACGCGCCGGCGCCCTTCGGCCTGCTCGACGACCTGCTCGCCGCGCTGCCGGCCCGATTCCACGGTCCGGGCGCCTCGATCGGCGCGTGGCTCGACGACGCGTTGGGCGGCGCGGCCCTCGCGGACACCTGGACCGAGGCCATCGATACGCTCGACGCGCCGGGTCTCGACAAGGTGTACGCGGCGCTCAGCGTGCTCGGCCACTGCTACCGCTGGGACGGTGTTCCGGCCGCAAGCGAGCGATACGCGCTCGAGACCCTCGTTCTGCCGCAGGCCCTCGAGCGCCCATGGCGTCGATGCGCGGCGCACTTCGACGTGCCTCGGGTGGGCACGCTGTATTCGATGGTCCTGTGCAACTGGACCCTGCCGGGCCAGGCCGGGCAACCCTACGAGAACGCGCAGATCACGACGGACGGCCTCACTCTGGCGCACCCTTGGCTGCAAGGCCCCGCCGCGGACGAGCTGCGTTACTTCATCCTCACCGCGGTGGAGACCGAGGCCCGCGGGGCCACGGTCCTGGGCACGCTCATCGACATCGTTCAAGCCGTCGAGCACGACGCGCTCCACGAGGTCCTGTTCCTGCTCGACCGGCTCCTCTCGGAGCTCGATGAGATGAACGGGCCTTTTCGAAACAACATCCAGAAGAAGCGGATTCGACCCGACACCTTCCTCACGCTGATTCAGCCACCGACCATCTGGGGACTGGACGAGGGCGACGGGGTGCTCGAGGGCGCGAGCGGTCCACAAGTGGGCTCGCTCCAGTGCGTCGACGGCTTCTTCGGGGTGCCGCGCGTGGCCCCCATCTCCCAGGCGATTCTGCACTCGCGCCGCTACATGCCCGCGCCTCATCGTCGCTTCGTCGGTGTCTTCGAGACCATCGGCGGCCCGGTCCGCGAGTACCTCGACCAGACCCACGACCCGGAGGCCCGTCGTCTCCACAACGAGTGTGTCGAAGCGCTCCTGGGGTGGCGGCGCGCCCACCAGAAGCGGGGCGCGATGTACCTGCGCGGCGAGAAGGCCACGGACGGCCCGTACACCTCGACCGGTGGTGTCGTCGCCCTCGTGGACGACCGAGTCCGCGTCTTCGAGACGGCGATGGTCGCTCGCCAGGACGAGCTTGCCGGGGTGGCGCTGCCCGAGCGCGAGCTCACACCCGACGACGAGCTCGCCAATACGCTGCGGTCACTCACCCAGGAAGACCGCGCGGTGCTCCTCGAGGGCCTGACCCCGCTGCAGGTGCCTACGGATGGTGTGATCATCGAGTCGGGCAAACGTCCCGAGGGCCTCTATCTGCTTCTCAAGGGCGCCGTGCGCGTCGTCCGCACCTGGCAGGGCAACGCCTCGGTCATTGCGCGGATTGGTCGCGGCGCGCTCTTCGGCGAGCTGTCGTTTTTCGACAACGAGGAGGCCAGCGCCTCGGTCGAGGCCGAGACGGCGTGTGAGGTCTTTCTCCTGCCGTGCGAGCACGTCTTCGACATCGTTCGGGGTCGCCCCGCGCTCGCCGCGCGCTTCTACCAGTCGCTCGCGGCCCTCCTCGCTCAACGGCTCCGCGATACGAGTCGACGCGTGGTCGACGCCGAGCGGACCCGAGCCGCGAGCCCCCCTGTGGCGGGCACGACCGCCGAGGTCACGCGGCTCGCCTCGGCCCAGGCGCGGCGCGCCGGTCGGGACTTCTGCGATGCGATGGACACCATCGAGGTCGCCGGACTCGCGGGCGAACCGCTCGCCGCGGCGGTCGCCTCGGCGGGGCGCGCGCTCGTCGACGCGACGCACTCCGGGGCGGCAGAGCTCGCCGTCCGCGCCGCCTGGCCGCGTCTGGCCGACAGTCCCCTCGCCCGCATGCTCTCGCGGGTCGATCCGGGCATCGAGAGAGAAGCCGAGATCGCCCACGCGTTGGCCGAGGCCTCGACCGGCGCCGACGCCCTCGGTGCAGCGCTCGACGGCTGGCTCCGGTCGCTGCCCACGCTGGTCGGGTTCACGTCCCTCGCGGACGCGCTCGAGGCGCAGCTCGCCCGTGCCATCGCCGCTCGACCGGGCGCCCAGGTGCTCGCCGTGGTGCCCGCCTTCGGTGCACGCTGGGTGCGCGCCCTCGCGGCCACCGACGCACACCTCACGCTGCTGCACCCGTCCCACGTCGTCGCGACCCAAACGCGGTCGGTCGCCTACGAGGTGGGCATGTCGAAGCGTGTCCGCTGGGTCATCGAGCCCGTCGCGCAGCTCCGGCGGCACGGCGTCGAGCGCATCTGGTCGAAGTTCGACGTCATCGTCGCCGACACCTTGCTCTTCGATGTGGGCAACGAGCAGTCACCGCTCGTGGACTGGCTCGCGCAACTGCTCGAGCCGACAGGCGTCGCGTTCTTCGGCCTGGCGCAGTCCGGGGGATCGGACCACCGCTTCCTGCGGGCCCTGGGTCGGTGGCCGCAGCACGAGCGCGACGACACGGAGGTCACGGCGCTCTTCTCCGAGGTGCGGGCCCTCGACGCGCGCATCATCTGGACGGACACGTCGAAGGCCTGGGGCCTGGCGGAGGCGAGCGCCGAGGGCACACCCGATGCGTGAGACCGCCACGCTCCCGGCGTCGCCCGCCACACTCTCGGCGCTCGGAGGCTACGAGCTCCAGGGTCTGCTGCACGTCGGCCAGAAGGCGCTGGTCTATCGCGCGCGCAAAACGGGTGCTTCGGGCACCGTCATCGTCAAGACGCAGCGCTCCGATCACCCTACGGGCGGCGCGCTCCGACGCTTGCGCTCCGAGTACGACCTGCTCCGCGACCTGAAGACGCCGACCGTCGTCCAGGTGCTGGATTTCGTCACGGACGGCAATCGAACGGTCCTCGTGCTGGAGGACGTCGGGGGCACCTCGCTGCGCCGAGTCCTCGACGCGGGCTCTCTGCCCATCGCCGAGCTGTGCGCCGTGGGCATCGCCCTCGCCGACGCCCTCGCGGCCGTACACGCCGCGGGCGTGATGCACAAGGACGTGAACCCGTCGAACGTGATCCTCTTGCCCGCCGGCGGGGGTGTGCGCCTCATCGACTTCGACATCGCGAGTCGAGCGCCCCGCGAGACGCGCCACGCTTCGCCTCCGCGGGCCCTCGAGGGCACGCTGGCCTACCTCGCCCCGGAGCAGTCGGGTCGGGTCAACCACACGGTCGACGCGCGCGCCGATCTGTACGCTCTCGGCGTGACCCTCTTCGAGATGGCGACAGGGCGTTTGCCCTTCGAGGCCACCGACCCGCTTCAACTCGTGCACGCCCACATCGCGCGGCGTCCCGTCGACCCCGCCTCCCTGCGGACAGACCTCCCGGCGCCGGTCGCGGGTCTGATTCTGCGCTTGCTCGAGAAGCGGCCCGAGGCCCGCTACCAGAGCGCGCGGGGCGTCGCCGCGGACCTGCGCGAGGTCGAGCGTCGCCTCACCGAGGGCGAGACCCTCGCCTTCGAGATCGGCCAGAGAGACCACCCCACACGTTTCCAGCTGCCCGAGCGCCTCTACGGCCGCGAGACCGAGATCGCCCTGTTGCTGTCGTCGTTCGCCCGCGCCGCCGAGGGCCGCGCGGAGCTGGTCCTCGTGGCCGGAGATCCGGGCGCGGGCAAGAGCCGCCTCATCGACGAGGTGCGGCGACCGATCGTGGAACGCAACGGCGCCTTCGTCAGCGGCAAGTTCGATCAGTTCCGACGTGACGTCCCGTTCCTGTCTCTGGGCCAGGCGCTGCGCGCGCTCGCTCAGCAGCTCCTCTCCGAGTCCCCGGAACGACTCGAGTCGGGCCGTGCGTCGATGCGCGACGCCCTGGGCGCGAACGCCGCGGTGCTCAGCGACCTCGTGCCCGAGCTCGAAGCCCTGGTCGGGCCCTTCGAGACCGCGCCGGAGCTCGGTGGGCTCGAGGCGCAGAACCGGTTCCAGCAGGCGCTCTCATCTTACGTCGAGGTGTTCTGTCGACCCGAGCACCCGCTCTGCCTGGTGCTCGACGACCTACAGTGGGCGGACAGCGCGACGCTCCTGTGGCTGGAACACACGCTGAGCCGGCAGGACGCCCACCACCTGCTCATCATCGGCGCATTCCGCAAGGGCGAGGTCCCGGCCGGCCATCCGCTCACGACCGTCGCGAACCGACTGGACAAGCGGGGCGTGGCCATCGACCGGCTCGACATCGGGCCCCTCGACGCACCCACGGTGGAGCGACTGGTCGGCGACGCACTCCTCCGAGCCCCCGCGGAGACACGACCGCTCGCGCAGCTCGTCTTTCGCAAGACACTCGGCAACCCGTTCTTCGTTCACCAGTGCCTGGACTCCCTGGAGGAGCAACAGGCGATCCTCTACGACGACGCGGCCCGCGCGTTCGCCTTCGACCTCGCGAAGGCCGAACGGGCGCCGATCGCCGACGACGTCGTCGACTTCATGGTCGCGCGCCTGCGCCGTCTGGAGGACGCGACCCAGGCCGCGCTTCGGGTCGCCGCCTGCCTGGGCAATTCGTTCGGCCTGGGAGAGCTCGCCGCGATGCGCGGGCGCACGGAGGCCGAGGTGCGGGACGACCTCGACGACGCCGTCTCCGAGGGCCTCGTGCTGCGGCGAGATGCCGTCGGCGACAGCGAAGACGAGACCTACGTCTTCCTGCACGATCGGGTGCAACAGGCCGCGTACGCGCTCGTTCCGGCCGAAGAGCGCGGCGCCCTGCACGGGAGCATCGCGCGCTCGCTGCTCGGGCGTATGGACGACCCCGCGACGGACGACGCCCTCTTCGACGCCCTCGGCCACATCATCGCCGCGGGGCTCGAGGCCCTCGGCGCCTCGGACCGCGCGCCCACCGCCCACCTCTTTCTGGCCGCGGCCGCCCGCGCCCGACGCTCCACGGCCTACGAGCCCGGCCTGCGGTTCGCGGACCTGGGGCTCTCGCTGTGCGGCGCCGAGAGCGACCGCGCGCTGAAACGGGCGCTCACGCTCGAGCGGGCCGAGCTGCATCACCTGTCCGGGAACGACGCCGAGGCGGGCCGCGCTTTCGAGGTCGCTCTCGCGCTGGCCGACGACCCGCTCGAGCGCGCCGCGGTGCGTGAGCGACAGGTCCACTTCCACACGAACCGTGCGGACTTCCAGGCGGCGTACGACGTCGGGCGGGCCGGGTGTGCCGACCTGGGCGTGTCCCTGCCCGGCCGGTTCGTGCCACCCGTTTTCGTCAAGGACCTCGTCCAGACGATGCTGATGCTGCGCAAGCGTCCGATCGACGAGCTCGCGGCGCTGCCCCTGGCGACGGGCGGCACCCACGCGACCGCCGTGCGCTTGATCGCCGCGCTCTTGAAGGCCGCCTACCAGCTCCGACCCGAGCTGTGCGTGCACAACGCGATGCTGGCCGTGAAACTCTCACTGCGTCATGGCAACGCCCGCGAGTCGCCCATCGCGTACCTGGTCTTCGGCGGGATCTTCCTGGGCGGCATCCTCGGCAAACACGCGCGGGGCAACGCCTTCGGGCGCCTCGCGCTCAAGCTCGTCGACCAGCTCGACAACCCGTGGCAGCGGGCCGAGGTGCAGTTCGTCTACGGCTACTTCGCGAGCTCGTGGCTGGAGCCCGCCCGCGAGGCCGAGCGCGTGTGGCGGTCGGCCTGGCAGTCCGGCGTCGACGTGGGCGACTTCTTCCACGCGGGGTGCGCGTCCAGCGGTATCGCGCAGAGCCTCTTCATGCGCGGCGCCCCGCTCGACGAGGTCACCGCCGAGATCGAGCGCTTTACGCCGTTCCTCGTCCGCGTCGGCAACCGCGAGAACGTGGGCACACTTCGAGGGATTCGGCAGTGCATCGCGACGCTCGAGGACCCCTCGGGCCGGTTCGATGGCTTCCGCTCCGGCGGCTTCGACCTCGACGCCTACGAAACGGAGCTGTGGACCTGGGGCTCACGGCACTTCGCACACCACTTCTTCATCGACAAGGCCGCGGTGTGCGCGCTCTTCGGGGACCACGCACAGGCGCGAGAGACGCTGAAACGCGCCGCGCCGTTGCTCAAGGACTCCCAGGGCATGCTCCACAGCGTGGAGCACGTCTTTTGGGCGGCCTTCGTCGATGGCTGCCTCGCTGCCCCGGGGGACGTGCCCTCGACGCTCACGCAGACCCGCAAGCGCCTCGCCCGTCTCGCGGCGCAGAACCCGACGAACTTTGCCGTCAAGTCCGCTCTCCTCGACGCCGAGTGGCACCGCCTGCGGGGCCAGGTCGCCGAGGCGGCCTTCGCTTACGAGCGCGCGGCCACACGCGCCGCCGACGACGGCGTGTACCACCTCGAGGCCCTCGCCCAGGAGCGCGCCGCGGAGCTGCACCTGGCCGATGGTCGACGCAACCTCGCGCGGTACGCCGCGAACGAGGCGCTCTACGCCTGGCGCCGCTGGGGCGCCGACGCACTTTCCGCAAAGCTCATCGAGCGCTGGCCCGAGCTCGTGCAGACCCAGCGCGCCACCCGAGGCAGCCTCAGCGCGACCGGCAAGTCGAGCCACACGGGCACGACCCTGGGAGACACCGGGGATGCGCTCGACCTGCTGTCCGTGGTCAAGGCCGCGGAGGCGATCTCGTCGGAAGTGCAGCTGCGTGCGTTGCTCGCGCGCCTGCTCGGCCTGGTGATGGAGAACGCCGGCGCCGAGCGCGGCGCGTTGATTCTGGTCGAAGAGAACGAGCTCGTCCTGCATGCGTTCGCGGTGCTCGGCGAGCCCGTGCACATCGAGCGTCAGGCCCTGTCTCAGTCCGAGAACGTGGCCCTCACGGCGGTGCAGCTCTGCGCCCGGACGCTCTCGGCCGTGGTCGAGGACGATGCGGTCTCCGCGGGCCGACTGACGCACGATCCCCACGTGCGCGCGGCGCGGGTGCGGTCCCTCATCGCGTTGCCCCTGCTCAATCGCGGCGCCCTGCGCGCGGTGCTGTACCTCGAGAACCCGATGGTGGCCGGCGCCTTCACCGAAGACCGCCAGTCACTCCTCCGCGTCTTGTCAGGGCCGATGGCGGTCTCGCTGGACAACGCGCTGCTCTACGACAGCCTCGAGCGCACATACCAGGCGACGCGTCGGTTCGTGCCCTTCGAGTTCCTGGCCGCGCTCGGCAAAAAGACCATCGTCGAGGTGCAGCACGGGGACCACGCCCAGCTCGAGGTCACGGTGATGTTCACCGACCTGCGTGGCTTCACCTCCCTGTGCGAGGGCATGACGCCGGGACAGACCTACGCGTTCATCAACGCATACCTCGCCCACGTGGAGCCCTGCATCACGGAACATGGCGGATTCATTCAGCATTTCTTGGGCGACGGCATCCTCGCGCTCTTCTGGAGATCGAGCTCCGCCGATGACGCCGTGCTGTCCTCTTTGCAGCTCCTGGATGCCGTCGAGCGCTTCAACGCCGAGCGCCGCGCCCTTGAGCAGCCCGAGGTGGCCGTCGGGATCGGCATGAACACCGGCACGCTCATGCTGGGCACGATCGGCGGCCGTGAGCGGCTCGACGCCAACGTCATCGGCGACGCCGTGAACGTCGCCGCCCGCGTCGAGGGGCAGACGAAGTATCTGGGCTCGGTGCTCCTCACGGACGCCACGGCCAGCCGCCTCGCCGACCCTTCGCGCTACCCGTTGCGTGAGGTCGATCGGGTCGTGGTGAAGGGCCGAACGGCGCCCGTCACCCTCTTCGAGCTCACACCGCGCCCCCGTTCGACCCAGGCGCGCTTCGACCTGGCGCTCCAGGCCTACCGCGACGGGCAGTTCGAGAGCGCGGGCGCGCACTTCGAGGCCCTCGCCACCGAGGACGCGACGGACGCGGCGAGCGCCCACCTGGCCCGACGCTGCGCCCAGATGTTGCTGGGCGGCCTGCCGCCGGATTGGAGCGGGATCTACCGGCTCGACAGCAAGTAGAACCCGGTCGAGCCAGACCTCAGCGCGTCTCTTCGAACTCGGCGTCGATCACGTCGTCCCCGCCCTTCTTCGCGCCGCCCGGGCCCGCGCTCGGACCCGCGCCACCGCCGAAGCCGGCGTCCGGACCCGCGCCGCCGCTCGAAGCCGCCGCGTAGAGCGCCTCGCTCACCTTGTGGTTCGCGTCGGTCAGGGTCTTCAGCGCGCTCTCGATGCGGGCGACGTCCGTGCCCGCGAGCGCGTCTCGGGTGTCCTTCACCGCGCGCTCGAGCGGCTCCTTGTGGGGCCCCATCTTCTCACCGTGCTCGGACAGCAGCTTCTCGGTGTTCCACGCCATCGAGTCGGCCTGATTGCGCACCTCGATCTCACGCTTGCGCTCGGAGTCTTCCTGGGCGTGCGACTCGGCGTCCCGCACCATGTTCTGGATGTCGGCCTCGCTCAGGCCGCTCGACGACGTGATGGTCACGTTCTGGCGCTTGCCGGTGGCCTTGTCGACGGCCGTCACGTTCACGATGCCGTTCGCGTCGATGTCGAAGGTCACCTCGACCTGCGGCACGCCGCGCGGCGCCGGGGGGATGCCCTCGAGGTTGAACTTGCCGAGGGTGCGGTTGTCGCGGGCGAGCGGGCGCTCACCCTGCATCACGTGCACGGTCACAGCGTTCTGGTTGTCCGAGGCCGTGGAGAAGATCTCGCTCTTCTTCGTGGGGATCGTCGTGTTCCGGGGGATGAGCGTCGTCATCACGCCGCCCAGCGTCTCGATGCCCAGCGAGAGCGGGGTCACGTCCAGCAGAAGGATGTCCTTCACGTCACCGCCGAGCACACCGGCCTGGACGGCGGCGCCGAGCGCGACGACCTCGTCCGGGTTCACACCCTGGTGCGGGTCCTTGCCGAAGAACTTGCGGACGGTCTCCTGGACCAGGGGCACGCGGGTCGAGCCGCCGACGAGGATGACCTCGTCGATGTCGGCGGGCTTCTTGCCGGCGTCCTTGAGCGCCTGGCGGCACGGCTCCAGGGTCTTCTCGACGAGGTCGGCGATGAGCTGCTCGAACTTCGACCGCGACAGGCGCAGGTTCAGGTGCTTCGGTCCGCTCGCGTCGGCCGTGAGGAACGGCAGGTTCACGTCGGTCTCGGCCACACTCGACAGCTCGATCTTCGCACGCTCACCCGCCTCCTTGAGGCGCTGGATGACCATGCGGTCGTGCGTCAGGTCGATTCCGTTCTCCTTCTTGAACTCCGCGATCAAGTAGTCGATGACCCGCTGGTCGAAGTCGTCTCCGCCCAGATGCGTGTCACCGTTCGTCGAAACGACCTCGACCACGTTCTCACCCACCTCGAGCACCGACACGTCGAAGGTGCCGCCGCCCAGGTCGTAGACCGCGACGAGCTCGTCCTTCTTTTTGTCGAGGCCGTAGGCCAACGCGGCCGCGGTGGGCTCGTTGACGATGCGCTTCACCTCGAGGCCGGCGATGCGGCCCGCGTCCTTCGTGGCCTGCCGCTGGGCGTCGTTGAAGTACGCCGGCACGGTGATCACGGCCTCGGTCACGGTCTCGCCCAGGTACTTCTCGGCCGAGCGCTTGAGCTTCTGCAGCACCTTCGCGCTCACCTCGGGCGCGGTCCAGTGCTTGTCGTTGATGAGCACCTCGGCGCTGCCGCTCTTGCCCTCCACGACCTTGTACGGCACACGCCGGCGCTCCTCGGCGCCCTCCTCGAAGCGGCGACCCATGAACCGCTTGATGCTGTAGACCGTGTTCTCGGGGTTCGTGATCGCCTGTCGGCGCGCGACCTGCCCGACGAGGATCTCGCCCTTGCGGTCCCACGCGACCACGGACGGCGTGGTGCGCGCCCCCTCTTCGTTCGCGATGACCTTGGGCTCCCCACCCTCCATGACGGCGACGACGGAGTTGGTGGTGCCGAGATCGATACCGATGATCTTACCCATGGGAATCTCTCCTGAGAGTTCGTGGTTGCGGGCTTACGAACGCGACCGTAAGCACACCGCCCCGCGTGTCAACCGCGCGAGCCCCTTCCCGGGGGGGTCGGGGGGGACGGCGGCGGTGTCTCCACGGTGTCGTCGTCGAGGCCGTCGAGGTCGACGTCGACCTCGAAGACCTCGGCGGCCGACCGGGTGCTCGTCGCGGCGGGCTGCTGCGCGAACCGGGGCACCGGCGTGGGCGCGATCTCGTAGCCCGTCCCCGCGACCCCGAAGGCCTCCAGCTCTTCCGTCGAATACACGGTCTCGAGCCAACGTGACAGGCGACGCGGGCTCAGGTTCAGCCCCTCGCGGCGGACGAGCTCTTCCAGGGCCATCAGGAGCTCGCGGGCCGAGCCCACACGATCCTCTGGTTTCTTCGCCAGGCAGCGGCGCGCCAACTCCACGAGCGCCGCGGGCAGGCCGGGCACCAGGGTGTCGAGGGCGGGCGGCTCCGACTCGCGGATCGACCGCATGGTCGCGAACTCGTTCTCTCCCGCGAACGGGTGCCGCCCGGCGATGAGCTCCCACAGCACGATGCCCAGGGAGAAGAGGTCGCCACGGGCGTCCGAGTCCAGGCCCGAGGTCTGCTCGGGGCACATGTAGTTCACGGTCCCGACGAGGTTGCCACGCCCCTCGGCGCGGGCCCGTATCGTGGCCCGCGAGATCCCGAAGTCGACGAGCTTCACCACGCCACCCACGGAGAGCAGCACGTTGCTCGGGTTCACGTCGCGGTGCACCACCCCGAGGGGTCGGGCGGCGAAGTCCCGGGCCTCGTGGGCATACTCCAGCGCCTCCGCGACCGCACGGACGACCTGCACCGTGAGCTCGATGGGGACACGCTGAGCGAGCACACGCTGGGCGAACATGGCCACGCGGTCGGGCTCCGGCGGGTCGATGCCCAGGGCGAAGCAGCCTGCGCGTCGGCCCGACGTCGGCCCGAGCAGCAGCACCCGCAGCAGCTCGGGGTGCTCGCTCTGGAGCTGGTGCAGCATCGGGTCGCGGATGGGCCCCACCAGGTCGGTGTCGACGACCGCGAGGTCCACCGGGCCCTCCATGGAGCACCGCTCGACCTCGGGCGGGTCCGACGCACCGACGACGTCGGCGTCCAGCGTCTTCTCCAGCGACGCGACGAGGGCGTCGAGGCGGTCGGGGTCCGCGCAGGCGACGACCACCCGGCGGCGGCGGTGTTTGACCGCCCTCATCACCCGGCCGAGATCCGTCCCCGGCAGGTACTCCATCGCGATGTAGGCCTGCCCGTCGTAGGTGCCGACGTCGTCGATGGGGATGATGTGGCCGTGATGCAGGTGCGCCGCGAGCCGCGCTTCGTCGAGCAAGAGCTGAACGAAGGCCGGCTCCTTCTCGAGCTGCGGCAGGATGCGTTTGATGGCCAGATGCCGGAGAAAACCATCGGGGCCGTGCCGCCGCGCGAGCCAGATCTCGGCTGTGCCGCCCGTGGCGATTCGCCGCAGCAGCGTGTAGGGCCCGAAAGGGGTCATGCCCCCTGCCCGCCGCTGTCTGGGCCCGACGTGGGGCTCACGTCGGCGTCTGATTCCGGGCGAACCTGGGCGTCCGGCCGCGGGACGCAGCTGCGCTCGACACACCGCTCTTCTCGAAAACAGTCGTCGTCGGTGGCGCAGCCTCGCCCGGGGAGCTCAGGTTTACAGGCCCCGAGCGCAGCCAGGGCCGCGGCCAGCGCGACGACCCGCCCGACCCCGAACGAGGGCCTCAAAACGCGCCCCCGAAGACCACGCCGCCCGGCGTCGGGGCGACCGAGAAGCCGTCCCCGAAGGGACCATCGCTGGCGAGGAGGACCATCGCGACGCCGCTCAGGCCGGCCACGACCCCCACGCCACCCAGGACGTTCGCCCACAGCGCGGAGCGCTCCGCCTCGTCCGAGAGAGCGAGTTGGGACGCCCGGGTATTCGAAGGATTCGTCCGGTCGAGGGCGGCGGCGTCGTCGGCCTTGGACTGGGCGCCGAGGCCGAACAGAACGGCGGTGATGCCCGCGGCCGCGCCGACTCCGAAGGTGACGTAGCCCGCCGTCGCCAGGGAGAAGCCGGCGCCCGTGTGGACGACCGCGGTCCGAACGGGCCCCGCTTCGGCGTCGCTCAGCGCGGCGGCCGGCGCGAGCGCGACCCGCACCTCTTGCCCCGCGGCGACCTGCACGGTCTCGACGAGCGGCGCCTGACCGGCGGGGCGAACCTCGATCTTGTGCTGTCCCACGGGCAGCGCCCAGGGGCCGGGCAGCGGCGCAACGCCGACGACGGCACCGTCGATGAGCACCTGTGCCCCCACGTGCCGAGTGTCGAGGCGCACCGTACCCGTCTCCGCGGCGTGCGCGGGCACGGCCAGCGCCAGCACGAGGGCCAGGGCGCGGACGCATTGGGCGGAGGTGACGCGGCGGTGACGTCGCACGGGGGGGGCTTGTAGCAGAGCCGGCCGAGACCGACAAGCATCGGGCCCGGTCGATTCCGTTCACGTTCACGGTCGGCTGGTCGATGAAACGGACAGTCCAGGCACAAGGATGTGCCCCGTGCGACCGCCAGGGAGGCGACCATGCAGAAGCTTCGTGTCAGCGACATCGAGACCGCCGAGCGCTTGCTCGACGCCCTCCGCGACAAGGACCTCGAACTGCCGCAGCTCGCGCGGTTGATCGGGCCGCTCGGACCGGTCTCCGACCGGCTGCGGAGCGTCGCCAGCGCGCGCGCACGCCGCAACGTGCCGTCCACCCAGGATGCGGTGATGCTCCTGGGCGCGGCGCAGGTCGAAGCGGAGACCTTCGCGCTGGTGGCGGAGTGGCTCGAGACCGTGGAGCGCAACGGCGCGTCGCGCGTGCTGCCGCTCGATGAGCGCAGCGCTCGGGCGGTGACGCCGCCGGTGAGCCAGCGCCGTTTCGCACGCGGCGCCTGAGCCTCAGCCCAGGCTCGCCCGCCGCGCCGCGCCGTAGGCCAGCGCGCAACCGACGAGCCCCACGCACACCCACGCGAAGACGTCGCCGTAGCGCTGGTACAGGGTCTCGCCCTGGAGCAGCGGGACGCTCCACCGCAGGGTCTCGGGCCCCGTGGGCGCAGTGTGGGCGACGACGCGACCCACAGGGTCGACGATGGCGCTGACTCCCGTCAGCGTCGGTCGCAGGACCGCGACACGATGTTCGATGGCGCGGGGAATCGTCAGCGCGAAGTGCAACCAGCGCTCGGCGGTCAGCCCGAACCAGTCGTCGTTCGTGCCGTTGACGATGAAGTGCGGCCGTCCCGCCGCGAGCCCCCGCGCGAAGCCGGGCAGGATGCCTTCGTAGCAAACGAGCACCCCGATCCGCACCGGCCCGACCCCCCAGAGGTCCGCCTCGATCGGGTGCAGGGACTCGCCGGGTTGCAGATCGCCCGCAGCCGGTATCCACTTGAAAATCCACGGGAAATACTCGCTGAACGGGATGTACTCCCCGCCGACCAGCAGGTAGTTCTTGTCGTAGCGGCCGGCGACCTGACCCTGGGCGTCCAGCAGAAAGACCGAGTTGAAGTACATGTCGGGGGTGTCGCCCTCGAAGCGTGGCGCCGGTCGCGGCGCCCTCGAGGTCGCGCCCAGGAGCAGCGGCACCTCGAAGCCCCGCTGAGGCGCGACCCGGTCCTCATGCGGCGTGCGCCGCTTGCGGTCCTCGGTCCAATCGGCGACGAGCGGCGTCGTCGCCGGGGCCCAACGTTGCGCACGCTGGTCCGGGATCTCGCCCGCGCGATAGGCGCTCTCTGGCCAAAGAATGAGCTGCGCCCCTTCGGCCGCGAGCTTCGCCGACATGTGTTGCTGAATCAGCAGGTGGTTGCGGATGCGGTCCTGGGTCTCGACCTCGAAGATGCCGACGTCGCCCTCCACGAGGCCGACCTCGAGCTTCGGCGCCTGCTGAACGGCCTCGTCGACCTGCGCGATGCGCACGGCCCCGTAAACCAGGGTCGCCGCGAGGAGCGCCGCGGTGGTGCCGGTCGCCGTCCACGGCCGGGGACGCGCCTCGAAGAGCGCGCGGCACCACAAAAAGAGGACGGCGTTGACCCGATACAGCAAGAAGGTGACGCCGTAGACGCCCGTCACGTCGATGATCTGCATCAGCGCCGTGAACGGGTACTGGCTGTTGCCCATGAACGCCGGGAAGATGCGGGGCACGACACGCTCGACCGCGACCATGACCAGCGGCGCCGCCCATTGAATCGGCACCCGCGTCGTGTTCGCGAGCCGGTTCATGCCCCAGGTCCAAAGCCCCCACATGGACCCCACGTAGACGCTGTGCAGAATCAGCCCGAGACCCGCGACGGGCCACGGTAAGTGCCCGAAACGTTGGAGCATTTCCGCGATCCAGTAGTATCCCCCGGCGTTGATGAGTGTGCCGCACGCGAGACCCCACATGAAGGCCGACCGGGGCGCCTTGTCTCGAACGATCCAGAGCAGCGGGACCTGGCTGACCCAAAGGAGCGGCCAGAAGGTGAGGTCGGGCGCCCACGCCGTCGGGAAAGCGGCGAAGGTCAGGACCGCCGCCAGCACGCACAACAGCGCGTCCGTGACGAACCGCGTGCGCACGTTCACCGATCGCGGCCGACGCCCAGGCGGAGGGCGCCGGGCATCAGCGTGAAAGCGGCGGGCAACATGCCCGGCTGTTCACCGTCCATGTCGATGAGGACCTCGGTCCCGGGCTCCCAGGGCTCCGCCGTCACCCGGCGGCCGCGCAGGACCTCGACCTTCGGCATGTCGAGGTGTTGGCCGGCGTAGATGCGTCCCACACCGCGCGCCATCTCCAGGGTGCCCAGGTCCCCCACGACGACGACATCGAAGAGGCCGTCCGAAAGGTCGGCGCCCGGGGCGATCTTCATCCCACCGCCGTAGTACCGCGCGTTCGCGACGGCGACGTTGTTCACGGTGCGGTCGAGCGGTTCGCCGTCGTCGACCCGAAGGCGCACGCGCTGGTTCTTGTAGCGCAGACTCGCTCGGCCGACCCCGAGCAGGAAGCTCATCTTGCCGCCCAGGGCCTTGCTCGATTCGTTCACGATCCGGTCCACGAGCCCGCTCATCCCGAAGGACGCGATGTTGATGAAGTAGGCCTGCGCGGAGCCCCCGCCGGGGCGCGTATACGTGAGGTGCCCCACGTCGGCGCGAATGGTCTCCCCTCGGATCTGGCGGATCGCGTCGAGGGTCTCGGCCCCCAGGCCGAGGGACCGACGAAAGTCACCGCCCGTGCCCGCGGGGACCACGTGGAGTGAGGCCTCGGGCGACACCGGGACCCCCACGGCGTCCGGACGGAAGAAGCCCTGAATCACCTCGTTGTGTGTGCCGTCGCCGCCGACGGAGACGACGCGGGTCATCCCGCTCTCGAGCGCGCGACGAACGAGCTGGCCCGCCTCTCGCGGGGCCTGCGTGAAGCCGACCGTGAACTCCCCGACCTCCGCCCGCAGGGCCTGCGCGTACTGAGACCAGCGAGCCCCGGTGCGGCCGTTGGCGCTCGCCGGGTTGACACACACGAACGTGGAGACGGGCTCGCTCATCGGACTCCCTGCAGGCCGCGCCAAAGCAGCGTGCTCCAATCGTGCACGTGTCGCGGCGCGAGGGCCACCCGGAGGTGCGCCGCGCACCCCGGGGACGCTGAGACGACGGGGATCTCGGGCGCAGAGGCGCGGTCGAGCCCCGGGACCGCGCCCTCGACGGCGTCCCGCGCAACCCGAGCCGCGGCGAGGGGGTGAAGCGCGGCGTAACCGGCGCCGGCACCGCAGCATCCCGCCTCGGCGCCGTGGGCGGGCGCCTCGACGACGCCCCCCGTGACGCGTCGCAAGAGCGCTCTGGGGGCCTCGAGCGCAGGGCCGGAGCGACCCAGGCGACAGGCGTCGAGGTAGAGCACGGGGCCCTCGACCACCCGCTGGAGACGCGACTCGAGGCGCGCGCGGTGGGCGAACAGCGCCTCCGGGAGCGAGGTCACGGCGGCTCCGAGGCGGGCGCGCAGGGGCGCGAGGTCCGACGGATCCAGCACGACGACCTGAGAGAGGCCGTCGAGCGCCGCGACGGCGCGTTCGAGGCACTCGGCGCCGCGCTCGGGCTGTCCGGCCTCGACCCACCGCACCCCGCTCTGCCGAACGCCGCGGGGGGCGCGACCGAGCGCCGCGCCGGTCGCCGCGTCGAGCAGCGCCAGGCTGGCGCGGACGACCTCCGCCGGCGCATGCCCCGGGAGCACGACCCACGCACCGCCCTCGGGCAACGCCTCGAGCTCCGGACAGACCTCCGCGGGCGGGTCCGCCCACGCCGCAAGTCCTCTCGGGAGTAGGCTCTCGCGAAACGCAGCCGCCCGCAGCGCGAACACCGTCGCGGGCACGGGATTGGCGTGCCGGCAGGCCGATACGCAGGCGCCGCAGCCGGTGCAGTGTGTCCAGACCTCCGCCGTCTGGGCGTCGAGGGGCACGTGTCCGCGCCGCACGTGCTCCGCGCGCCCGAGCAACCCCCACGGCGTGACCGCCTCGCGGGTCTCCGCCTCGGCGACCGGGCACACGAATCGACACAGCTTCGGGCAGTAGGCGC
The DNA here is from genome assembly GCA_049318805.1 of Bradymonadia bacterium. Taxonomy (GTDB): domain Bacteria; phylum Myxococcota_A; class Bradymonadia; order UBA7976; family UBA1532; genus CANLBD01. The sequence continues at coordinate 20,224 of JBMOFP010000094.1, forward strand.
AGGTCTCGAGCGCCACCTGGAGGGTCGCGAGCGTGGGGGGCGTGGGCGGGTTCATCGTCGGCCTCCGCGCGCGAGTCCGGCGGCCATCAACGCGACCGCGTCGTCGAAGTCCGGCGCCGTGACCCCCGCGACGTGCGCCCCGAGCGCCGCCCAACGCGGCGCCTCGTCGGGCACCGCGCCGCCCTGAGGCGCGCGGCCGACGACCGTGAGATGAGGCTCTCCCGAGCACGCGACCCACGCCTCGGGCCACAGCGCCCACGCCGCCGCGAGGCTCGGGCCGGGCACGAGGGCCACGCGGGGCTCGAGGGGACCGCCGCTGAGCTCGCGGGTGCCCTCGCGCTCCGTGGCGGACTCGAGCGGCCCCGCGTCTGCGAAGCGCGCGCAACGCCGGCACTCCTCGTCGGCCTCTACGGAGCGCCCGCCGGCCCGCGTGTACGCCCTCACGAGTCCGTAGAGGCGCTCGGGGTCCGCCCCGACAAAGAGCCGGGGCGCGCCCGAGGGGTCTCGCCGACGCGCCCAGGCCCAGGGGGGTCGGAGCCCGGCCCGCGCAGCGTGCCCGTCGGCCTCGACCAGGGCTTCGGCCGTGGGGAAGTCGAAGGCCATCGTGGCCGAGGGCGCCTCGAGCGGCCATACACCGAGGTCGACCTCGGCGAGCCAGCCGAGGGCCGCGTGTGTGCCCCAGAGCGAACGACCGAGGTCAGGCCCCGTGGCCCGCCGCGGCGCCGTCTCGATGGTCGCCACCGAGCCGTCGGGCAGGACGGCGGTCAGGCCCTGCACGCTGTCCACGAGTTGCCCGTAGCGTGCGCTGGGGCGCAGCCGGTCGTTCTCGTGGACCGAGCGCAGAATCGGCCGCGACTGCAGCGCCTGAGGGATCGGGCCGAGCGTATGGCCCGCCCTGCGCAGGGCCCACTCGGCCTGTCCCCAGGTCGTGCCCGCGGCGACCCGCGCGAGGCCCGAGGTCGGGTCGAGCACACGCACCCCCACGAGCCGGGCGCTCGACACGTTCACCTCGCCGGGTGCCCGAGGCGGTGCGTCCAATCGCACGGTCCGACCGGCCCCCTCGAGACCCGCCCGGAGCCTCGACAACCCGCCGACGTCCGACGGCGCGCAGGTCCAGCCCCCCGTAGGTCCAGCGTCGACCGCGTCCGCCCCGCACAGGGTGCGCAGCCACTCGGTGAACCGGTCGTCTCCCTTCACGAGGTCCGCTCGTAGATCTTGCCGGGGTTCAGGATGCCGGCGGGGTCGAAGGTCGCCTTCAGGGCCTCGAACCAACGCACGGCGTCCCCATGCGCGCGCCCCAGATGACGCGCCCTCGAGAGCCCGACGCCGTGATGATGGGCCAGCGCCGCGCCGCAGGTCCGGGCGGCGCCGAGCGCGGCATCCCAGGCGGCGTCGTACCGCGCACGCATCGCGGCCGGTGAGTCCCCGGTGCCGACGAAGGTGAAGTAGATCGAGCAGCCTCCCGGATACGGGTGGCTGAAGTGCGCCATCACGACGGCGTGGGGCGCGAGGGCCTCTCGCACCTGGGTGTAGAGCGCGCCCAGGCCGGACCAGGTCGTCGCGACCTCGAAGGTGTCGACGAACGCGCCCGCCCGATAGAGACGACTCTGCTTGTAGCTGACGTCGTGCCGATGGGCGAGCCAGTGCCGGCCCGGCGCCTCGCCCAGATCGACCGCGCCGACGGCCCGCGCGTGCTCGGCGAGCGCCGCGTCCGCAGCCGTGGCCTCGGCCCGCTCGCCCTCGCACACCGTCACGAGCAACGAACGGCGTGAGACCGCGCCCGCGACAGCGTTGAAGAGGCTGGCGGACGCCAGAACGTTCCGGAGCACCCGCGCGCCGAAACCCTCGGGCTGCGAGAGGCCGGCCAACAGCGTCCGCAGCCGCGCCCCCCCGGCCGGATCGCGCTTCGAGGCGTCCGTGTCGACGTCCGCGGACGCCTTCTGCCCCGCCATGAGGGTGTCGACGGGATCGTAGAGACGCAGCACCGCCGGGCGGTGCCCCGCCTGAAGCGTGCGCCGCATGATCTCGAAGCCGGCCTCGAGCGTCGGGGCCATATAGCCCCGGAACGCTCGGTGGGCGGGCTGCGGATGCACACGCAGGGTCGTCGCAGTCACGACCCCGAGGGTGCCCTCGCTCCCGATGAAGAGCTGGTTCCAGTCCGGCCCCGGCGCGCCGGCCGGGGGCGTTCGCCGCAATCGCCCCTCGCCGGTCACGACCTCGAGCTCGACGACCATGTCCTCGATCTTGCCGTAGCGCGGGCTGCACTGGCCCGCGGACCGCGCGGCGACCCAGCCGCCGACGGTGGAGCACTGGATGCTCGACGGGAAGTGCCCCAGGGTGAGGCCGTGCCGCTCCAGGGCCCGCTCGAAGAGCTCCCCATTCAGCCCGGCCTCGACCTCCACGAGGCCGCGTGCCGCGTCCAGCGTGCGGACCCGCTTGAGGCGCTTCAGGTCGAGCACGACCTGGCCGGGCGTGGCCAGGGCGCCGCCGCACACACCGCTGCCGGCGCCGAAGGGCACGAGAGGCACGCGGGCCTGGGCACAGACACGCACCACCGCCTGTACCTCCGCGACCGACCCGGGCCAGACCACGGCGGAGGGCCCCGGCAGCGGTGCGGAGCGGCTCTGCAGTAGGCTCCGCGGCCACAGGTCCCGGCCGGAGGCGAGGCGGTCGACGGACGCGGTCGAGCAGGCGTCGTCACCGACGGCGGCCCGAAGTTGCGTCAGGAACGGGGCGCTGAGGGACATCCCGTGCCGAATACGACGGGCGGTGCGCCGAATCAAGCGCACGCCCGAGGCGATTGCGGGCATCTCCGGCGCCCAGATCGCAGTAGGCTCACCGCCGATGCGTACCCCGACCATCGTGTGCGCGACTCTGCTCGCTTTCGTGTGGCCCGCGGCGTCCGTGGCCGACGAGTACGACCCTCTCCTCGATGGGGAGCCACCGCCTGGGCAGGTTCGACCCTACGCCCCCCCCACACCGACGACGGGCTTCCAGATCGGCGCGAGCCTCTTCGGCTACGGCGGACGCGCTCGGAGTCGCCTGGAAAAGCGGGTGAGCCGGTTGGAGCCCGGCGTCGGGGGTGGCGTCGCGCTCTCGTTGGGGGGCCGCGGTGCCGGGCGGGTCGAGTTCCTCCTCGAGGCCGGGCTCGGCCTCGGCTCGCGGATCGACACGAGCCTGCCGGGCGTCGAGACCGTCTTCGCGGCCTACGACCTTTTTGTGGAGCCCCGGATCCTCGTCGCCGTGGCGCGCGGCGACCGCGCCGCCTTCCACGTCGGGCTCGGCCCGAGCCTCTGGGCCTTCGACACCGGCGAGGACGGGGCATCGCAGCTCGTCTTCGGACCCGCCTTGGTGCTCGCAGGCACACGCCGACTGGACGCCCGAAGCCTGCTTTTCCTCGAGCTGACGACGACCTTCGGGTGGGACTTCTTCGCCTACGAGCGCTTCGCCCCCAGCGCCGAGGCCCTCGCCCTGGACCCCTCAGCGCCGCCGCGCCGGGAGGACGGTCAGTTCGCTCCGGTCGCGCGATTGAGCATCGGCTACCGCCTCTCGGGCTTCTGACCGGCGGCTCCGCGTTTGCCCCGCTTGCTACGCTCGGACTTCCGCAATAACGTCCGAGCGTCGTCCTGACGGGAGCCGCGAAAGCCCTTGCTTGCTCCACACACCCCAAGAGCCCCTGACGTACCCATCCGGGTCCTCCTCGCCGAGGACGACGACGACCACGTCATGCTCTTGCGACGCGCCCTCCGCGCCTACCCGCGGTTGGTCGAGATCCAGGTCGCGCGGGACGGACAGGAGGCGGTCGAGATGCTGCGGTCGTCGGCGGGCGTGCTCCCCGACCTGATCCTCCTCGACATCAACATGCCGAAGCTCACGGGGCTCGAGGTCCTCAGGGCGGTGAAAGCCTCGCCCGAGTTCGGCCAGATTCCCACGGTCATGCTGACCACGAGCGCCCGGGACGAAGACCGGGCCGCGAGCCTGGGCTCCGGCGCCGACGACTACATCATCAAGCCCGTGAACTTCAGGAAGTTCTCCGAGTCGCTCTTCGGCCTCCTGGACCGCTGCTTCGGCTGAACGAAAAAAGCCCGCACCGGCGTGAGGCCGATGCGGGCTGGTTTTGAGGGTCGTCCGAAATCGTCCGCCGGCTGTGCGAACCGCTGCGCCCGACTGACCGGCGTCGCGGGGCCCCCAACCGGTGGGGCAGTACCCAAGGTACAGCCACCACC
>JBMOFP010000095.1:0-24295 GCA_049318805.1 Bradymonadia bacterium
CGCCGTACTTCATGAACTTCGAAGCCAGGGTCGCCTGCTGAGGGGTCACGACCTTATAGGCCACCGGCCGCGCCGCCTTGCTCACGGCGGTCAGCGAGACCGCGGCCCAGATGTGGGCGGCCACCGAGAGGAGCAGCACGAGCCGGGTGCCCCAGACCAGCGCCGGCAGGTCGTGCAGGGCTTTCGCGTACTCGTCCATTCGGTACAGGTTGGTGGCCGGATTCTTGCCGGCGAACATCAGCAGGTTCCCGGCCAGGTGGCCGACCAGGAAGCCGAACATGACGACCCCGGTCAGGGCCATGACGGCCTTGCGACCCAGGGTCGACGCGAAGAAGCGCGCAATGGGGGAGCGGGTTGCGCTCCGCCCCGCGGTCGCTGTCTGCATGGCCTGTCCTCACTCAGAGATGCGTGCGGGGCGAAGTTACTCGCCAGCCGCGAGGAATCAACGAAATCGGCGCGGTTCACTCCAAGATGCGCCCTCGGGGCGTCGGGATTCTTCACACGGACGTCACGGAGGACCCCGTGGCACACCCGCGTGATCCGTGGGAATCTGGCGCGGCCTGAATGTCGGACGCGTGGGGCGCGTCGATGCGGGTGAGAGTGGCGCCGCGCCGTGCGGCCCAAAAACCAAGAGGGGAACGAAACGTGAAGCGCTCGATGAAGACCTGGACGTGGGCTGGACTGCTGGTCGTGCTGTTGGCCGCGCCCGCCCTGGCCGAGACCGCCCGCTCCTGGACGGGCTCGCGCGTGGTCGTGAAGGCGAAGCACCTCGCGCCGGCCATGAAAAAGAGCTCGGACTACTGGGACAAGTACACCTTCAACGCCGACTTCGGCGCGCGCGGGAGCTTCTACTACTCCCTCGCCATCGGCGACGCGCTCTCGGACGACCGGAAGCTCGAGGCCAAGGGACGCTTGACCGTGGACGGCAAGACCTTCTCGTGGCGCAACGACTTCAAGGAGGGCGCGTGGAGCCACACCCTCGGTGAGCAGATCGAGATCAAGGCCGGCAAGGCCGTGATGAGCGGCACGCCCGACAAGCTCCGGTTCGTCAACGAGCAGGACGGCGGCGCGGTCGAGCTCGAGTTCACGCCCATCGCGCGCGCCTGGCGCCCGCGGCAGGGTCAGGCGATGTTCGGCAGCGACAACAAAGCCTACGACGTCACCTTGTTCCCGCTCATGAAGGTCACGGGGCGCTTCAAGCACGCGGGCGGCGATTGGCAGAACATCGAGGGTCGCGGACAGGGCTCGCACGTGTGGGGTGAGATGGCACCCCACGAGGCCTACCGCTGGACCATGGAGATGCGCGGCATCTCGGGGGACACCACGGTCTACCTGCGTGAGCTCGGCGCCACCGAGGCCTTCGGCGGCGTTCGGATCCCGTACCTGCTCGTCACCAAGGGCGACAAGGTCCTGGTGGAGTCCTTCGACTACCAGCTGACCCCGACCGAGGTCTTCACGGACGAGAAGCACGACAACAAGTACAAGGTGCCGACCTCGTTCCAGCTCGTCGGTAAGGACGCCGACGACGCGCAGGTCCAGTTCCGCGGCGCGGTGAAGCAGAAGAAGCTCAACAAACGGAAGGATTACCTCGCCGACCTGGGCGCCATGAAGGCGGCGGTCGCGTCTCGTTTCGCGAAGCCGGTGCTGTACGACTACGAGATCGACCTGACGCTCGAGGTGAAGACCGCCGGCGGCGTGGAGCGCATCACCATGAGCGGCGACGACACACGCTACGAGGTCAACTGGCTCAATCCGTAAGGATGCGCCCCGCTCAGTGAATCGTGCGTTCGCTGCGGTCTAGAAGCTGATCCAGGCTTCGAAAATACAGAAACACCAGCAGGTCGACCGTGTCGTCGGGGAGCGAGTGCATATGCGCCCGCATCCGACCCAGGTCTCCGAGCTGAACCAGGTGTTTCAACGCGAAGTGTGCTTCGATCACCTGACCGCTCTCCAGGCACCCGGAGTTCAGGCGCGCGAAGGCGCGGCGAATCCAGTCGGACTCGAAGAGCGGATGTACGCCCCACGTGCCCATCTGAATCAGGTCTTCCGCCAGTCCCCCAACCGGCGAGAATCCTTGAGGCTTCAAGGTTTCCTCCATCTCCGTCCCGATCGAGGACCCTAGCGGGGGGGGGCGGGGATTTCAACTGGAGGGGCGCCTTGGACCACATCGTCCATGCCGTAGAGGCCGGGCGCGCGGTTCGCGAGCCAACACGCGGCGTGCAACGCGCCGGCCGCGAAGACACCGCGGTCCGTGGCGCGGTGGGTGAGCTCGAGGCGCTCGGCCTCGCCCAGGAAAAAGACCGTGTGTTCGCCGACCACATCGCCGCCCCGGGCGACCGCGAGGCCGATCTCGTCGGGGCCCCGAGCGCCGGCACCGCGGGGGGCGCGGGCCGAGGCCGGCCAGGGCAGGTCGCGCACGCGGGCCACGGCCTGCGCGAGGCTGAGCGCGGTGCCGCTGGGCGCGTCGATCTTGCGCCGGTGGTGGAGCTCGAAGACCTCCGTCTCCCACGGCACGGCCTCGCCGACGATCGCGACGAGCCGGCGCAGCAGCGCGACGCCGACGCTGAAGTTGCTCGCGAGGAGCACGGGGGCGCGCTGGGCGTGGCGCTCGAGCGCGGCGACCTGGTCCGCGGTCCGGCCCGTCACCCCGCTCACGAGCGGCACGGGCGCGCCGTCCAGGCGCCGCATCAAGTCGGCGGTCGCGTCGGGCATCGCGACGTCGATCACCACGTCGCACCCCGTGAGGTCGTCCTCCGCCGGTGTCGTTCGACCCACGGCCCGCACGACCTTCAGGTCCGCGGCCTCCGAGGCCAGGGCGACGATGCGCGTACCGAGTCGGCCCGAGGCGCCGAAGACCCCGATCCGCAGCGGTGAGGCGGTGCTCATGCGCGGCGCGTCAGCACGATCTCGTGGTCCGCGCACAGCTGCACGAGGCGCGCCAGGGTGCCCGGCTGCAAGGGGACGAGCGGCAGTCGAACCTCGGCCGAACCGCCGAAGGCCAGGGCGCAGGCGGTCTTGACCGGCACCGGGTTCGTCTCGAGGAAGAGGCCGTTGAAGACCGGCAGGAGCCTCAGATGGAGCGCCCGCGCGGTGTTCCAGTCCCCCCGCTCGAAGGCGCGCCACAGAGCGACGAGCCGCTCGGGCACCAGATTGCTCGCCACGCAGATCACGCCGCGACCGCCGACCGCCCAGAGCGGGAACGAGATGGAGTCCTCGCCCGAAAGCACCGCCAGCCGGTCACCGCAGCGCGCGACGATCTCCGCGTCCATCGTGAGGTCCCGTGAGGCCTCTTTGATCGCGACGATGCCGGGCACGTCCGCCAGGCGATCCACCGTGTCGACGGTCAAGGAAACGCCGGTGCGCGAGGGCACGTTGTAGAGCACGTTCGGGAGCCCCGGCACCTGCTCGGCGACGGTCCTGAAGTGGTGATACAGGCCCTCCTGAGTGGGCTTGTTGTAGTACGGCGTGATGACGAGGCCGCCGTCGGCGCCGGCCTCGAGGGCGGCGCGCGCCAAGGCCACGGTCGTACGGGTGTCGTTCGTGCCGATCCCGGCGATGACCTTGCATCGGCCGCGGGCGGTCGCGACCACACGCCTGAAGATCTCGACCTTCTCGGCCTTCGACAGCGTCGAGCTCTCGCCCGTGGTGCCGCACGGCACCACCCCGTCGATGCCGGCGGCGATCTGGCGCTCCACGAGCGCGTCCAGGGCCGGCCAGTCAATCTGCCCCTCTTCGTCGGCGCGTCCGGCGACGAACGGGGTGATGAGCGCTGTGTAGACTCCGTGAAACATGGGCTGCTCCGATCGCTCCGCCGGCACCGGAGCCTCTAGCGAATTCCCCGGGAACGAATCAAGGCCGATTTCAGACAAATCCCGAGGAGGGCGATTTTGCGGGTTGACCGATGTGGCGAGGGCACTTAGTGTCCGCGCACCGTTCACCGACCGGCCACACCGTGGCTGAGAAACGTCACGGAGGTCTCAGTGTCCGTTCTCCTCGTCCTTGGTCTCTCGACAGCAGCAGGCGTCGGCCTCGCGCTCATGGCGTGCAAGGCCGTCCTCGTCATGATGCCGCGGCGCGACCCCTAAACGGGCGCTGTCAGCGGATGCGGCGGCTGACCTCCTTGAACGCCTCGCCGCGGCCCTCCTTCAGCAGGTCGAAGAGCACCGCCTCGGTGCACGTCGTCTGAACGCCCGCGGACCGGAGCAGGTCGAGCCCGGCGCCCACGTTGGCCGACGTTCGGCTCGCGACGGCGTCGATGGGCACGTGCACGGCGTAACCCGCGCCGACCAGGTCCCGGGCGGTCTGGTAGACGCAGATGTGGGTCTCCATGCCCACGAGCACGATCTGCGTGCGCCCGGCGGCCTCGAGCGCGGCCCGCACCTCGGGCGCGCGCCAGGCGCTGAAGGTCACCTTCGCGTGGGCCGGGTGCGGCAGCAGCGCCGCGACCTCGGCCACCGTGCCCCCGAGCCCTTGCGGGTACTGCTCAGAGGCCACCACGGGCAGGTCGAGCCGCCCGGCGAGGGTGAGCAGGTGGGTCACGTTGCGGGTCGCCGCGGCCACGAGGTCACTCGGCATCGCGGCGCACAAGCGCTCCTGCCAGTCCACACACAGCACCAGGGTGCTCGTCGGTTCAAGCTCGAGTCGGTTCATGTCGGCTCCGGAATGGGGATGGGCTAGACTCCCGTTGCAGATGAATATGCAGAGTTTTCTTTGCGCGGTCAGCGTCGCGTGCGCGATCGGCGTGTCTGGCTGCCTCGTCGAGGGAGACGCGGTCTACGCGCCGTCCGCCCCGTCGAGCCCCCCGGCCGACACGGACGCCGCCCCCATCGACGAGACGCCGACCTTCGCCGAGATCGAGCCGATCTTGAGCGCGCGCTGTGGCACCTGCCACGGTGATCCGCCGCTCCCGGGCCTGGTGCCCTTCCCCGACCACATGCGCGCGGCCGCGCTCGTGGAACGCATCGTGGCCCGCATCCAGGCGGGGACCATGCCGCCGAGCGGCCTCGAGCCGCTCACCGTTGAAGAACGCGCGCTCGTCGAGGCGTGGGCCGAAGGCGGAGCCCCCGAGTGACGGCGCAGGAGTGACCCGATGTTGAAGAGCGAGAGTACCCACGGAACCCCGGCGGCGCCCGACGCCCTCCCGGAGGCGTTTCTGCGCGAGCTGCCGAAGACGGACCTGCACGTCCACCTGGACGGTTCGATCCGCATCGGCACCCTGATCGATCTGGCGCGTGAGTATCACATCGAGCTGCCGAGCTTCACCGAGGACGGCCTGCGCACACTGGTCTTCAAGGAACGGTACGCGAACCTCGCGGAGTACCTGCGGGGCTTCGGGTACACGGTCGCCGTGATGCAGAGCGAGGTCGCGCTCGAGCGCACGGCCTACGAGCTGGCCATCGACAATCAGGAAGAAGGCGTCCGCTACCTCGAGGTCCGGTTCGCGCCGCAGCTTCATGTGCACAAACACATGAACGCCGTCATGGTCATGCGCGCCGTGAACCGCGGCTTGAAGCGGGCTCGGGACGAGTTCAACGCCCGCCCCGCCGTGGCGGACGGCACCGAGCCGCCCTTCGAGTACGGCATCATCGTCTGCGCGATGCGGATGTTCCGCGAGGGCTTCAGCGAGTACTTCACGAACCTGCTCCAGGCCCACCGCTACGCCCCCATGAAGGAGGTCTACCGGCTCGCGTCCCTGGAGCTCGCGCGGGCGGCGATCATCGCGCGAGACGAGTACGACCTGCCGGTCGTGGGCTTCGATCTGGCGGGCGAAGAGGCCGGCTACCCCGCGAACGACCACGCCAACGCCTTCGAGTACGCGCACCGCAACTTCTTGAAGAAGACCGTGCACGCCGGCGAAGCCTACGGTCCGGAGAGCATCTTCCAGGCGATCACGGACCTGCACGCGGACCGAATCGGGCACGGCACCTACCTGCTGGACGCCAAGGCGCTCAAGGATCCGGACATCGCCGACCCCGAGCAGTATGTGCGGCGTCTCGGGGAGTACATCGCCGACCGACGCATCACCCTCGAGGTCTGCCTGACGAGCAACCTGCAGACGAACCCGCACATGAGCGACCTGAGCGAGCACTCGTTCCGACTGCTGCGGGCGGCGCGTCTCTCCACGACGATCTGCACCGACAACCGCACGGTCAGCAATACGACCGTCACCCGGGAGCTGTCCCTGGCGGTGAAGCACCTGGGCCTCAACCGTCACGACCTGAAGTCGATCATCATCTACGGCTTCAAGCGCAGCTTCTTCCCGGGCTCGTACCAGCGCAAACGCGCCTACGTGCGTCAGGTCATCGACTTCTACGAGGCCGTCGAGCGAAAGCACTTCGGCGACGTCGTTTGAGCGAGGCGGCGCGCCCGGTCTACAGGGCGTGGGCCTTCGCGAGTCTCGTGTGCGCGCTGGCCGCCTGTGAGGCGCCCGCGTCGGCGCGCCTCGAGTTCGACAGTCGTCCGATCGAGGCCGACTTCGCGTACGCGTCCGTCCGACCGCTGCTGGACGGGACCCCGGTGGTCACGGACGCTTCGCCGCCGCTCGAGGATGTGACCCTGCTCGACGAGGTGGGGCGCCCGTGCGCCCGCGGCGACGTGGAGGGGACGATCTGCGCGCCCAACGGCACGACGCCGGTGGGCGGCGCCCAGGTGCGGGCGAGCACGCGCGACTGCGACGGCGCGCCCATCGTCGTGGAGACCCGGACGGACAGCGACGGTCGATTTCTCTTGCGGGGTCTGGCCGTCGGCACGGTCCGCGTCGACGTCCGCACCGGCAGCTTCTCGGCGTTTACGGACGTCGAGGTGCGCGCGGGCGGCGCGGTTCGGCTCGCGGGCGGTGAGGGCAAGTTGTGCTTTTCGCCCTCGAGCGTCGCCATCGCGACCCTCACCGGCGCCTACGACCGCATCGAGGAGAACCTGGGCCAGCTCGGCTTCGAGAACGACCTGTACTGCGGCGCCCCCGACAACTACCGGCCCGCGCGTACGCTCCTGCAGGACGAAGCCGCGCTTTCCCGGTACCGACTGCTCTTCATCAACTGCGGCACCGGGGTCAACCTGCGGACGGAGAACGCGGAGAACGCGGTCATCATCGAGAACCTACGACGCTTCGTCGCGAATGGCGGCTCGGTGTACGCGTCGGACCTGGCGGCCGACTTCGTGGCCCAGGCCTGGCCGGAGTTCGTGGAGTTCGAGCTCTTTCCCGGCGCGAACTCGGCGGGGTACACGGCGTCTCCGTGCTGTGTGTGCGGCGAGGGCGATTGTGGTGCGGCGTGCATCACCGCGCCGACGACCTCGCTCCGGCCGTGTCCACAGCCCAATCGCTCACCGGCGGAGTGTCGCCTGGGCTCGTTGCCCGTGCTCGGTCGCGGCCCGGTGTCGCCCGCGGGCACGATGACGCTCGGCCGAATCGTCGATCCCGAGCTGATGGAGGCGCTGGGCTTCGACGCGCTGCCCATCCGGTTCAACGGCGCAGGCTGGATTCGTATCCTGGGGACGGGGCCGCGGACGCGCGTGCTCGTCGAGGCCGACGGAGCGCCGCTCATGGTCTCCTTCGAGCCCGATCCCGGCGGCGGACGTGTCGCATTCACGACCTTCCACAACGAGGCCCAGAACGACGCCGCCATCGACGCGATCCTCGAGGCCCTGATCCTCCGACTCTGAGGTCGCGCGCCGCTCAGCCGAGCGAGATCGGGCGGGTGCAGAAGTCGCGGTTGCCGAAGGACGCGAGGTCGTCCAGGCCCATGGCGTGACAGAGACCGAGCAGCAGGTTGTTGTGCGGCTCGTTCTGGAACACGAGGTGTCGGCCGGTGCGAATCGCACCACCGGCGCCCCCGGCGAGCACAAAGGGCATGTCGCTGTGGCTGTGGGTGTTGCCGCGCGAGAGCTCGTTGCACCACAGGATGACGGTGTTGTCGAAGAGGGTGCCGTCCCCTTCGGGCACGGCCTTGAGCAGGTCGATGAAGTGCGCGAGCTGCTCGGCGTACCAAATGTTCATGCGCGCCCACTGCTGCTGGAGCTCGGCGCTGAAGTCGCCCGCATGGGAAAGGCTGTGCCCATCCTGGTCGCGGATGCCCATGAAGGTGAATCGCAGCGCGTTGAGCGCACTGGAGAACGCCAGGGTCGAGATGCGTGTCAGGTCGCACGCGAGCGCCATGGCGAGCAGCTCCATCTGGTGGTTCGCCATGGTCGCGAAGTCGTCCTCGGCGGTCACGTCGAACTCCGGCGGGCGCGTCGGGGACAGGCACCGCGCGCCCCCGGGCGCGGCGACGCCGGCCGAGAGCGAACGCTCGAGCTGGCGGACGGACTCGGCGTGCTGCTCGAGCTTCCGACGGTCCTCTGGGGCCAGCTTGCGCTCGAGTCGCGTGAAGTCCTGGCGCACCACGTCGAGCACGCTGCGGCGCTGCACGAGCAGCTTCCGAAGAACCTCGGGGTCCGCATCCATGTTCGAGAACAGCCGAGTGAAGACGTTGAGCGGCTGGTTCTCCGGAGGCACGGGCTGGTCCGCGCCGCGGTAGCTGATGCGGCCGCGCGGCTCGTTGTCGATCACACGGACGCCGAGCTCCAGCGTGCGGAAGCGCGTCGGCGGCGCCAGTCGGTCGGCCAGGAAGTGGTCGATGGAGGGCCCACCGGCCCAGCCGGCCGTTTGGCCGTCGCCATCGGGGAAGTCACCCGGCAGGATGATCTCCCCCGTGAGCACGGTGGCCATGCCGCGATTGTGCGGGCCGCCTGGCCCGGTGTCGGCCACCGCCATGTCGACGCCGTCGAAGATCACGAGGTCGCGCTTGTGCCGGTCGAGGGGGGCGAGGAGCGACGGCAGCACGAAGTCGGTCTCGGTCCCACCCTGCGGGCTCCAGAACTCCTTCAGCGTCCCGTTGGGGTTGAAGAAGACGACGAAGCGCTTCGGGAACTGACCTTCGGCGCGGGCGGAGCGCGGGAGGACCTGCAGCAGCGGCAGGCCGAGCGCGACGCCCCCGAGCCCGCGCAGCACATTGCGTCGAGTCAGGCTCATGGTGTGCCCTCGGGCGTCTCGACGGGCGGACGGCGTCGGAATCGGAACGCGTCCGTGGTGGTGAGGTGCTCCACGAGGCTCAAGAAGTCCCGCCCACCCTGCTCGTAGGCCGCGTACAGCGAGTCGATGCCGCACAGGTCTTCGGTGGTCTCGCCGCGCCCGTGGGCGAATCGGAAGACCTGAGTCACCACGCAGCGCTGCACCTGCTCGCTCTCGGCGAGCTTACGGGAGAGCTGCGCCGCGCCGACGAACGGCCCGTCGGCGTCCAGAGTCGCCGTCAGGGCCCCGCTCGCGTCCACAGGGTGCCCGTTCTCTTCGGTCCGCCAACGGCCGAGCGCGTCGAAGTTCTCGAAGCCGAAGCCGATGGGGTCGATCAGGCTGTGACAGCTCGCGCAGGCCGGATCGGCGCTGTGCTGGCTGAACTTCTCGCGGGTCGAGGAGTTGGGGTCCGGGTCCGGCGGCACGATGGGGATGTTCGGCGGCGGCGGCGGCAAGGGCGTGCACAGCACCCGCTCCCGGACGTACTGCCCGCGGAAGATGGGCGAGGTCATGTTCGACTTCGACGTGACGGCCATGATCGCGCCCTGGGTGAGCACGCCGGTGCGCTGGCTCGGGTCCACGGCGACCCGGCGCATCTGCTCCCCTTCGACGCCCTCGATGCCGTAGAAGCGCGCGAGCGCCTCGTTGAGCCACGTGTGCTCGGCCGCGAACAGCGCCTTCAGGTCGCGGTCGTCGCCCCAGAGCAGCGCCTCGAGGAAGGTGTGCGTCTCTTCGGCGAGCAGGGGGCGAATCGCCGGGTCGAAGTCGGGGTACCACTCCGGGTCCCGATCGATCTCGAGGACCTCGTCGACCCGTAGCCACTGATTGAAGAAGTCCAACAACGCCGGGCGCGCGCGCTGATCGGCCATCAGCCGCCGGGCCTGGGCGGCGACCTCTTCTCGGGTGCCGAGGCGACCTTGCTCGGCGGCCGAGAGCAGGGCCTCGTCCGGCATCGATTGCCACAGCAGGTACGAGAGCCGGCTCGCGACCTCGAAGTCCGTGAGCTTGAGGCGCTCGGTGTCCTCGCGCGCGGCTCGGCCGGGCTCGAGCACCGTGAAGGGCTCGCCGACCTCGATCCGGAACAGGAAGTTGGGCGACTGCAGCAGCGCCTGAATCACGAGGCGCACGGCGCGCTCGAAGCGCGGCGGCTCCATCTCGGAGGCGGCGTCGTAGAGCGTGACCAGGCGGTCCACCTCGTCGACCTCGAGGGGGCGTCGCCACGCGCGGCGACCGAAACGCTCGACGAAGCTCCGCAGACACTCGACCTCGCCCACGGCGGCCGGCGCACAGGGGAGCAGCGCCTCGATACGCAGCATCGCGTTCTCGGCGAGCGCCTCGGCGGCCTGCATGTATTGCTCGACATGGAGCGCCGAAATCTGAAGGGATTCCGCTTGGTTACGGAATCCGATCGACTCTTCGTCGGGCAGGAAGGCACGCGCCGGGCCGGTCGCGTCCCCAAGGAGGTCGCGCACGGTGTTGTCGTACTCGGTCCGCGTCAAGCGTCGGATCAGCGCCGGGCCCGGATCAGGCGCTTCGAGGCCCCGGTCGTCGCAGTGCTCGGCGGCCTGGGGCGGGCGCGGCAGCTCCACGGGCTCGGTCGGCAGAGGGGCCCTGGTCGGCGCCGCGGTCGCGGGACCGGGCTGCTCGGGCTCCGGCGCCGTCGTCGAGGGCGCCGCCCCGGGCGAGTCGGACGGCGCGTCGCGTCGGCCCTCTTCGCAGGCGACGGTCGACAAGCCCGTCAGCATGAGGACCGCCCAGGTCCGCCGCGCGTTCATCTGCGTGAATTCCTCGAGCCGTCGGGTCGGGAGTGGAGATGCTCGAGTCTAACGCGGGGTCGCTCAGTCTTCCAGCGCGTGCGCGAGATCGGCCCGCAGGTCCTCGACGTGCTCGATGCCGACGCTCAGGCGGATGAGGCCGTCGTCGATGCCCAACCCGGCGCGCACGGCGGCCGGGATGCTCGCGTGCGTCATGATCGCCGGGTGTTCGATGAGCGACTCGACGCCGCCCAGGCTCTCGGCCAGCGAGAAAAGACGACACCGCGAGAGCACCCGCGTCGCGCGGTCCAGGCCGCCGCGCACGACCACGCTGATCATGCCGCCGAAGCCGTCGGCCTGCCGCTGTGCGAGCGCATGCTGGGGGTGGCTCGCCAGTCCGGGGTAGATCACACGCTCCACCGCCGGGTGCGCCTCGAGCCACGCCGCCAGGTCGCGCGCGTTGGCCTCGTGCTGACGCATCCGAATGGCCAGCGTCTTGGTACCGCGCAGCGCGAGGTAGCAGTCCATCGGCCCGGGCGTCGCGCCGAGCGCGTTCTGGAGGTACTTCACCTTCTCGTAGATCTCGCGATCGCTCGTCACGACCGCGCCGAGCACCAGGTCGCTGTGCCCGCCCAGGTACTTTGTCGCGCTGTGCACGACCACGTCCGCGCCGAGGCTCAGGGGTCGCTGCAAGTAGGGCGACATGAAGGTGTTGTCGACGATCACCTTCAGTCCGCGCTCGTGGGCGAGCCGCGCCACCGCGGCGATGTCCACCAGCTTCAGCAGCGGGTTCGTGGGCGTCTCGAGCCACACCGCGCGGGTGTTCGGCCGAACGTGCTCGAGCAGGGCCTCGGGACGCGTGAGGTCCACGAAGTCGAAGCTCCGGTTCGCGTCCGGGAAGACCTTCGTGAACAAGCGGTAGGTACCGCCGTACACGTCGTCGGCCACGATCATGTGCGCACCCGGTTCGAGCCAGTGCGCGAGGGTCGTCGTGGCGCCACAGCCGCTCGAAAAACACAGCCCGAAGTCGCCGCCCTCGAGGGCCGCGAGGTTCGCCTCGAGGGCCGCCCGCGTGGGGTTGCCCGTGCGGCTGTACTCGTAGCCGGTGTGCACACCGGGGGCCGACTGCACGTAGGTGCTGGTGAAGTAGACGGGCACGTTCACGGCGCCCGTGGTCGGGTCCGGGGCGTTGCCCGCGTGAATCGCGCGGGTTTCGAAACGATGCTGCTCGGCCATGGGGCTCCCTTCAGACCACGCGGCGCTTGTGCGCCAGGTAGTCGATGACGTCGATCTTGGTGATGAGGCCGCGCACCTCGCCGCGCTCCCACACGATGATCACCTTGCCTTGGGCGAAGACGTGGTGGAAGAGCCCCACGGGCGCGTCCGGGTCGGCGACCTCGTACTGGTCGGTCATCAAGTTCGTGCACACGTCGTCGAGCCGCTCGATACCGCCCTCGAGCAGGGCCTGCAGCAGGTGACTCTCAGTCACGATGCCCACGAGCCGACCGTCGTCGAGCACCGGCACCTGGCTGATGCACCGCTCCTTCATCATGCCCACGACTTGCCGGACTTTGTCGGTGCGCCGAACGGTGTGGACCGCCGCGGGCTTACCGACGAGCAGGTCACGAATGCTGCCCATGCTCTCATCGGGGTCGAGGAAGCCGTGCTCCCGCATCCAGTCGTCGTCGAAGACCTTGCCCAGGTAGCGACTCGCGCTGTCCGGAAGCAACACGACGATGTTCTGCTCGCGGTCGTTGCGCTCGGCCCACTTGAGCGCGGCCTTGACGGCGGCCCCGCCGGAGCCGCCGGTGTACATGCCCTCGAACCGGGCGAGGGCGCGCGTCGTGTCGAAGCACTCCTTGTCCGTGAGCTGCTCGATGTCGTCGATGAGACCCAGGTTGATCGTGCTCGGGAAGAAGTCCTCGCCGATGCCCTCGACCTTGTACGAGTAGGGTTCGACGACTTTGCCGGTCTTCCAGAAGTCCGTGTACACGGAGCCGAAGACGTCGGCCCCCACGAGCTTCACCTCGGGCTTGTGCTCCTTCAAGTAGGCGCCGGTGCCGGTGATCGTGCCGCCGGTGCCGAGCCCGGTCACGAAGACGTCGATCTCCCCCCCGGTCTGCGCCCAGATCTCGGGCCCGGTGCTCTTGTAGTGCGCCTGCGGGTTGTCCTGGTTGTGGTACTGGTTCGCGTAGAAGGAGTTCGGCGTCTCCTTCGCGATCCGCCGCGACACGGAATAGTAGGAGCGCGGATCTTCCGGCTCCACCTCGGTCGGCGTGATCACGACCTTGGCCCCCGCGGCCCGCAGCGCCTTGACCTTCTCGATCGACTGCTTGTCGGGCATCACGAAGATGCACTTGTAGCCGCGCAGCGCGGCCACCATTGCGAGCCCCATGCCCGTGTTGCCGCTGGTGGCCTCGACGATGGTGCCGCCGGGCTTCAGGTCTCCCCGACGCTCGGCCTCGTCGATCATGTTCAACGCGATGCGGTCCTTCATGGACCCTGCGGGGTTCAAGTATTCGAGCTTGCAGTAGATGCGCGACTTCAGGCCGGCGGCGAGACGGTTCAGCTTCACGATCGGCGTGTGCCCGATCGCCGCCGAAACATCCGCGACGGCGCCCTTCATCAGCGAGGCGCTCATGGACTTCCCTCCGGGCCGGGCGCTGCCCGACCGAAACGCGGTCCCGGGGGTGTACCGCCCCCGCGTGTGAACGATCAAGAGAGCGCGATCCGGCGAAAACTTGCGGGCGGTGCGATTTGGACCTACATGTAACCCACAACCCTGGGAGGTCCCCATGAGCACAGGCAGCGAGCGTCGTCGAAACCGGCTCTTCGTCACTCAGAACACCGAGTACCACCTGCGGGGCCGCGACTGCGTGGCCGTGCGGGACCTGTGGAGCGGCCGCTGGCTCGACCGTCATCCGGCCCTCGGCCGACGTCTCTTCGGGGCGGTCATGCCCAGCGGACGTGGCCTGGAGCCCATCAGCGAGCCCCGCAGCGGCTGTCTGCTGTGGTTCGAAAACGGCGAGAACGACATCCTCACGAGCCGCATCGCGGCGGTGGGTCGCCCGCAGAAGACCGCGTTGCGCCACTACCTCACGGACCGCGCGGCCTGACCGATCAGGCCTCGGCGGTCGTCCCGAACCGCGAGCGCACATAGTCGAGCAGCGCCTCGGCGACGCCCTGGAGCAGCCCCTCGACCAGCCCCTGGACCATCTCGCGCAGCACGCGTGAGACCACGCTCATCAGCAGGGTGCGCAGCGCCTCGAGCCAATGGTCGATGGCGCTCTCGAACGATGAGCCCGACGTCGTCGTCATATGTCCCTCCGCTGCAAAGCATAGCCCGCGCATCTGGACACCCGCCACCCGGCGCGAATATGCTGCGCCGCTTTTCGCGGTGCGCGGAGAATCGGGATGGGATTCGCAGAGTGGTTCGGGGGCGGTAACGCGGCGCTGAAGAAGCGCGTCGAGGAACTCGAGGCGTCGCTGACGCAGGCGAGGTCCGAGACCGAGAAGGCGGTCCGTGAGGCCCGCAAGGTCGCGGCCGACGAGCTGAAGAAGCTCGAGAAGAAGGTCGGCGAGAAGGACGCCGCGCTGCAGGAGGCGAAAGACGCCCGCGCGCGCGCCGAGAAAAAGATCGAGAAGACACAGGGCACGAAGGACGCGCAGGCCGACCGCCACGCCAAGCTCGACCGCCGTGTGGACGAGCTGACGGCGGAGGCGGCGGAGTACCGGCGCGAGCTGCTCGCGGCTCGCCGGGAGCTCGACGACGCCCTCGCCGCGCAGGCCGAGGCCGAGCAGGCGGTCGCCGCGCTCACGGCCCAGGGTCGAGCGGACCGAGAGCGCGCGGCGCAGGTCGAGCGTCCGCGCGTCGAGGCCCCGGCGCCCCGCGAGGCGGCCCCGATCGAGGCCCCGGCGCCCCGACCGCGGCGCAGCGAGGAGCCCGACGAGCGGGTCGTTCGGCTCGAGGAGCGCCTGACCGAGGCCCGCATCGAGCGGGATGGGCTGCGCGAGAAACTCCAGAAGGCCGAGCGGGACGCACGGGAGGCCGACGAGAAGCGTCGCAACGACAAACAACGCGCCGACAACACCCTTCGAGAGCTGCAGCACAACCTGCAGGCGGAGCGGAAGGCCTACCGGATCCTCCAGCTCCAGTTCGAGGCGCAGGTCGACACGCTGCGCGGCTTCGAGCAGCAGTTCAACGAGCGGATCGACGGCGCCGTGGCCGAGGCCGTCAAGGTGGCGCGGAGTCGTGCGCGCACCGAGGCCGCCGAGAACACCCCCACGCAGCCCTATCCGGTCGTCGGCGGCGCCGAGCAGCCCGCGACCCACGCACCGGTGCCTGCCGTGGTCCCCGAGGCCCCGGCCCCCGCGCCCGCAGCCGCGCCCGAGGCGCCCGTGGCCCTCGCGCCGGAGACCACCCCGACCCCCGCGGCCCCGGCGCCCGGGCTCGCGCAGCTGGGTCTGCCGCCACGAACGCCCACGGGCCCGCTGCCTGCGGTGACGGCGCCCTCCGAGGGTTCGCCCCTCAAGGGCCTCGGTCTCGGCCTGAAGTCCCTGGGCACGCCCGCCCCGGGCGCGGGACTCGGGTGGTCCCCGGGCAGCCTCGGTGTCTCGAAGCTCGGCCTGGGATTGAAGCCCGCGGCGCCTTCGGCGCCCCCGCCGGCGGCACCGCCTGCCGAAAAGTCGACACCCGTGGCTGAAAAGCCCGAAGGTGGGAACTCGAAGTAGTTCCGGTGTTCTGAATAACGACGACGCTCGAAGCGTCCTGTACCCCAGGAGGCAACCCATGATCGAGCCCCTCACCCTCGCACTCGGCGCGCTCTTGCTCGCCGCGCCCGCCGCGTGTCCGCCCCAGGAGGGCCAGATTCGTTTCGACGGCCTGGTCGTCAAGGTCCGCGGCCAGGGCGGCGAGTACCAGCTCACCGGCGCGCTGTGGGACCGAGACACGAACGACGCGCCGTCGAAGGGCGACCTTTTCCGCGTGGACGAGATTCTCCGGAACGGACGTTCGACGGGCGCCGAGGCCGTGTGGTTCGTCCTGGGGCCCGAGCTCGCGTCGGTCTTCGCCCCCCCGTTCCGCAAGGACCGGGAGACACTCCGGACCGCGTGCGAGAGCCGCGTTCAGGTCGGCAAGGAGATCCCGAACTTCAAGGGCGCCGAGGCGCTGACGAAGTTCCTCTCGGCGCACACCAACGCCGAGCCCGTCGCGCCTGCGCCCGACGAGGAGCTGCGCGCGCAGATGACCACGTGGGCCGACGAGATCTGCAAGCAGGGCAAGCATGTGCCCGAGGCGGCGCTGCAGACGCAGCTGGTGACGCGCGCCGGCAAGACGGGCCTGGCACGCAACGTGGTTCAGGGCATCTCGAAGGAGGTCGCGGCGAAGTTCGCGTTCGCGTGCACCCGCGTCGAGGGCAAGTTCACGTACGAGTGAGCAGGTCGGTCAAGGCGTCCAAACCCGCCTCGCCCGGGCCGCTCGTGGCCGAGGGCTGCACGCCGATGAAGGGGTCGAGCAGCTCCGCGCCCAGGCTCGTCAGTCGCAGGTGCGTCAGCGCCGCGAGGGCCGGCTCGCAGGAGATCGTCGACCGCGGTGAGGCCCTTCGCACCGCGCCCGCCCCGTCGGGGTCGTAGGCCAGATCGACGAGGCCGAAGCGCCCAGCCACGAGCACGCTCCAACCCAGGAGCGACGGCACCCGCAGGCGGAACGGCTCCCCGTCCTCGGTGTCCGGGCGGAAGTGCTTCACACGAACCCCGTGTTGGTCGAACCAGGCCTGCCGAAGTGACTCCGCGACCGGGGTCAGCAGGCCGTCCTGGTAGAGCAAACCGGCGAGCTCGGCAAACTCCACCCACTCGCCGACGGGCAGGCGCCGCAGGCCGGCGAGCAGGAGGTCCCGGTGGGCCGTCGGCGGTGCCGGCCGCTCTACGCACCCGGAGACACGCCACGCATCCACGCCGAGTACGGAGATGTCGAGGGCGAGCGCCTGCGCGGGGGTCCGCCACAGCGAGCGCATGATCGCGCGGAGCGCGCCCGGGAGGTCGGGCTCGGCGAGCACTTCAGGGAGGAGCACCAACCTCGCCTTTTCGGGCTGCATCGTGAGCGCGCCGGCCAACATGAGGGCGCGGCCCCAGGCACGCCCCTCCGTCGGGAGCGCCGTCTCGAAGGGCGCGAACAGGTCTGCGAGGGTTGGCACGTCGGCCTTCGCCGCCTTGCGGAACGACAGAAAGCCCCATCGTCGGAACAGGCGCAGCAGCGCGTCGAGCTCGACCTGGGCCGCCACCGCCCGACCCACCACGACCGGGGCGACCACCTTTCGGCGCGCGGGCCGCGTGAAGGGCAGCAGCGCGCCTGCCAAGACCGCGAAGTCGGCGTTGGGCTCCGCGTGAGCACGACCCCGATAGGGCTCGACGCGCAGGCGACGCACGCGGTCCACGAGTGCCTCCAGCCCGAGGGTCTCCAGCAGCGCCCCATGACGCGCGACGAAGACGCGGACACGCTCTCGGACCGGGAGGGGTTTGAGCTCGAGACCGACCGCGAAGTCCGGGTCCGCGAGCAGAGCCAGCAGGGCGCGCGCCGTGGCCAGAGAGTAGGTCGCGGCTCGCCCGTCGACCGGCGCGAGCACCGCGTAGAGTCCGACCAGATCGGCCGAGGTCGTGGCCTGGACGAGAGCGCGCGCGGGCGCGTCGTCGGCAGAACTTTTTTTGGTCACGCGGCGGGTCCGAGTGGTCAACGCGGGTGTCTCTGGAGTATCACGCGCGGCGCATGGACGACCAGACCGAGCCCCCACTCGACGCCCGGTGGCAGGCCGTTCAGGCGGCCGTGGCCGCGTGGGTGCGCGCGTCGACGGCGGCCGACAAGCTGCTGCGGGGTGTGACGTCGGCGGCGCGTGATCCCCAGGCGGCGCGTGCCGCGCTCGACGCGCTCACGCCCTTGCGCGCGGTGATCGACGACGCCGCCCTCGCGCCCACGGCGCTCGCCGAGCTCCACGCGCAGACGACCGCGGCCGTAGACTCCGCGCGTTTGCGGTGGCTCGGCGACCTCGCCTCGGCCGCCGAGGCGGCGGGTCTCGCGCAGGCGCGGGTGGGCACCGACGAGGTCCGCATCGACGAGGCGACCGTCCGGGTCGACCACGCCCGCGGCGAGGTGGACGTGCTCTACGCCCGAGAGGTCCTGGCGACCGTGCGTCCGGACCCCGTGGCCGTGGTCGACGCCGTGCGGACGTCGCTCGCGGCGCTCCGCAGGCCGGTCGAGCAAGTGCCGGATATTTTTGAGGAAATTGCCGCGGCCTACCGTGTCCTGCTCGCCCGCCAGGGCCTGCCGGCGGGGGAACGTGTGAATCTCGTCGACCTCGTCGCGCCTCTCTTCTTCGTGCGACAGGCCGACACCTTCTGGAAGCGCCCCGACGCCCGCTCGGCGCGTCTCGTCACCCGGGCGCAGCTCGCTTACGACCTCGACACCTTGCAGCGGGCGCGGCGCCTCGAGCACGGCGGTCTGCGCATCGCCCTCGGGTCCGCCACGGGCGGTTCGACGGCGAAGAAACAACAGGTGCTCTTCCTCGAGTCGGCGCCCGGAGGCGGTCAGTACTACCTCACCTTCGCGCTGCGCCCCGTGGAGACCCCATGAGCGCCCCGCGCACCCCTTCGACCGCGCTGGACCGCGCCTTCGCGCAGCGGATTCTGCAGTCCGTCGGCGAGTCGGGCACACCCCCGGAGCGCGGCGTTCGGCATGTGAATGTGGGCAACGAGGGCTACCTCGACGTGCTGCGCGCCGAGTATCTGGAGTCGCTCCTGCCTGCGGGCGGCTCGACGTTCAAGCTCGTGCAGGCCTACTTCGGCGGCGGCAAGACCCACTTCCTGCTCTGCCTGCGTGAGCTGGCCTGGGATGCGGGCTTCGTGTCCGCCTACGTGGGCCTCTCGCCCAACGAGTGCCCGTTCCACGAGCCGCTGATGGTCTACCGGGCGGTCGTTCGCGCGCTGCGGGCCCCGCCGGGCTCCGACGCCCCCCTGACACCCACGACGGGCCTGCCGGACCTGTTCCGCGACCTGGTGGAGGACCGGCGGGTCTCGAGCGGAGACAAGGGCGTCCGTCAGTGGCTTCTGCGCACGGTGCGCCAGCTCCCGATCGAGAACCAGTCGCTGCGCAACGCGCTCTCGGCCTACGGCCTCGCGCTCCTGGACGACGACACCCGCAAGCAGGACGTGCTCGCCGCGTACCTGAGCGGGGACGAGGTCCCCGTCGCGGCGCACCGTGAGCTCGGCATCTTCGAGCCCATCTCCAAGGCCAACGCCTTCGCGATGCTGCGCGGTGTGTGTCAGGCGCTCCGCGGCCTGGGTTTCCCCGGCACCGTGCTGCTCTTCGACGAGCTCGACCGGAACCTGAGCATCGGCAGCACCACGAAGAGCCAGCATCGGCTGACCGACAACCTGCGGGAGCTGGTCGACCTGTGCGGGCGCGGGGCCCTCCCCGGGGTCATGCTCGTGTACGCGGTGCCGCCGGAGTTCATGGGGCGGGTGGTGGACGAATACCCCGCCCTGAAACAACGCCTCGCGAGCCCGCTGCCGCTCTCGGTGCGCAGCCCGCAGTCCGCGCTCATCGACCTCGAGCACGTCGACCTGCACCCGAAGGACCTGCTGCTCGCCATGGGGGAGCGCCTCATGCGGGTCTTCGAGGTCGCGCGCGACGTGAAGCTCGACCCGATCCTGCAGGCGGCGAACCTGGCGCGCGTCGCCCAGGAGGCGGCGCAGTCGCAGTTCGAAGTCTCCCACCGCCGGGTCTTCGTGAAGGCCTGGATCGGCCACCTCTACGACCAGCTCTCCAACGGCGAGCGGGCCGTGACCCAGCACGAGGTCGGCGACCGCATCCTCTCGGGCGCCCGCGCGCTTCTCCAGGCGCCCTCGGGCGCGGCGGCGTCGACGAGCGATGGCTTCGAAGAGTTCTGAACCCGGGCCGTCGCTCGAGGTCGGCGCGACGGTCGAGCACGCGGAGCACGGCCCCGGACGCGTCGTTCAGCTCGTCCGCGGCGGGCGCGCGGCGATGGTGCGCTTCGAGCGCCTGGGCAAGCTCGACATCCACGTGGGGGCCCACGAGCTGAAGGTCGTGGCCGCCCCGCCCCGCGCCCGGGCGACGAGCGTCGCCCCGCCGGTGGACACCGCACCCAGACTCGACGCCGCGGCGCTCCAGCTCCTCGAGGCGCTCCGACTGGGCACCGTGCCCGGCGCCGGACTCGACCTGTACACCGTGGGTCGGGAGCGTGAGCTCGCCGCCATCGACGCGGACCTCGCGGCGGTGCGAGCGGGGCAGGGGGCGGCGCGGGTCGTCCTGGGGGACTACGGCACCGGGAAGACGCACTTGCTCGAGCACGTGGGGGCGCGCGCGCTGCAGCAAGGCTTCCTCGTAGGCTATACCGCGCTCGACCCCATCGACGTGCCCGCGAGCAATCCGCGCCGAGTGCACCGGGGCCTCGTCCACGCGCTCCGGCATCCCGACTCGTCCCGCGGCACGGGCCTGATGCCCCTCATCGAGCGGGCCCGCGGGCACGAACGTGTCAAGGCGCGCTTCCTCGGCGCATCGCCGTCGGGCGGGCGTCATCCGCACCTGAGCCCGGCGTTGACGCTCCTCAACCGGCTCGACGACACCGAGGCGGCCCCCGTGCTCGACTGGCTCGAGGGGGCCCCGCAGGACCACACCCCCGAGCTGAACGCGCGCTTCGGACTCTACGGCCGCAACGCTTTGCCCGCGTTGATGGACTACCGGCCCTGGGCGCACATCTACACGCACCTGCTCACGGGCTTGGCCGGGCTCGCCCACGAGACGGGTCATGCGGGGCTCGTGCTGCTTCTGGACGAAGCGGAGTTCTTCCGCACGCTCGGCAGCGAGAACCGCGACTTCGCCGAGCGGCTCTTTCGGGCGCTCGTCGCCGCGGCGCTGCACGACGAGCCGCTGCCCTTCGATCCCGCGCTGGAGCCGCGGGGCGGCCGAGGCGACCTTCGCGAGCTGCCGCACCGGTTCACGGGCCACTGTCCGCTCTATGTGGTGATCGCCATGACGCCCGCCCAGGCCGGCGACCACTGGGTCGAGTCGCTGCTGCCCGCCCATCGGATCACCGCGCTCTCGCCCCTGGGCCCCGAGCACTACCGTGCGCTCTCGGCCCGCGTGATCGACCTGTACGCCGCGCGTCACGAGCGGCTGGCGCCCAAGCGCGACGCGCTCTCGCAGCTCATCGGTGACCTGATGTTCAAGGGCCTGACGGACGGCAGCTTCCAGAACCCCCGGGCCGCCGTGAAGTTCGTGCTCGACCTGCTCGACCTGTCGCGCCATGCGCCGGACCGCGTTCGGCTCGCGGTCGACGAGCTCAAGCGCCTTTGGTATTGACCCCGGACGCCGGGGCCGAGGGGCGACTGCGCGCCCGCCTCCCGCGGACGTGGTACGCGCTCTTCGCGCATCACCCCAGCCTGCGGCCCGTGCAGCGCGAGGGCATCCCGCCGCTGCTCGACGGACACGAGGTGCTGCTGTGCGCGCCGACCGCGGGCGGCAAGACGGAGGCGTTGGTCGCGGCGGCCCTGGAGCACGCGGGGACCGCCGTGGAGCACGGCCCGAGCGTCGTCTACGTGTGCCCGACCCGCGCGCTCGTGAACGACGTGCATCGGCGGCTGGGGCCCATCGCGCATCGACTGCACCTGCGGGTCGGGCGGCACACGGCCGACCACCGGCCCGACAAGGACCGGCTGCCGCATCTGCTGGTGACGACCCCCGAGGGCTTGGACTCGCGCCTCTGTCGGCACCCGGGGACGCTGCGCGACGTCCGTTGGCTCCTGCTCGATGAGCTGCACCTGGTCGCGGGCACGGCGCGCGGCGACCAGCTCGCCGCGCTCGTTTGGCGCCTCCGCCTCCTCGTGCGCGCGGCCGAGGGCACGCTCCGTGTGGCCGCCGCCTCGGCGACTCTGCCCGAGACGCAGGAGGTCGCGCGCCGATACCTCGAGGATGCCCAGATCATCGAGGTCGGCGGGGTCGTGCGGACGCCCGAGGTCACGATCCGCGCGGCCGCGGGCCCCGCGCACGTCGTCGCCGCCGTGGAGGGCCTGCCGGGCAAAACGCTCGTCTTCGCCAACAGCCGCACCGAGGTCGAGGCCCTGGCGCACGCGCTTCGGGGCCGCGCACCCTGGGGCGATGCGGTCTTCGCGCACCACGGCAGCCTCCTCAAGCCCGAGCGTGAGCGGGTCGAGGCGGCCTTCGCGAAGCGCCGTACGGCCCTGTGTGTCGCCACCAACACGCTGGAGCTCGGCATCGACATCGGGGACGTCGATCGTGTCGTGCTCTTCGGCCCGCCGCCCGACGTGTCGGCGCTGGTGCAGCGCATCGGCCGCGCCGGGCGGCGCACCGGGCGGCCCGAGGTCGTCGCCCTCGCCGAGACACCCGCGCGGGCGGTGCGCTTCGCCTTCCTGCTCGACCGCGCGGCGGCCGGGGATCTGTGCGCCGAGATCGGGCCGTATCACCCGGCGTCCGTCGTGCAGCAGGCCGCATCGCTGCTGTACCAGAACAAACACCGCACGTTGTCGGTGGCGGCGCTCCTCGGGCGCTTGCCCCCGTGGCAGGCGGCCTACTGGACCGAGGCCCGGCTCGAGTCCGTTTTGCGCGCGCGCCTGGACTTGTTTCGCGCGGGGGCCGACGGGCTGTTTCGGGTGGCGGACGCGCTCCAGGAGGCCTTCGACCGAGGCCGCATGCACTCGCAGCTCGCCTTCGAGTCCAGCGGGGTCATCGTTTACGACGCCGTGACCGCGCAGCCCATCGGGCGGGTCGGTGAGGCGGTGACGGGGCAGACGCTGACCCTGGGGGGGCGTGCCTCCGCGGTGCAGGCGGTGCGCGACGGCGAGGTCTGGGTCCGCGGCGTCGACCACGCCGCCCCGGCGCGCTTTCGACCGCGCCCCGGCCCCGTGCTGGGCCACCGCGACGCGCGGGCGTGGTTGCACCACCTGGGTGTGCCCGAGGGCGCGGCGGCCGTGCTGCCGGACCTGTGGGTCCACGGGCTGGGCGAGGCGCTGGGGCGGGTCTTCGGTGTCGCCCTCGCCGCGCTGGACCTGCCCGTGGTGCCCGAGGGCCCGCTCGCATGGCGGCTCGGCGCCGAGGCACGGGCGCTGCGCGCTGGACCCCCGATGGACCTGCCGCTGGCGGTCCTCGAGCGGGCGGTCCTGCGGCAGGAGACGGGCCTCTCGCGCGTCACGGGGCAGGGTCCGGACTTCCGCGCGTTGCCGAAGGACGAGCGTCAGCGGGCGCTGCTCCACGCCTTCGCGCCGGAGCGACTGCGCGCGCTCTGGGCCGATCTGCGTTGGGTCGAGGGCGACGCGCGTTTTGCCGACCGCCTGAACGTGGTGCTCGGCGAATCGGACTGAGCCGCGTCAGCGCACGTGGCGCGCGAACTCCGTGCGGGCGGCCTCGGGCAGGTCCTGCACGGTCTCGAGCACAAAGCGGTACCACCCGGCGTCGACCCGCTCGAGAGGGGTCCCAACCGGCTTGCCGGCGCCCAGCCGTAGGGTCTGACCGTCCTCGCGGTCGCGGTAGATCCAGTGGCGCCACGTCTCCATCTCTTCGTCGATGAGACGCACGAAGTCGTGTTGCGCGGCGAGCGCAGCCTCCACGTCGTCGGGTATCCGGCCCGCCTGGACCATGCGCAGCAGGAGCTCGCCCGAGGCCACGGCGTCCGCGGCGGCGCTGTGCGCGTTCGTCAGGCGGACCTCGTAGTGCGCGCAGGCGTCGGAGAGTTTGCGGCCGCGCAGGTTCCGATGGTGCCACTTCATGAAAACGAAGGGGTCGACCACACGCGCGGGGTCGATGTGACCGTCCAGCCCGTGGCGCGCGAACTCCGCGTTCACGATCGCCGTGTCGAAGCGCGCGGCGTTGTAGCCCGCGAGCACCGGTGGCGGTCCGCCGCGCGCGTCGCCCGTCAGGTGGGTCAGGAAACGCCGGCCGACCTCGGCGAAGGTGGGCGCGTTCTCCACGTGGCTGTCGCGGATGCCGTGGACCTCACTCGACTCTGGGGGAATCGGGACGCCAGGGTTGACCAGCATCCGATACGGCGGCTTCTGGACGCGGCCGTGCTCCAGATACACCGCGCCGAGCTCGACGATGCGGTCTGAGCTCACCTGGACCCCGGTCGTCTCCGTATCGAAGACGAGCACGAGGCAATCCGAGAGCCTCTGCGGGTGCGCGGCGGTCATGCCCGCATCGTCCGCGCCCCGCAGGGCGAATGCAATCCATGGTGAAGCCGACGCTTACGGGCGTGGGGGCAGGGTGGGGGCCCACGTCCCCATCCGGAGTTGGTGGACAGGCGGTTTGGGAATCGCGGGCGCGGCCTGCGGCGGCGCGGTCTCGACGCTCGGCGGTGCGCTCGTTTCGACGGCTTGCACGGTCTCCACCGTGGCCGCCTGGGTCTCGCACCCCGCCGTGGCGGCCATCGAGGCGAGCAGCGCGAGCGCGCCGAGCGAGGTGCGCGGCCCTCGAAAG
>JBMOFP010000096.1:0-24081 GCA_049318805.1 Bradymonadia bacterium
AGCCGGGGTCTTTGAGTTCATGGGCGACAGTCTAGCCGCACGTCACGTCGATGTCACACGCGCGCGCAGCGCTGCGAGTACCTCGGGCCCGAAGTTCGTTTCGGCATCGGCCGAGGCATCGGCGTCGAGGACAGGACACAACGAAACGAACTACGGGCTCCTAGGAGACCGTAGCGCATAGCCGGACCGAGCCGGTTGGTCGGATGCGGAGCCGATCTCAAGGCGCGAAATCGCGACAATACCTGGAGGTATTGCAAGATTTCGCAACGCAGTGAGCGGCCCGCAGACGGCCGATGGGCGACGGGAGCGCTATGCGCTACGGTCTCCTAGGGCCGCGCGAGGTTCGCCTCGGAGTCGAGGGGTTCGAAAGGCACGAAGTCCGGCACGCGCTCCACGAGCGCGGGGCAGTCGGTGAACGGGTTGCGGTTCCCCTGCACGGCCTCGACGCTGCCGTTGCGCGCCGCTTCGCGGGCGTCGGGCGGGTCGGCGGCGTGCCACGTCCGCAGGGCGGCCTCCTCGTCTTCGCTCAGCTCCGCCCCCCACCGCACGGCGAAGTACAAGATGGCCCGGGCGAGGTCGCCCTTGCGCAGGTCTCGCGGCTCGAAGACCACGTGACCCTCGGCGTCCGTGCCCTCGAGGGACGGCGCCCAGTCTTCGTTGCGCGGCGTGACGACCTCGCCGAAGGGCAAGCTCCCGCGGGTGCTGTTCGCGCCGGGGAGCGCCGGGTATAGGTGGTGCAGATCGCTCTGCTCGTGGCTGTAGAGCAGGGTCTCTTCGGGCGCCATGCGTGAACGCGGCCACACGTGCTCGCAGTTGAGCAGGTCGTCGTCGGGTTCGACGCCCGGCGGCGTCGCGAAGAACTGGCCGGTGTAGACACACTCGTGGCCGCCCTCGCCGTCGACGCGCACGTACTCGGCCTCGACGAACATGAGGTTGCGCGCGGTGGTGTAGCGGTTGAGCGTGCCGCCGATGTCGGGGAGCGCGTCGATGGGGACGTAGGTCGAGTGCAGCTCGGTGTGCAGCGCGGTGAGGAGCTCGTCGTCGGGCACGGCGTCGAAGGCCCGGCAGCGCGGCAAGTCGACGGGGGGCGGCGGCCCGACATCGGGCGGCGGCGGCGGCGGCGGCTCGGCGTCTCGGGGTGAAACCTCGGCGTCGGGGAACGGGGAGACGTCGGCAAGCTCGCCGACGTCGGGCGGCGGCGGGACCACGACCGCGTCGACCGGCACCGCGATGAACGCGTCGACGGGGCCAAGGACCGCGGCGTCGTTCGGTGCGGCGGCCGCGTCGCGCACAGGCGCGGCGGGGTCGGAAGCGGCTTCTCCGCACGCCGCGAGGCCGGCGGCAAAGAGGAAACGTGTCCAGGGGGCGCGGGCGTTCACCCTCGGATTCTGCCCGGAATCGCGCCGCCACGAGAAGGCGAATACGATGCGCCATGGCCTTGACCTCGACGATGCGCTCCTTCGACCTCGACCTCTCGGACACGGACCGGGGCGTGTACGAGACCTTCGCATTGCGTGTGGCGCAGCACCCCTCGGAGACCGACGAGCACGTCGTCGCGAGACTGCTGGCCTACGCCCTCGCGTTCACCGAAGACCTCGCGTTCACGCAGGGCCTGGCGAGCTCCGACGAGCCGGCGATTGAGGTGCGCGACCCCACAGGTGCGCTCAAGCTCTGGGTCGATGTGGGCCTGCCGGATGCCCCCCGCCTCCACCGCGCGAGCAAGGCCGCCCCGCGCGTCCTCGTCTTCGCGCACAAGGATCCCACGCCGTGGCTCGCCCAGCTCGCCGGCCAGAAGATCCACCGCGTCGAGCAGATCGAGGCGTACGCGCTCGACCGCGGCCTGCTGACTCAGCTCGCGGGCGCGATGGAGAAACGCAACCGCTGGGCGGTGTCCGTGAGCGGCGGTCAGGTCTGGGTCACGGTCGGGAACACGACGCACGACGGCACCGTGACCCGACTTTCACTCACCGCGACCTGAGCCCAAGGCCACCGACCGCGCGCCCGTTCAGCGCACCTCTTCGATGACTCGGGCATCGTCGGGGACTCCGTTCTCGTAGACGATGCCGAGTCGTGTATTGCGGACGGTCCAGGTCGAGTTGTACCCAGAGTCGCGATCGGACGTCTGGACGACCGCGCTCTCGCCTTCGACCTCGGCCCCGAAGACATCGGTATCGACTCTGTTCTCGAAGTCGTCGTCCCCGCCCTCGCAGCTCGAAACGGTCGCCACCCGTCCCGTCCAGTCACCCGCGAGTGATTCGAATCGGCCCTTTCCCGACCGGGCTTCCGTACGTTCGACCACCCACAGGAACTTCTCCTGACACAGTCTGTTGCGGAGTCTTGAAAGACAGCGGCTCTCCTGAATCGGCGTCTCGGTCTTTGCGGAAAAACGGGGGCGACTACAGGTCCCGGCGAATGACGTCCACGCCGTCGGGGCGCGCGGGGTCCTGGTTGTTCCACCAGTAGCTCGAGACCCACAGCGTGGCGTCGAAGATCCGCGCGCGGGTGTAGAAACCGTAGGCGCCCCGGTACTCGAATTCGTCGCCGCGCAGGGTGGTGCGTGACCACGCGCCCTCGGCGCTGCGCCGCGCGAGCACGATGTCCTGGTTCGTGGCGTCCTGGTAGACGATGAGCGGGTTGCCCGCCGGGTCGACCCGCACGTTGCAGTCCTCGCCGACCACATGCAGCGCCCAGGGCCGGCCGTCGTTCTCACGAATCCCGTCGTCGACCCACTCGTCCAGGCCGAGCTCGGGGGCCAGGTAACGCAGCGAGTCGGTCATGCCGTCCTGGTAACAGAGGTGGCTGTTGCCCTGGGCGTCCACGGCGACGTCCACGTTCGCGCCCATGTCGCCCTCGCGGGTCTCGACGCCGATGCCGTACCCGGCGAGCTGCTGCGGCTCGGTGAAGCCGGCGTCGACGAACCGCGACCACCAGAGCTGGCCGAAGGTGCGGTCGTACCACGCGACGACGGGAAAGCCCGTGAGATCGCGGGTTTGCGAGGTGAAGAGGCCGGTGCCCTCGGGGTAGGTCCCGCCAGCGCCCACGATTGCGAGGGTCGCCTCGCACACGCCGGCGATGCAGGCCTGACCGTCGGCGCAGCCGCCCTCGCAGTTCTGCGTGATCTGGGCGCAGGTGTTCGTGGACGCCACGCAGGCCTCACCGCGCCCGCACAGCCCGCCGCAGCCGCCGTCGAGCACGCTGCGCGCGATGGTGAAGGGTGAGAGCCAGTCGCCCTCGGCGTCCGGCGTCGAGTTCTTCGCGAGGGCGTAGCGCACCTCGCTCACCCACGCGTCCGCGTCCCGCTTGCGCGCGACCCGGTAGGCGATGCCGGGCACACCCCGCGGATCGACGCTGATGCTGGTCCACCGCCCGGCGTCCCCTTCGGTGTCCAGGGTGAGCGTCTTGAAGATGTAGCCGTCGGTGGTCGGGGCGCCGAAGGCGTATTTGAGCGCCTGCGCCTCTTCATCGCGGTAGGCGACGTGCAGCTCGCCGTTGGGCCCCACGGCCAGCGAGGTGTAGGTGCCCACGTCCGGCCCGGCGAGCTCGACGCCGCCGCGCGGACCGCTGGGCCCGCCGACCACGGGCGCGCCTGAGGGCACGCCGTCCACCCACCACCACGCGATGGTCTGGCTGACGTCGTCCCAACGCCCCACGACCAGGTCCCCGTAGGTATCGGCGTAGGCGCTGACGAAGGTGCCGGCGGCCGAGACGACCATGTCGCTGAAGCGCCCGACGGAGCGCCGGTCCAGCGGGGCCTTCTCGATGCACTGGCAATCCGCGTTCTCGAGCATGCAGGTGTCCTGGTTGACCATGCCCTCGACGAAGACCATCGGCTCGAAGCCGGGCTCGCAGGTGAGGTCGACGCAGGCGACCGGCAGGGGCGCGCACGCGTAGGTCGCGCGGCAGCAGTACTCGCCGTCGCCGCAGCCTTCGGGGCAGGGCTGCTCGCACTCGCACAGCCCGGTCTCGGCGCAGATGGCCTTGCGGTCACCGGGGCACTGCACCTCGGCGCACACCGCGGGGTCTTCGCCGCAGGTCTCCTGCACGCAGCGGTTCACTCCGGCGACCAGCCGACAGACACGCCCGTTGCCGCAGTCGGCGTCGTCGTCGCAGTCCCCCGTGGGGATGATGCCGTCGTCGGGCTCGATGCCCGCGTCGGGGCGCGTCACGCCGGTGTCGCCGGCGTTGCCCTTGATCTTCTTGCTGGTGGAGTCGTCGCAGCCCACGACGAAGAGCGCGGCCGCCGCGATGAGGATGAGACCGAGCCGACCGTTGCGCCCTCGGCGACGCAGACCGAGGCCCAGGGCCAAAGGCAGGAGCGCGAGGAAGCCCGCGGGGCCAGGGGTCGAGCGCCCAGGCACGACGCAACCGCCACAGCTCCCGCAGCCGCCCGCCGCCGCCTCGGGGTTCGTGCGCTCGTCGTGCGACGCCCGCCCGATGAGGCCCGAGGTCTTCGCGACCAGGGTCGCGGTGCTGACGTTCCCGCCCTCGTCCGTGGCGCGCACGGTCAGGTCGCCGGTCTCGGCCGTCGGCAGGTTCACGAGCGCGGTCTCGGGCGCGAGCAGCGACCAGGCGCCGTCGCCGTAGCGGTACTCGACCTGCAGCGCTTCCCGGCTCGACACGAGGTCCGAGACGCTGACCTCGGCGAGCGTGCCGGTCTCGACGACCTCGAGCGTGGGGGGGCGGCTGTCGATGACGACCTGCACCGTCGCGGGGGTCGCGTCCAGCGTGTGGTAGTCGTCCGCACGGCGCGCGCGGACCTCGATGTCGAACTTGCCCTGGAGCAGGAACTGCGGATTGCGCACGACCATTTCGGTCGCGGGGGTGAAGAGGCTCCAGCTCCCTCCGTTCACGCGCCACTGGTACTCGTAGGCCACGGCCTCATCGTCGGCCGTGCGGCGCGCGTCGAAGGCGCTGTTCTTCAGGCGCACGTAGGGTCGGCGCCACGCGTCGAGCGCGCCGGGCTCGAAGGCCTCCGTGGGGGGCACGTGCACCTCGGCCACCTCGACCTCGGTGTCCACGGTGCCT
Source organism: Bradymonadia bacterium (assembly GCA_049318805.1). Taxonomy (GTDB): domain Bacteria; phylum Myxococcota_A; class Bradymonadia; order UBA7976; family UBA1532; genus CANLBD01. The sequence continues at coordinate 5,026 of JBMOFP010000096.1, forward strand.
TCGACCGCCATGCCCTCGGGCATGCCCTGCGCGTCGGCCCGCTCGAGGTTCGCGAAGATGCCGAGGAACTGGTTGTTCTCGATGCCGAGGATCGAGTGGTCCTGCAGGTCGAGCCGGTAACCGATGATGTCGGGCAGCGCGAAGCCGCCGCTCAGGCCGTCCAGCAGGCTCGGCAGCAGCGGCCCGATGAGCGCCGGGAGCAGCGCGGCGATGCGCCCCGGATCGTCCCGCATGACCTCGCCGTTGTGCGCCTGCATGTTCTGCAAGGCCATGCCGAGGTCACCCAACACCGGGATGAGCGCGTTCTCGGGGGTGAAGGCCAGGCCCAGCGGGATGACCAGGTCGGTGCTCAGGCTGAAGATGCGGACCCAGCGGTCCTCCGTGAAGGTGTGGAAGTCGAGCCAGACCCCGTTCATGCGAATCGTCGCGAGGGGGTCCTGCAGCGTGTACTGGCCCTCGTCGTCCGGGTCGGGCACGACCGTGTTCGAGCCGAAGGTCACGCTCGGCACGTCCTGGGGCGACAAGGTGATCGCGAGGATCTTGTTGCCGTGAGTCAGGCGGTCGAGGTCCGGCAGCAGGAGCGAGATCATGCTGAGCTGCGGGATGGTCTCGCCGTTGATGGCGAGGCAGAGCGTGCCGCTCGAGTAAACCGACCACATCAGGTGACGCGTGAAGAGCTCGCTGACGCCGATGCCGACCTCGTAGGGCAGGCCCCCGGGGTCGAGGTTCGTGGAGAGCGCGACCGCGCGCGGGGGCTCGACGTCGGACGGCGGCTGAGGCTGCGGCGGCACGCACCGGTTCAGCTCGGACGTAGCGCCACCGATGATGCCCAGGGAGAGCCCCTCGTTCTCCACGTCCACATAGCTGCCCGGCGTGAGCAGGTACTGAATCTGCGCCTCGAGCCCGGGCGCGAAGCTCGACAAGAGCGCGCCGGTGTCGAGCACACCCTGAATGCCCAGCGGCGCCGGCAGGCAGCGCCCGTTGGCCACGCAGCGGCCGCCCTCGCAGACCGTGCCACCCTCGGCGGGGCAGTCGGCGGGGCCCTCGCAGGTGCGGCAGGTGAAGTCGTCCACGAAGCCGCCGATCAGGCCGGGCAGGGCGCCGTCGACGAAGCCCTGGATCGCGCCCAGCAGCAGGTCACCGATGAGGGGGAAGTTGATGACGCCGTCGATCAGGTCACACAGGAAGCTCAGGCCGCCGCCGTCGCCCATGAGCCGGATGTCGAGGTCCGAGAGCTGGTAGACGGGGTTCTCGACGGCGAAGGTGAGGTCCCGGCTCGGCTCGGGCGTGGAGAGGTTCAGGTCCACCGTGACGGGGAAGCCCGCGCCGTTGATGGAGAGGCGGCAGTCGACGATGGGGTTCGCGAAGATGTCGATGGCCGCCGCGAGCTCGCTGAACGTGAGCGTCGCCCGCACGCGGCTCGTCTCGACCAGTGCGAGGTCGATGTTGCCGATGCCGATGTTGATCTGGCACCCCTGCGAGCCGTCCGCGCACTGGTCCTGGCAGAAGCCCCACTGCACGAGCCCGATGATGTCCCCCCCCTGGCCGGGCAGGCAGATGTTCAAGCCCCCTTCCGGCAAGGCCTGGGAGAGCAAGGGCTCGAGGTTGTCCTCCAGGAAGCCGACGCCGTTGTCGGTCAGGCGGACCTGGATGGCGCTGTGCACCCGGTCTTTGTTCGGGAAGGGTGTGCCCTCGGTGTCGCACCCTCCGCAGCCGGACGAGCGTCCGCACGCGGCGAGCAGCATGAGCAGGAAGACACCACGGCCAATTTTGTGCACATCGGAAAGTCGAGACATCGATACCCCTCCCCACCGCGCATGGTAGGTCGGACGCACCGTAGATGCGTGCGGGAAAACACGTCAAGGCAGGTGTAAAGCCGCAATTTGCCGCTGGGACAGAACGCTCCTAGAATCGCGCCAAACCCGCGGACCGTCCTCGTAACTTGGCGTCGAGGACGCCGCCCAGTCGTCGGTGAGCAGGTCCGCGAGGATGCAGGAAGGCGCGCAGTTCGGCCCCTACACGCTTCTGAAGCGCATCGCGTTCGGCGGCATGGCCGAGATCCACCTCGCCAAGACCAGCGGCATCGGCGGGTTCGAGAAGCTCCTCGCGCTCAAGGTCATCCACCCCAAGTACTCGGAGGACCAGGAGTTCATCGACATGCTGGTGGACGAGGCGAAGATCGCCGTCCAGCTCAGCCACGTGAACATCTGCCAGGTCTTCGATCTGGGCCGGATCGACGGCACCTACTACATCGCGCTCGAGTTCATCGACGGCAAGGACCTCTACCAGCTCCTGGTGAAGTGCTCCGAGAAGGACATCCCGATCCCGCTGGACCTCGTGGCCTTCATCGGCATGGAGATGGCCGCGGGCCTGCAGTACGCCCATACGAAGTCCGACAACTACGGGCAGCCGCTGAGCCTCGTGCACCGCGACGTGAGCCCGCAGAACGTGCTCGTCTCCTACGACGGTGAGGTCAAGATCGTCGACTTCGGCATCGCGAAGGCCGCGAAACGCAGCCGCGAGACCGAGAGCGGGGTCATCAAGGGCAAGTTCTTCTACATGTCGCCCGAGCAGGCGTGGGGCGACCCCATCGACGGGCGGACCGACATCTTCAGCGCCGGCATCTGCCTGTACGAGATGCTCGTCGGCGAGATGCTCTACCACGAGGAGAAGGCGCTCCTGCTCCTCGACAAGGTGCGGAAGGCCGAGATCCCGAACATGCGGGTCCGTCGGCGGGACCTGCCCCAGGCGCTCGAGCACGTCGTGCTCAAGGCGCTCACGCGCGACCGCGACCAGCGATTCCAGTCCGCCGGCGCCCTTCAGGCGGCGCTCTCCGGCTTTCTGTACGGGAACTGGCCGAACTTCAACCGCACGCGGTTGAAGGAGTTCATGCAGTACGTCTTCGGTGACCAGCGGTTCGTGCTCGCACGGCCGGTGGCGCCCGTCCCGAAGGCGAAGCCGAACGTGAGCGGCTCGCTGATGGGCGCTTCGGACTTCGATCCGACCACCGGGCACAGCGTGCTCTTCGATCTGAACAAGATGGAAGTGCGTCTGGACGAAACGGTGCCGCCCGTGTCCGCGCCCGTCGTCCCGCAACGTCCCGCGCAGGTCGTCGGTCGACCCACGGCGCCGGCGCGCCCCGTCGTCGCCCCGCCGAAGCCCGCGCCCGATGCCTCGTTCGAGGACCCGGAGCCTACGAGCGCCTTGCTCGGAGACTCCATGGACCGGTCGGGGCTCTCGGCCCTGGGGTCCCTCGAGTCCTCGCGAGACGACGACGAACAAGAACACACGATGATGGAGAGCGTCTGGTCGAGCGCCACGGCCGGACAAGACGACGACGACGACGACGACGGGGACCGAACGGCAATCCTCGGCCCCGAGGTCGCCGCCGCCGTAGAGTCGGCGATGGCGGCCCACGGTAAAGACCGGGCGGATGAGCCGCCGACAGGGCTTTTCAACCGCCACGGTGAGGCCCCGCAGGGCCGCGTCAATCGCCCGGTCGCGCGGCCCGAGGACTCGCTGTCGTCGACCTTCGACTCGAGCAGCGGCGACGACGCCACCATGTCGCTGCCGCCGGCGGAGGAGACCCCCGCCGAGGCACGGCGTCCGTCGCCGGCGGCCCCGCAGCGCCCCGCGCCCCCGAGGGTCGCCCCGTCGCCGCCCGCCCCGCCCACCCCGCCGCGTCCACCTTCGGTCGCCTCGGTGCCGCCTCGACCCGCGCCCCCCGTCCCGCCCCCGGTCGCCCCCCCTGCCCGGCCCCCGGCCGTCGCACCCGCGCCCACCCCGGCCCTGCCCGCCGCGCAGACCCCCGCGCCCGCCCGGCCGCGGGCACCGAGCAACCGCGTCGGCGAGAGCGGTAAGCCCACCATGGCCGCGGTGCCTCCGCCTCGTTTGTCGAGCGCCGGTGCGCGGTCCCGCTGGGTGGCCGCGCTGGCCACGCCCCGCGGCATCACGATCGTCGCGCTCGTCCTCCTGCTCTGCGTGGCGCTCTGGCAGCTCGCCCCGATGTTCCTGGGACCGCCGAAGGCGCGCACGGTCGCCCTCGTCGTCAACAGCACACCTGCGGGGGCTTCCATCTTCCTCGATGGTCAGGACACCGGACTCAAGTCCCCGTCCCGATTGGAGAATCTCGCGGTCGGTGCGGCGCATACGCTGCGGCTCGCGCTCCCTGGACACGAAGACCAGGAGGAGCACTTCACCATCACGCCGGCCGAGGTCCCGCCCGAGGGCGAGCTGCGTCGCCGGCTCTTCCTCGAGAAAAAGAAAGGTCGCCTCGAGATCACGAGTTTGCCCGACAAGGCGGACGTGTTCATCGAGGGCCGCTTCGCCTGCGAGACGCCCTGCGTAGTGCCCGACCTCGACCGCGAGAAGAGCGAGGTGAAGTTGCTGCTGCGCAAGAACGACTTCAGGGACTACTCCGACGTCATCCGGTGGGGCGACGAGACCGCCGTGAAGGTCGAGTACAAGTTGACGCCGCGAACGAACTGACTCGCTCGCGAGGTGGGCGGGAGCGAAGATGAAGCGTCTTATCCTCTTGAGCCTTTGGGGACTCGGGGCGTGCGCCGACGGGGCGGGCGGGTCGAGCGTGCCCGGCCCGTCCGGTGCAACGGCCGACGCGGGGGGCCCGGGCACCTGTGTGGACACGGACGAGGACGGCTTCGGCGAAGGGTGCCCGCAGCCCGACTGTGACGACGGCAACGCGCTCGTCAACCCGGCGATCGTCGAGGGCTGCAACGGCGTCGACGACGATTGCGACGGTGCCACCGACGAGGAGGTCACGGGGCAACCGTGCCCGCTCGACCGCGGCGTGTGCGTGGGCGCGCGGACACGTTGCGAGGCCGGGGTGTTCACCGCCTGCGACGGCGCGACCTACGGCGAGGCCTTCGAGGCGCGCGAGACCCTGTGCGACGGCCTCGACAACGACTGCGACGGTGTCGCCGACCGGGACTGTCCGTGCACGAACGGGGAGTCCCGCGAGTGCGGTGGGGGACCGGGCGCGTGTCGCCCCGGGACCCAGACCTGCGAGGTGAACATGTGGGGGCCGTGCCTCGGCGAGGTGCCGCCCCAGCTCGAGGTGTGCAACGGCGCCGACGACGACTGCGACGGCGCGGTGGACAACGACCTGCCGCGCCCCCCGTGCCCTCGCCAGCTCGGGGTCTGCGCGGGCGCACGCAGCACGTGCGGCGCGAACGGCGCCGAGGTGATGTGCGGCGCGGTGGAGTACGGCGAGGTCTGGCGCGAGGTCGAGGGCGCGGGCGACTGCGACGGCCTCGACAACGACTGCGACGGCGACACCGATGAAGGCTGCACGTGCCTCGACGGCGCGGAGCAGGCCTGCGGGCTCGACCAGGGGGTGTGCCAGCCCGGCACGCAGCTTTGCGCCCAGGGTCAGTGGGGCGAGTGCCGCGGGGCGGTGAACGCGGCCTCCGAGACCTGCGACGGCCGAGACGAGGACTGCGACGGACGCTCCGACGAGTCCCTGGAGCAGGCGGCGCCCCCGTGCCCACTCCAAGCAGGGGTCTGCGCCGGGGCGGTGCCGGCGTGCCTCGGCGAGGCCGGGTGGCAGGCGTGCGGCCCGGCGACCTACGCGGACGCGAACCCGCGGTATGTCGAGGTCGAGACCGAGGCCGAGTGCGACGGCCTCGACAACGACTGCGACGGCCTCACGGACGAGCCCTGTACGTGCGCCGACGGGGACACGCAGGTCTGCGGCGCGAACGTCGGCGCGTGCACCCAGGGGCGCCAGACGTGTGTCGGCGGGCGCTTCGGCGAGTGCGACGGCGTTGGACCGCGCGCGGAGCAGTGCAACGCGGTGGACGACGACTGCGACGGTCGAGTGGACGAGCCCGAGGACCTTCAGGCGCCGGCCTGCCCGCTGAGCGCCGGGCTCTGCGCGGGAACTCGAGAGCGGTGCGAGGCGGGCGCCTGGCAGCCCTGCGACGCCGAGACCTACGGGCCGGCGTGGCAGGCGAACGAGACCTTCTGCGACACACGGGACAACGACTGCGACGGCACGACGGACGAGCTCTGCGAGTGTGTCGACAACACGGTGCAGGCGTGCGGCGTCGAGGAGGGCGCCTGCACCCGCGGCCAGCAGACCTGCGTCGGCGGGCGCTTCGGGGCCTGCGAGGGGGCGATCGAGGCGCGCCCCGAGACCTGCGACGGGACGGACGAGGACTGCGACGGCCGCCTGGACGAAGCGGTGGTGGCCCCCGGCTGCCCGCTCCAGACGGGCGTGTGCGCGGGCGCCGCGCGGCGCTGCGGCGGCGTGGCGGGCTTCGATCCACAGTGCGGTGCGGCGGAGTATGGGCCGCTCTTCGTGGCCCAGGAGTCCGACGACGACTGCGACGGTCGAGACAACGACTGCGACGGCCGCACCGACGAGGCCTGCGAGTGCCAGCCCGGGGGCGACCGACCCGAGTGTGGCACGAACACCGGCGAGTGCCGTTCCGGCCGTCTGGTGTGCGAGCAGGGCCGTTTCGGGGCCTGTGAGGGCGAGTCGGGCCCCGCGCCCGAGGACTGCAACGGACTGGACGACGATTGCGACGGGGACGCCGACGAGCGCCTCGCGGCCTCCCCCTGCCCGGAGCAGCGCGGCGTGTGCGCGGGGAGCGTGCAGCGGTGTCTGGGTCGCGCCGGGCTCGCGGCCTGCGCCGCCGAGGACTACGGGCCCTTCTACGTGCCGGCCGAGGGCGCCGGGGACTGCAACAACCGCGACGACGACTGCGACGGCCGGGTCGACGAGGCCTGCGACGCGCCGCCCCTGCGCATCGAGGAGATCTACTACGACGCGCCCGGGCGCGACGAGACGGAGGCGTTCATCGAGGTCTCCGGGCCCCCGGGCACGGCCCTCGGCGGCGTCGCCCTCGAGGCGATCGACGGGCAGGACGGCACGGTCTACGCGCGGATCCCGCTGGACACGGTCGCCCCGGGCGCCCCGCCGCGCGTGATGCCGGCCCTCGGGGTGCTGCTCATCGTCGATCGCACGGCGTCGGCCCTGCTCCTGGACATCGCGGACCTCGTGGCCGAGGGCGCGAACCTGCAGAACGGGCCGGACGCGGTGCGCCTGGTGTGGAACGGAGAGTCCGTGCTCGATGCCGTGGGTTACGGCGTGCCGCCGAACCCCGCCGCTTTCGCGGGCGAGGGACGCCCGGCGCCGGATCCCGAGGGGCAGAGCCTCACCCGCCTCGCGGGCGCGCCCGACACGAACGACAACGCGGTGGACTTCGTCGCCAGCGGTGACACCCCGGAGCGCGTGCCCACGCCGCGCGGCGCCGCCCTGCCCCGGCTCCACATCGCACTGCGCTGGGACACGGAGCAGACGGACCTCGACCTGCACCTGCAGCGGCCCGGCGCGGACTTCGGCGATCCTACGGGGGACTGCAGCTACGCGAATCGCCGGCCGGTCTGGAACGCGCCGGGCGTGGGCGGAGAGCCCCGCTTCGAGCGCGACGACACCGATGGCCTCGGACCCGAGTTCATCGACTACGGGATCCCGGCGCCCGGCACGTACCTGGTCCAGGTGAGGTACTTCTCGGACCGGGGCCTCGGGCCCTCGACGGCCACGGTGAGCCTCTTCGTCGACGGTGCGGAAGTCTCGAGCCTGTCCCGACGGTTGACCGTCGAGGAGTCGCCGTTCTGGGCGGTGGCGGAGGTCCGGGTCGCGAACGACGGAACCATTCAGCTCGTGCCCAGAGACCTCACGGCGGCCGAGGCTTTCCCAAACCCCTGATTCCGGGGAGAGTAGGCGCATGTCCATGCTCAGTTTGACCGCTCTCGCGCTGTCCTTCTTCCTGGCCCCCAACGCCGCGGCCGAGACCAAGGCGCTCCGTAAGGACCCTCTCGACTGCGCCTTCGCCCCCCGCATCCTGGGTGAGCTCGCCGCTTCGCACCTGGGCTGGAACGAGGTGGAGGGCAAGCTCGGCGAACGCGTCAGCACGGTCTACCTCGACCGGCTCGACCCGTCGCACTCGTTGCTCCTGGAGAGCGAGGCGAAGGCCCTCGAACCCCGGATTCGCAAGCTCTACGGCGACATCCGGGTCGCGCGCTGCGACGACCTCGACCGAATCCACGAAGAGGTCCTGGGCCACCACCGCGACACGGAGGCCTTCGTGAAGGCCCTGGTGTCGAATCCGAAGTTCGAGCTCGACCGCACCGTGAGCCTCGAGGTCGATCCCGACAAGCGCCCGCGCCCCCGGACCCCCGAGGAGCGCGACGAGCTGCGACGCAAGCTCGTGCACTTCCAGTTCGCGAACTACCTGACCGCGGGCACGAGCCCGGACGAGGCCCGAAAGAAGCTCGCGCATCGCTACGAGCTGCTGACGAAGCGGCTGACGAAGCTCGACGCCGAGGACCGCCTGAGCACGTTCCTCGATGCCGTCGCCGCCGCGCTCGATCCCCACAGCAGCTACTTCAGCGCCGAGGCGCTCGAGGACTTCAGCATCGGGATGCGGCTCTCGCTGGAGGGCATCGGCGCGGTGCTGCGCAGCCAGGACGGTTACACGCTCGTGGCCGAGGTGGTGCCCGGAGGCGCCGCGGACCGTGAGGGCACGCTGCGCGCGAAGGACAAGATCATCGCGGTCGCTCAAGGCGAGGGCGGAGAGGCCGTGAACGTGGTCGATGAGGACCTGCGGGACGTGGTCCGCATCATCCGCGGTCCGAAGGGCTCGAAGGTGCGCCTGACCGTGCTGCGCCAGGGGGAGAAGGTCGAGACCCACAACATCACCATCGTGCGGGACAAGGTCGACCTCAAAGAGCAGGCGGTGAAGCTGACCTGGCACGAGGTCGACGAGCCCGGCGCGGCCGGCGCGAAGGCCCGCAAGCTGAAGCTGGCGTACATCGACCTGCCGAGCTTCTACGGCGGCCGCGAAGAGGGCGCGCGGCAGTGTACGGACGACATGCGCGCCGCGCTGCGCGAGGCCAACGAGAAGAAGGCCGACGGGGTCGTGCTCGACCTCTCGCGCAACGGCGGCGGCCTGCTCAACGCCGCCGTCGAAATCGCCGGCATGTTCCTGTCGTCGGGCGAAATGGTCGGCGTGGCCGGCAAGGACGGCCGCCTCCAGCCCCTCGAGGACCGGGACAACGACGTGCTCTGGTCGGGGCCGCTCGTCGTGCTCGTCTCTCGGGGCAGCGCGAGCGCCAGCGAGATCGTCTCGGGCGCGCTCAAGGACTACCGCCGGGCCATCGTCGTCGGCGACGACCACACCTACGGCAAGGGCACCGTGCAGAACGTCGAGGACCTGCCGCCGGGGTATGGCGCGGTGAAGGTCACGACGGCGATGTTCTTCCGGCCCGGCGGCGAGAGCACCCAGAACCGGGGCGTCGATGCCGACATCGTCTTCCCCAGCGTCGCTCAGGCCCAGGATTGGGGCGAGAAGTCGATGCCCTTTGCCCTGCCGCCGGCGCGTCGCCCGCAGTTCCTGTCGAGCTCCGTAGTCGGCGAGGGCTTCGCGCCCGTCACCGCCGAGGGCATCACCAAGGTCGCGCGGTACATCGCGGACCGCGTCGCGAAGTCCGACGAGTTCAAGCGCATTCGCGAGCGCATGGAGCGACAGCGCCGGAACAAAGGCATGGTGAAGATCGCCGACCTGATGGCCGACGCCGAAGAGGAGAAGGCGCGCAAAGGCGCCGGTCCCAACGCCCCGCCGTCGGTCGCGGACCCCGACGAAGAGGACGAGGACGAGGCGCGTCGGAAGCGCGGAGAGCTCACGCCCCACGGTCGGGAGGCGCTCGCCGTGCTGTCGGCCTACGCGGGCTGCGGGGTCGTTCGACCCTGCAAGTGAGCGGGCCTCAGCCCCGGTAGGTCCCGGCGTAGCGCTCGATCGCGAGCCGGACCTGGTGCACCCCGTAGGTGTCGGCGAGCACCCGCAAGCAGGGGGTGTCGTTCGCCGCGAAAACGGCGTCCGAGAGCCGATGGCTCGAGAACGCACGCAGCACGATCACGACATCGACCGAGCCGTTGCGCATGCGCTGCAGGAGCGCGTCCAGCCGACGCGCCGAGGTCGCGTCCTCGAGCCAGTCCAGCGACGCGAAGCCGAAGACGTCGCGGAGGCGCTCGACGCGGTCCGGGCGCGGATCCCCGCCCACGATCACGGCCCGCTGGCCGCGCGTGAACCGGAAGTGCGGCCAGTCGGCCGGCACCGGGCTCTCGCGCACCTCACTCTCGACCTCGGCCTCGGCCTTCAGCTCGTCGCGGACGACTCGGCGCAGGTCCTTGAAGACGCTGCCGTCCAGGTGCTCGACGAAGCCCCGAGCGAGGTTGACGAGGCGTCGATCGTCGGGAGGCAGGCCCGAACGCAGGAGCTGGCGAACGCGCTCGGCGAAGAGCTCGGGCTCGATGGCGCCCCGCACGTCCTCCGTGAGGCGGCGCAGGGCGTCGTCCAGGTTCTCGGCGACCACCGGCGTTGCGCCTTCGTCCGCGGTCCCGCCCAGCGCTTCTCGACGCGCCCGGACCACCTCGTCGGCCTTGCGCGCGTCCTCGAACCACGTGGCGAGCTGGGGCCGGTGGCTGACGCTCAGCCCCCATACATAGCCCGGCTGGGTCTCCTTCGAGTGCCGCGAGACACGCCGGAAGAGCGCGTCCAGCCGTTCGGAGTCCAGCGCGCCGACCCCGAGCTGCGCGTGGGTCTGCGCATGGCGCATGCGGGTCGTGAGCAGCGAGGTCAGCGCCCGGTTGGTGTCCGGCGAGGCGCGGCCCCAGCGCTCGAGGAGCCGCAAGGACACGCGCTCGAGCCGGTCGACCTCCTCGGTCAGGTCCGCGGGGGTCTCGAAGACGGCGTGCAGCCCCCCGAAGATGCGGAGGGCCTCGTCGAGCACCTCGACGTCGTCCAGGCCCAGCGAGGTGGCGGGGGCGCGCTCCAGGGTTCGACCCGAGGCGAACGCGTTCTGAAGGCGCTGGCGGGTCTCGTCGTCGATCTCGACGGGCTCGGGCCGGCGCACGGCCCGCAGGAGCGAACCCACCGGGGGTTCGTCGAGGCGGCGCTTCGGGACCTCGACCACGGGCAGCGCCTCGGCGGAGTCGTCGGGCAAGGGCACCTCGACGGTGACCGGCGCGGCGGCGGCGGCGTCGAGGTTCGCGCGCTCGCTCTCCAGGCCCAGGACCTTCCAGAAGGTGTCGACCGCGGCGGCGTCGAGGGCGTCGAGGCGCTGGAGAACCTCGGCGCCAAAGGCCGCGAGCGCCTCGTACAGCTCGGACTCGTGGGCGCGCCGTTCGTCGGCGCCCGAGAGCTCCTCGCGCCAGTCGACGCGCGCCGCGTTTCGCGCGGACTCCAGCGCCTTTCGGGCCTCACGGACCCGGGCGAGCGCGGACATCTTGACCGAGTGACTCATTCTGCCGTGATCCTAGTCGTCTGCGAGGTCTGAAGCGCCCTCGATTGTTCCGACAAGATGACAATCCCAGGGCTTTCCTTGACTCGTACCCCGTCCGCGCCGCACTCAGAGTCGACCGACCCTCAGGAGCGTCCATGCCCGTGTTGCGTTCACGAAGCTGGCTTTCTCTTTGTCTGGTGATGGCCGGCCTCGTGGTCGGCTGCGACGCCGCGGACTCAGGCGGCGGCGGAGAGACGAAGACCCAGGATACCGGCTTCTTCGGCGAGCCGCTCGACGCCGCCGTGGACGCGACCGGCGGCGGTGATGAGCTGGACACGACGGTCGAAGCGGACGGAGGTGTGGACGCCGAGCCCGCCCCGTCCGACGTGCAGATCATGCCGCTCGACGCAGACGTCTCGACCGCCGACACCGCACTCGACGCGGCGGACGCCGAGCCCGCGCCCGCGGACGTGGCGGTCGACCCGGCCGACGCCGAGCCCGTGCCCACGGACGTGGCCGTCGTGCCCGCCGACGCCGCTCCGGTTCCGGCGGACGTGGCCGTGCTCCCGGTGGACGCGGCGCCCCCCGTGGCCGACGCCGAGCTTCCCCCGGCGGACGTGGCGGTGGTGCCCGTCGACGCGGCGCCCCCCGAACCCGACGCGGCGCCCCCGGAGTGTGTCCGCGGGTCGGACTGTCGGGTCGACGAGGTCTGCGAAGCCGGTGAGTGTGTGCCTGCGCCGCCCCCGGCGTGTCTGCGCGACGCCGACTGTCCGCCGGACGGCTTCTGCGTCTCAGGCGCGTGTGTCTACCCGCCGCCGATCCCGTGCAGCGTCGACGACGACTGCCCGGCCGGGGGCGTCTGCGGGACCGGTCGCTGCATTTTCCCGGTGTTTTCATGTGCTTCCGACGACGCCTGCGCCGTGGACGAGGCGTGCATCGAGGGCGACTGTGTGCCCCGACCGTGCGAGGCCGACCCGGAGTGCCCATTCGGCTTCGAGTGTGTGAACGGGACCTGCGACGCCGGGGTCCCGGCGTGTGCCGACGGACTGCCGTGCGGCGCGCAGGGTTTCTGCCTGCGGGGCGTTTGCCTCGCGCTCGCGCCGTGTCTGGACGACGCCGGCTGCGAGCCCGGCTATCTGTGCGCGCTGAACTTCTGCGTGCCGCGCTTGGAGTGCACCGAGGTCACGCCGTGCCCCTTCTCGCTCGCCTGCGAAGACGGGCTCTGCTCCGCTTCGGGTCCCGCCTGCGCGGGCGACCTGGACTGCCTGCCCACCGAGCGCTGCGTGCTCGGCCAATGCCAGGTCGTGCCGCCCGGGGTCTGCATCGCCGACGACGACTGCCCGGCCGGCCAGGTGTGCGACCAGGGCGCCTGTGTGGACGCGGTGCCCCGCTGCAACGGCCCCACGGACTGCCAGCCTGGCGAGGTGTGTGACGGCGGGACCTGCGTGCCCGGCCCAGTGGCTTGCGTCGACGACACCCCGTGTCCGCCCACGCAGCGCTGCTTCTTCGGCTTCTGCGCGGTCGCGCCGCCGTTCTGCACTGTGGACGCGGACTGCCCCGCGGGCGGTGTCTGTCGCGACGACCTGTGTGTCGCGGTGGGCGATCTGTGCGAGGCGGACGCCGACTGCGCGCCCGGCGAGGTCTGCGTTGCCGGGGTCTGCGGGCCCGAGCCGCTCGCGGACTGCGCCTCGGACGCCGACTGCGCCGACGGTGAGCGCTGCGCGAACTCGGTTTGCAACCCGCCGCCCGTACGCGTGTGCGCCAACGACGCCCAGTGCCCGTTCTACCAGCTCTGCTCAGGCGGCCTCTGCGCCGACCGGCCCGCCCAGTGCGTCGATCCGTTCTCCTGTGGCCTCGGTCGGGTCTGCGCGGACGGCATCTGCGTTCCGCTCGTGCCGTGTGTCGGAGGCGCGTGCGGCGCCGGCCAGGTGTGTGTCGCCGGACTGGCGTGTATCCCCAGCGTGGCCTGCGACGTGACCGCCGAGTGCCCGGCGCCCGCGGTCTGCATCGAAGGGGCGTGCGCGCAGCAGCCCGACGGCTGCGACTTCTCGTCGGAGTGCGGAGAGGGCTTCGTGTGCAACGCCCGCGTCTGCGTGCAGCGCCGCCTGTGTGACGCCGACGACGCGTGCCCCGACGGCCAGCTCTGCGAGTTCGGGGAGTGCGGGGCGCCGCGTCCCTGCGCTGTCGACGCGAACTGCTCCGCCGGGCGCGCCTGCATCGACGGCCTGTGCCAGTCGCCTCAGGCGGCGGCGGTCTGCGATGGGGCGACCCCGATCGAGGGACCGGGCGTTCTCCTGGGCGACCTGGCCCTGGGCACGACCGCCCTCTCCCCGGGCTGCGCGCCCGGCGCGGGCGAAGAGCGGATCTTCAGCGTCGCCGCGGGCCTGGGGCCCTTCTGCGTCACCCTGTCGAACGGCGGCTCGAACATGGTCCTCTCGGTCCGCGGGCGCTGCCCGGGGGCGGTCGTCGACGAGACCGACTGCGCCGTGCCCTCGGCCAACGGTCCCGCACAGGTCGAGGTCGGCCTCTCCGGGACCGAGCAGTTCGTCCTCGTCGACCGCGCCGTCGTCGGCGGGAACGGCAACTTCGCGATCGAGGTGGCCGAGGGGGCCTGCGTGGTGGAGGCGGAGTGCCTGAGCTTCGAGGACTGCCCACGGGGCGCCCTTTGCAACGAGGGGGCCTGCCAGCCCAACGCGGGCGGGCTGTGCGACGAGGACGCGGTCCGACTCATCAACGGCCCAAGCGCCGCGGCAGGACGCATCGAGGTCTGCCAGCACGGGGTCTGGGGCACAGTGTGCAACAACGCCTTCGACGCGACAGAGGCCGCCGTCGTGTGCCGCCAGCTCGGCTACGTCGGCGACGCCGTGCCGGTGGTCGACGGGAGCTTCGGCGCCGGTCCCGCCGACCTGCCCATCTGGTTGAGCGCGGTCGCCTGCGTCGGCACGGAGCCTGGCCTGGCGGCGTGCCCGGCGGCGCCGCTCGGCGAGAACGCGTGCGCCCACGCCCAGGACGCCGGCGTCGTCTGCACGGCGGGCCTGGGCGCCGTGGAGCTGTGCAACGGCCGCGACGACGACAACGACCGGAGCGTCGACGAAAGCCCCGCCGACGTCGGTCTCGCGTGTCCTTCCCCTCTGCCCGGTCGTTGCGCCGTGGGCACCACGGTTTGCGGCACCGGGGCACTCTCGTGCAGCCCGGGACGACCGGCGCCCGAGGTCTGCAACGGCATCGACGACAACTGCAACGGCGTGACCGACGAGCCCCCCGGCTGCATTCCCTGATCGGGTCTCGGCGGTGAGGACCGCGCGACGCTGCCTGGTGGTGCGCGGCGCACCGGCCGTGACCCAGGCGCGCGCCGAGGCGCTGCTGCGATTCTACCCTCCGGAGGCCGTCCTTTGGACCCGGGCCCCGGAGACCGCGCGAGAGGGCGGCCTGCGCGCGCGGCTGGGCGGGACGTGGGACGCCGTGGTCGTCGACCTGCACGGGGTCTGGGTGCCCGAGGTGCTCGCCCTCGCCGAAGGCCTGGTGCGCGGCGGAGGCGCGCTCATCCTGAGGCTGGCCGACGGAGGCGCGCCGAGCGTGCCGGGACCCGAGTCGTTGGTGGTCGAGCCGTACTCGGCGGCCGACGTGGGGACACGCTGGCCGGAGCGCCTTCGCCGCGCCCTGGACGCCGTGCCCGTCGAGTCCGTGACCCCGGAGACACCCGCACTCGTGCCGCCGGTCTGGACCCCCCGGGGCTCGGCGGACCAGGCGGTGGCGGTGCGCGCGCTGGTCGAGAGCCTGGGCGCGTCGAGCCCCGTGCGGGTCAGCCTCGTCGCCGAGCGCGGGCGCGGCAAGTCCGTGGCCCTGGGGCAGGCGCTCTCGACGCTGCTGGCCTCGGGACAGGTCGACGCTTCACGGTGTGTGCTCACGGGGCCGTCCGCCGACGCGGTGGTCGAGGTGCTCAGATTCGCGGGCGAGGCGGGCCTCGTCTTCACCGCCCTCGACGCGCTGAACCTACGGGCGCAAGCCCCCGAGGTGGTCGTCGTCG
Source organism: Bradymonadia bacterium (assembly GCA_049318805.1). Lineage (GTDB taxonomy): Bacteria > Myxococcota_A > Bradymonadia > UBA7976 > UBA1532 > CANLBD01. The sequence continues at coordinate 20,360 of JBMOFP010000096.1, forward strand.
ACGAGGCGGCCCAGCTCCCGGTGCCGCTCTTGCAGAGCCTGTGCGCTCGTTGGCCGACGGCGCGCTTCGCGTTCGCGACCACGACCCGAGGCTACGAAGGCACAGGCCGCGGCTTCGTGCTGCGTTTCCTGGAGTGGGTGCGCGGCCAGGCGGTGCCGTGGGTGTCACTCACGCTGGACACGCCGATCCGTTTTGCACCCGGAGACCCCGTGGAGCGGTGGACACGCGAGGTCTTGCTGCTGGACGCAGAGCCCTCGAGCCTGGCGGCGCGGGCGCCCGAGACCACGACGGGGGTGCGCGCGCTCGCCCTCGACCGGGACGCTCTGGCGAAGGACAAAGCGCGGCTGCGCGCGCTGTTCGGGCTGCTGGTGCACGCGCACTATCGGACGACCCCTGGGGATCTGCATCGCCTGCTGGACGCGCCGAATCTCCGTCTCCACGCGCTGGTGGACGGCGCCGACGTGCTCGGCGCGAGCGTGGTGGCGCTCGAGGGCGGCCTCTCGCGTGACCGATGCACGGCGCTTGCGGCGGGGCGGTCTCGGATTCGAGGGCACGCCCTGGCGGACACCCTCGTCACCCAGGCGTTCTGCCCCGCGGCGGGTGAGCTGCGGTTGGCGCGCAGCGTACGGATCGCGACGCACCCCGAGGCCCGCCGGGCGGGGCTCGCACGCCGATTGGTCGAGCACGTGCACGCCGCCCACGCCGACGTGGACCTCTTCGGCACCCTCTTCGGCGCCACACCGGAGCTGGTGCGGTTTCGGCGCCGGCTCGGGTACACCCTGGTGCGGGTCGGGGTCTCGGCGGGCGCCCGCACGGGCGAGCCCGCGGCGGTGATGGTGCGGCCGTTCTCACCCGCGGCGCGCGCGCTCGTGCCGGACCTGCAGGCGCGCCTCGCGGTGGCGTTGCCGGTGCAGCTCGACCTGATGCGGGCCGAGGGCCACTGGCACGCGGAGCCTGCGCTCGAGGCCGTGCTGCTGGAAGACCTGTCGACCGTGCCCGCACCGAACGCAGAGGCACAACACACGATGTTGGAGGCCTACCTGAGCGGACCGGCCCCCTACGAGGGCGCGGCGGCGTGGATTCAGCCGTGGACCTCGACGCACCGCGCCGTTCTCGAGACCCTGGGCGAGGGCACGCGCGCGCTGATCGCCGCACGGGTCCTCGATGCGCGACCGTGGCATGAGGCCGCCGCGCGCGCGGGCCTGCGCGACGTCCCCGCCGCCCAGCGTGCGCTGCGCCCCGCCTTGCGCGCGCTGAGGGACGCGGTCGAGGCGCGAGGACGCCGCGCCTGAGGCTCGCTTCGAAAGTCTCGCGTCGCGCCGAAAGAACCGAACGCGACTTCAGCACGACCCCTGTGACCGGCCACCGCACGTCCGCGCGCCGGAGCCACATCCCAGGAGGTCTCCGTGAAGCTCTCGAAGTCCATCTTCTCCTTGCTCCTCACCTCGGCGGCCATCACGGCCGCCCCCGCCCCCGCGTACGCCCTCGACATCTGCCGCGAGCTGCTCGAGAGCGTGTGGGTGCCTCCGACGCCCATGGACCCCGTCGAGTGCCTCACGGCAAACGCCGACATCTGCTGGATCCCCGGCATGCACCACTGCTGCGGGCCCACGTGCCGGCTGCACCTCGAGTGCGAGCTGGGCGGCTCCTTCATCGATGGGCACTGGAGCGACATCACCTGTGAGTCGATGTCGCCCGAAGAGGCGCTCCGACGCTGGGCCAACGGCACCCTCGACTCGCTCGTCGACGCCTCGGTCGGCGCGCTGATCCAGGCCGCCGCCCAGTATCAGATCGCGCTGCGGGCCGGCGCGCGCAGCCTGCCGCCGCATGTCGTGGCGCTGGTCGAGGAGATTCGGCGGAGCCCCGTGATGGAGGGCCTGCCCACCTTCCTGTCGACGCACATCACCGACGCACGCTTCGTCACCCAGACCGCCGCGGGCGACGCGCTCTACAGCGACAACATCCGCGCCACGACCCTCGACGACCTGGTGGTCATGCGCGACGACCTCTACGACGCGCTGTTCAACGAGCCGCCGCGCACCCTCGCCCAGCTCCGCTGCGGTCAGGGGAGCCGGGCCTTCCGGAACGCCCTCGAGGTGCTCCTGCACGAGCTGGTGCACGTGCGTCAGTTCGACGAGATGGGCCGTGACGCCTTCCTCGCGACCTACATCCTCCAGATCCTCGCCGAGGGTTACGAGGGCTCCGACCTGGAGGATGAGGCCTTCGAGGTCAGCTTCGGCGTGCGCGAGCCCCTCGTCGACCAGCGCGCGGTCCTGGCCTTCGTGCACGCCAACCAGCCCGCGACGGCGTCCTATCTGCCCGCGCGCTTCTCGATGAACGCCACGTCCCCGTTCGCCGAGGAGTCACCCGTCATCGACACCCGCGGGCGCCCCAGCGTGACGCGCTCCGCCGCGGGCACGTACAGCGTCTCGTTCCCCGGCATCGGACGGGCCGGTGGCACGGCGCATGTGACCGCCGTCGGCGCGCTGCGCAGCTGTCGCGTACGGAGCAACGGGACCTCGGGGGCGAACCAGGTCGTGGGTGTGGAGTGCCGCGCCCCGAACGGCGTGCTCACGGACACCCAGTTCACCCTCGCCTTCGTCGAAGAGAACCGCATGTGCGCGGGCTACGGCTACACGCAGGCCGCGGTGTCCAACGCCACGCACACCCCCTTCGATCTGTCGTCGCACGTCGAGGCCCCCGTCGACGCGCGCATCACCCGCACCGGCGTGGGCGCCTACAGCATCCTGCTGCCGGGCTTCTCGGTGGTCGGCGGCCATGTCGAGGTCTCCGCCTTCGGCTCCGCGTCCACCCGCTGCAAGGTCCAGAGCTGGGCCAACGCCGCCGCGGGCGCGACCGTGACCGCGCGCTGCTTCAACACCGCGGGCGCCGCCGCCGACACACGCTTCCAGGTGCTCTACGCCCACCGCAACGTGCCCGGCCGACTGGACGCCGTGGAGAACCTCGGCGCGTACCTGTGGAACGACCAGCCGGCGGCCGCGCTGAACACGAACTACTCGCCCCACGCGACCTACCGCATGAGCACCGGCGGTGTGCCTTCGCTTCGCCGGACCGCGACCGGGGTCTACGCCGTCACGCTGCCCGGCATGCCGGTCGGGGGCAGCGCCATCCCGCTCGTCACGGCCTACGGCGCCGACACCAACGCCTGCGCCGTGCACAGCTTCTCGACCGCCGCCGCCGGCGCCAGCGTCGAGGTCCGGTGCTTCAGCAACGCGGGCGCCGCGGCCAACGCCCAGTTCACGCTGGTGTGGATCACCGACGTCGCGGACTTTGGGTGAGCGAAGCACCCGGGTCCAAGTGGACCCACGGGTATTCCCGCATTTTCGATTCGAGGCCGAGGTCTGCCGCGCCGAGCTTGAAGCGCAGACCCACTTCGAGTCGGAGAGAACGATCATGTTGGCCGCGCCCCAGCCCTCACAGCCTCGGACCCTGGGTCAGAACGTCGCGAACTACGGCTCCGGCCTGGCCGTCGTCTCCCTGCAGGAGATGATGCGCATCGACCCCGACGTGCTCGGCCGGCAGCTCGTGGCCCTCTTCGAGTCGCCGAAGTACCAGCCGCCGGTGCTGCCCGCGGCCGCGGCGCAGATCCTCAAGCTGTCGTCGGACCCGACGGTCGAGCTGGGCGACATCGTCGAGGTCCTGGGGACGGACCCCCTCCTCATGGGGCGTGTGGTCGCGGTGGCCCAGAGCTCGGTCTGCGG
>JBMOFP010000097.1:0-24004 GCA_049318805.1 Bradymonadia bacterium
CGGGTTCGAACGGGCACACGTCGATGCGGTCCGAGCGGCCGTCGCCGTCGGCGTCCGCGAGGTCCGAGGGACCCGCCAGCGCGTCGCCGCGCGCCGGGTCCGTCGTAAAGCCCAGGGCCCCGAGGAGTCGCCAGGCGGGCGCCCCGGGCGCCTGGGTAAGCCCGACGCCGCCACCCGCGAGCAGCGAGAAGCGCGGCGAGGGGGAGTAGCGCAGCGCGACGAGCCCCTCGGCGATGTCGGCGTCGCGCGGGGACAGGCGCGCGTCGGGGTCCGTGGGCGCCCGGTGCGCCTCGGTCGCCAGGACCGCGCGCAGCGCCCCCTGGAGGCGCAGCGCGGGCGTGAACAGCGGCACCTCGAGGCCAGCGCCCAGGTCCACGGTATCGTCGACCACGAGGCTCCCGAGGGTCTCCTGCGCGCGGAAGTGCCAGCCGGCGTTGAGCGCCACCCGGGCGCCCAGGAAGGCCACGTCGAGCACGAGGCGCGGCTCACCCCGCACACCCGACTCGCCCTCGAGCGGCCCCGTGGCGCCGGTCGGGGCGCGGCCGGTCACCTCGAGGCCCAGGCCCAGGGGACTGTCCACCCCCAGCAGCTCGAAGAGGCTCACGAGCACCGAAACACGCACGTCCCCGAGGCCCGCGGCGGTCAGGTCGGCGGGGCTGCGCCCGGCGAAACCGAGGGTCGGCTCCGTGAAGCCCACGCCGAAGGGCACGGCGGCGACCAGCTCCAGGCCGCGCGTGGGCGCAAAGGCGCCGAGCAGCTCGAGGCGGAGGCGGTCCGGCCGCACCGAGCCGCCGGAGCGCGGGTCCTCGGGTGCGGTGGGGGTGAGCTCGAGGGCGTCGCGCACGAAGCTCGACCACAGCTCGACGCTCCAGGCGCCGTCGGGTCGAGCGCGGGTCGTGGTGACGTCCAGGATGCCGGTCGCCAGGGGCCGCGGCTCAAAGGTCTCGAGCTGCCAGGCGCCGTCGGCGGCGTGGGCCGTTCCGACGCCGCCCAGGACCATCGCGCAGGCCCGCAGCGCCGCGCGGCCGTAGGGTCTCACTCGGCCTCTTCCGTGCGGTAGAGGTCGCTCTCGAGGTAGCGGGTGTGGGCGTGGCGAAGGCCAATCAACGCGACGGCGGCGACGGGCAGTGCGACCAAAACGCCCACGAAGCCGAAGAGCTGCCCGCCCACGAGCACGGCGAAGATCACGGCCACGGGGTGCAGACCCACCTTGTCCCCGACCAGCCAAGGCGTGAGCACAAAGCCCTCCAGCACCTGCCCGAGCACAAAGACTCCGACCGCCAGGACCGGATGCAGCACGTCGCGGAACTCGACGAGGGCCGCGACGAGGGCCGCGCCGCCGCCGACGATCACCCCCAGATAAGGCACGAAGCTGACGAGCCCCGCGACCACACCGACGAGCAGGGCCACGTCGAGGCCGACCAACGCCAGACCCACGGTGTAGAAGACCGCGAGCGCCGCCATGACCGTGAGCTGGCCGCGGAAGAACGCCGCGAGCACGTCGTCCGCCTCCCGGGCGAAACCCTCGACGTTCGGCAGCCACGCCCGCGGGACCAGGGCCCGCACCCGGATGACGAGCTCCGGCCAGTCGCGTGCGAAATAGAACGTGACGACGGGCACGAGCGCCGCCGTGCCCAGGAACGCCAGGAGCGCCGTGCCCGAGGCGCCCAGCGCCCGACCGACCCGCGCGACGAACCCGCCCGCCTGCTGCCAATGCGAGCGCACGGTCTCGACGAGGGCGTGGGGATCGAGCACCGCGGGATCGACCCCGAGTCGGTCGCGGAGCGTCGGCATGGCGACCTCGACCCACCACGCGGCGAGCTGCGGTCCCTTGTCGAGCGCACGCACGACCTGCCGCTCCAACATCGGCACCAGAATCAACAGCAGCGCGACCGCCAGGAGCGTGAGCACCGCGAAGACCACCCCGACGGCGCCCCCGCGGGACAGGCGCCTGCTCTCGAGGCGATTGAGCAGCGGATTCATCAGGTACGCCAGCAGGAGCGCGATGACGAACGGTGTGAGCACGGGGCCCAGCAGATACAGGACCACGAGGCACGCCAGGCCCCACGCGGCGATGATCCAGGAGCGTGGGGTCATGCGGCGTGTGCTCCGTGCATTCTGGCCTACTTGCCGCCCTGGGTCGCGATGGCGATGCGCTGCAGCCCGACGCTGCGCGCGAGCTCCATCACGGCCACCACCCGACCGTGAGGAACGGCCGTGTCCGCCTGCACGACCACCACGGTCTCAGGGTTCTCCTGGACCGCGCGCCCGAAGGCTTTCAGGAGCTCGGGACCCTCGACCTCGGCGCCATCGAGCATGACCTTGCCTGTGGGGTCGACGGCGACGCGGAGGACCTTCGTCTTCACGGCCACGTCCTGCGCCGAGCCCTTCGGCAGCGTGACCTTGATGCCCGAGCGGGCGTTCTGGTCGGTCATGACCGACGACGTGACCATGAAGATGATGAGCAGCACGAGGAAGATGTCGGTGAGCGGCGTGATGTTGATCTCGGCAAAGAGGCCGTCGTCCTCGTTGCCGTCGCCCTCGCCGGGCACCTGCCCCATGGCCATCAGCCGGCCGCCTTCTCGATCGGTGCCGGGGTCGTCGCGGGCGCGGGGGCCGGCTCGGCCTCACTCAGCCCCTCGAGGAACTCTTCGAGCAGCAGCCGAATCTCGATGTTCATCCGCGAGAGGCGGGACTGGAAGTAGTTGAAGAAGACCAGGGCGATGACGGCCACGGCGATGCCGATGGCGGTGGCCACGAGGGCCTCGGCGATGCCCGGGCCCACGACCTCGATGCCGGCCTGCTTCGACTCGCCGATGGCCTCGAAGGCGCGGATGATGCCCGCCACGGTGCCGAAGAGGCCGACGAAGGGCGCGGTGGCGCCGATGGTGCCGAGCAGCCACAAGGGCCCGCGCAGGTGCAGCATCAGGCGTTGACGCTCGCGGTCGACCCCCGCGCGCACACGCTCGGCCGAGGTGCGGCCGTGCCGCTCGAACCCGACGAGCAGCACATCCGCGAGCGGCGACTTCGAGCGCTCGCACGCCGTGCGCGCCTCGGCGACCGCGCCGCGGCCGAGGCACCGGGACACGGTCTCGACGAGCGCGCGGGCCCGGCTCATGAAGTTCCACAGGGTGAAGAGGCGCTCGAAGGCGAGCGTCACCGCCATGATCGAACTCGCGATCATGATGATGAGCGGGGCGCCGCCGAGCTCGATCAGCTTGTCGACATCGGTGAACATCACGCGGGGGATAGCAGGGTTCGCGCGACAATTGAACGGTCGCGTGCAGTCGCGAGGGGCGGCGCGCGCTTCGACCTACGGCGACGGCACTTCGGCGTCGACCACGACGGGCCGCTTGGGCCGCACAGGAAGTGGGCGACGTTCGCTCTGCGCGAGGGACGGGGAGCGACAAGGCTGCACACGAGGTTCTCGTGGGTCGAGAAGGTGGAGACCTCGCCTTCCAGGAGCGAGTCGGGTCGCACGACGGCCCACGGTGAAACAACGCGCGTTCACGCGCAGCGTCGTCTCCGACGCGGAAGACCACGGTGTGGGTCCACCGACGCGGCGGAGTGCGCACACGTTCACCCGCGCGAAGGGCATCGAGCGCCACGCCCGGGTCGGTTCGGGTGCGCACGAGACGTAATCCGGGCTGTGGCTGAAGGCGCAGGGCCTCCCACCCGCCCGCCGACGCTCCGGCGAGCGCCGCGGCGTCCAGTCGCTCGGCCGGCGCGGCGTCGAAGGCCGTGCCGATGGCGTGTTCCAACCGCGCGAGGTCGGCGAGGGCGTGTTCCCTCGGGTGTCGGGCGCGCGCGGCCAGGTCGTCGGGCAGCGCGTCGCCGAGCCGGTTGAGGGTGTAACTCCGAGACGGATGCACGGTCACATAAGCCGCGACGAGTGCATGGAACCGCGCGTGTCCCAGCAGGGCCGCGAGCGCCTCGACCATCCGCAACAGATACATGCCCTGGTACACCCCCAGACGCTCGGTGGCGGTCAGCCGAGCGTTAGGACGCGCGACCCGATGCGCTCGATGGGATACGCGTCAGCCGCCCGTGCCGTAGACCTTGGCCTCGGTGATCTCGCAGGCGCCCGAGCAGCACGGGATGGGGCCGCATGCGCTGCCGCAGCCGCACTGTCCCTCGGGTGTCGTGGTGCACTGTGAGCCGCACTTGTAGGTCCGCACGGTCTCGCAGTTGACCTTGATGTGGACCCCGAGGAGCTTCCCGATGCCCGCAAAGAGGCCTCCCGCGGCCTGCCGGCGCGCCGTGATGCCCGGCGCCACGGTCGACGCGTCGACGAACAGGGTCTCGGGCTCGAGGCCTTCGAGTTGGTGTGGCATCACGCTGAGCATCGCGAACGCGATGGGGTCCGAGCCCTCGGGCGTCGAGACGCCGTTGGCCCCGGGCGCCCACGGGAAGGCGCCGACGGTCTCGTCGTCGATGGCAAAGTCCGCCAGACCCGCCTCGACCACGAGCTCCACGCTGCGTCCGCTGGTCTCGGCGTCCGCCCGCACGCTCACGGCGTGGGCCGAGAGCAAGGTGTACGTCACCGAGGCGGCGTCCCCGTCGATGGAGCCCTCGTAGCGTACGACACCGGCGGAGGGGTCCACGAGCGCGCGGTCGATGCGCACGGCGCGTCCGAGGCCAGCCCCATCGACGAGGCGCTGTGCGTAGGCCGGCTCGGCGATCCGCAACGCGTCGGCGTGGGTGCCGGATTCGGCATCGGGGCCGGGCGCTTCGCAGGCCGTGGCGAGGGCGAGGGTGGTCAGGACGGCAAGGCGTGTGAGCTTCATCGACTTCTCTCCGTAAGCTGGTCATCTTTTCGCGGACCCTCGAGTCGAGGGCGCGGATGGGCCTACGTCGTGACCGCCGGGCGTCTGACACACGACGTGTCGATTCTCGTCGCCGATCCTCTCAATCAGCCTCGACCCGCGCGAGGATCTCGGCCGCGGCGCGGAGCCCGGACCGGTAGGCCCCGCGCACGGTCGCCTGGTCCCCGGTGTCGGTGTGTTCGCCGGCGAAGAAGAGGCGGCCCTCGGGCGCAGCCAACGCCCGAAGGTCGGCGGTCGTTCCGCCCGGGGCGAGGTGGCTGTAGCTCCCGAGGGCGAACGGGTCGCGGCTCCACCGGGTGCGAACGAAGCCCACGGGCTCCGGGATGTCCTCGCCGAAGAGCGTCCGCAACGTTTGCATCGCCTGCGCCACGACCGCGGTGTCGTCGAGGGCCTCGAGGCTGACCGCGTACGCGCCGGCGTTGAAGCAGAGCAGGATGGGTTTGCCCGTGTAGTGCGTCAGATTGAGGAACTCGGCGAACCGCCCTTTCTCCTCGCCGACGTATCCGATGAGCTGGGCGTCGCCGGCCTGGTCCTCCTCGGTCCAGAAGGCCTCGGTGAACCGCAGGTACAGCTTGTCGAGCACGCCCGCATTCACACGCTTCAGGGCGGTCTGCTTGGCGCTCGAGAGCGGCGGGTCGAAGGCGACGCGGCCCGCGCGCAGCACACCGAGGGGGAGCGTACACACACAGAACGCCGCTTCGTAGGTTTCGGTACCCGCCGTGACGACGACGCCCGACGCACCGACCTCGACGCCCGTGACCACGGTCGAAAGCTGGACCGTGAGGCCCTCCGCGAGGCGCGCGACCACCTGGGAGTAGCCTCCCGGGAAGAGCACGTCGACACCGTCCTCGTTCGCGGCCTCGTCGAAGTGCAGAAGAGAGAGGTCGTCGGCGTCGGCCGCGTACTCGTGTTCGATCTCCGTGTTGAGCAGGTAGAGCAGCTTGCGGCGCGTGGCCGCGTCGGCGCCGCGCTCCATGAGGTACTGCGCGACGAAGTCCCCCAGAGAGCCATCGGCGGCGTCGGCGGCGTCGCGGCGTTCCTGCTCCTCGGCGATGGCCGTCGTCAGCGCGTCGAGCAGGGCGTCGAGCGTGTCGGAGGCGGCGTCGCTCAATCGTTCTCCCTCGGCGTCGAAGCGGACCCGGGCGTCGTAGTCGGTGGTCGCCGTCTCGAGCCCCCACGCCTTGACGCGGTCGTAGAGCTCATTGTCTTCGATTCCGTGGATCCACGAGGCGCCCACGTCGACGGGCGCGTCGCTCCAGGTCGGATCGGAGAAAACACGCCCGCCGAGTCGGTCGCGCGCCTCGAGGATGAGCACGTCGAACCCGGCGGCGTTCAGGTCGGCCGCCGCCGCGAGGCCCGCCACACCCGCGCCCAGAACGACGACCCGGCGACCGCCGCCGTCCGTCGTCGTTTCACCTCGACGCCCGCCCCCTCCGCACGCCGTCAGGGCGCCCGCGAGCAGGACAAGGACGTCGCGCCGACGCCATGCAGGGCTGGCCATATGCGTTTGCCTCCAAGCTGAGCGCCCGGGAGAGTGCCCGTCGCCGCCGTGCGGTTCAAACGGAGACGGCGACGCGCGGGTCGCCAATCTTCGGTCGACAGGGCAGCGAACGGGCCCCGGATCCGTGTCTCTACCTATAGGTTCGATTTTGCGAATCGCGCGAGTCGACATCGGTTTCTCTATACCGTTCGCGGCAGGTGCGCCGCGGGGAGGACATCGATGGAGAGCACGGCAGTCGAGGTCGTCCAGGGGGCGGCCGACCTGAAGGTCTGGGCCTATGCGGGCTTCATCACGCTCGTTCTGGGCTTCCTCGCGCTCGATCTGGGCGTGCTGCATCGCGAGGCCCGCGAGGTGACGATGCGTGAAGCCGTCACATGGTCCGTCGTGTGGTTGACGATCGGCCTGTCGTTCTCGGCCTTCGTTTACTTCGCCTACGACGCCCACTGGTTGGGGCTCGGGCTCGACACACCCCGCTACAACCCCGACTCCTCACCCGGGGCGCCGCTGATCATCGACGGCATCGTCGGGGGCGCCGAAGCCGCCCGGCAGTATCTCGTGGGTTATGTGGTCGAGAAGTCGCTCGCGATGGACAACATCTTCGTCATCGCCTTGCTGTTCTCGTTCTTCGCCGTGCCCCCGCGCTACCAGCACCGCGTGCTCTTCTGGGGCATCATCGGGGCGCTCCTCATGCGCGGTGTGATGGTCTTCGCCGGCGCAGAGCTCATCCTCAACTACCAATGGATCCTCATCGTTTTCGGCGCGTTCCTGCTGCTCACGGCGCTGAAGATGGCCCTCATCAAGGGCAACGACGACCCCTCGCAGAACATCGTCGTGCGGCTGATCAAACGCTTCTTCCCGGTCCGGGAGTTCTTCGACGGCGAGCGCTTTTTCACGCGGCGGACCGTGCCGCCGACCTACTCGCTCGACCCCGGGACGGGGCTCTCGGTCATGGACCCCGCGCCGCCGGGCACCCTGTCCGCCCGCAGCGCGATGACACCCCTCTTTCTCGCGTTGATCATGGTGGAGGTCACGGACCTCGTCTTCGCGGTCGACAGCATCCCGGCCATCTTTGCCATCACACCCGACCCCTTCATCGTCTTCACCTCCAACATCTTCGCGATCCTCGGGTTGCGGGCGCTCTACTTCTGCCTGGCGGCGCTCATCGTCCGGTTCCGGTTCCTCAAGCCCGCGCTGATCCTCATCTTGGCGTTCGTGGGTGTGAAGCTGCTGTTGCTGTCCGTGCCGCCTTACCAGGACGAGCTCTTCGGGTTCTTTGGCCTGTCCGTCGCCGAAGGCCCGGCCATCAAGATCGACACGGCCGTCAGCCTCGCGGTCGTCGTCGGGCTCCTGGTGGGGGCCACGGTGCTCTCGATCCTTCTGCCCCGGCGCGATGCCGCAACGGAGCGTTCGAGAGACGAGAAGGGCTGAGCCCGAGCGGCCGGGGTCGAATCAGGAGCGCCTGCGTTTTCAGTCGCGTGTCACAGCGCGGCGCGCACACCCAGGGTCGCGGCGACGAGCGCGCTGCGGTTCATGCCCAGGCCGTCGAAGGGCAGGGGGGCCTCGACGGCGGCCTGGAGCGTGACGTGCCCAGTCGCGCGGTAGCCCACGCTGGCCGAGATCCCCACCTCGCGCGAGGCGCTGTCGGGCAGGGTCGCGCCGTCGCGCTGCGCGTCCGATTGCCAGAGCACGCGGGCGGCGCCGGCCACGGTGAAGTCGGCGTCGAGGGGCCGCCCGACGACGAAGGCCGCCTGGCCGAAGAGGCCGTCGCGCCGTGTGTGCCCTTCGATTTCGACCTCGAGGGGCGCGCTGACCGCCGCGTCGAGGCGCAGAAAGACACGCCCTGCGGCGCGCTCCGCCGAGAGCCCGAGCGTGGGCACGAAAGCCCCGCGGCCCGTGGCGCCCGCGCCCAACGGCCCATCGGCCTCCTCGGGCGTGACCCCCGTGGGCACCGTGAGCGCGCCGACGACCGCCAGGCCCAGGCGTCCGTAGGTCGGGAACGCCTGCCAACGCAGGCCCAATTGCGCATCGCCGAGGCCGTGGGCGGTCTCTTCGAGGTCGCCCGCCTCCCGATGGGTCGTCACCCACGGCACACGCGCCTCGACGGACAGGTCGCGGTGCAGCCGCGCGATGCCCCAGGCCTGTGCCCGTAGGCTCTGCTCCGCGTAGGCGTCGTCGGTGGCGAAGCGGGCGCGCCCGTCGAAGGTGCCCACGGCGTGCTCGAAGGTCGTGCGCACGCCGCCCGCGAGGTCCTCCCACATCGCCAATCGCTCGAAGCCCGGGGTGCCCGCCCCCGCGCAACAGGCAGAGGCGGCCGCCGCGGTCGGTGCGCTCAGCGCGGCAAGGGCCGCGGCCGAGAGCGCCCGCCTCATCCCTCCTGGTCCCACTCGAGCGTGCGGCGGCCCCAGAGCGCACCCTCGGGCGCCGTCGCCTCGACCTCCAGCGTCCACCGACCGGGCATGTGCAGACGCACCGGGTACGCCTCGTACAGGCCGTCGCCCTGCTCGGTGACGGCCGGCGAGACGGGCGGCCCGTGCCCGTGGGCAGGCATCCACGGCTCGACCGTGACCTGTGCACCTTCGACCGGCGCGCCCTCGGGCGTGGTCACCCGCACGCGCAGACGGTTGTCGCCCAAAGACGGCCGGCTCTCCGTCCAGGTCAGCTCGAGGCTCAGGTCACCCTCGGCGGCGTCGTCGGCGGACCCGTTGGACGCGGGCTCGCCGCAGGCGGTGACGGCGAGGGCGAGCAGCAAGGGCATGAGGCGCATGGGGCCAGTATAGCGCTGGACGGCGTCGGACGACCTGCTCAACGGGTCGTCGGGGGCGAACTGAACGTGTGGGCGGAGAAGAGCGTGGCCTTCTCCTGGTTGCGGACCCACGGGCTCTCGCCCTTGTCGAGGCTGACCGTCTCCTCGAGCAGGCCGGTCTCATACCCATAGGTCTGTGCGATGCGGTAGGTGTCGAACGGCGCGAAGGCGCTGATGTCTGGGTGGAAGACCAGCCTGGCGCGGCGAAACGCCCGATCGGCTTGGCCTTCGCCGGGCCCGAGCGTCGAAGTGATGCGGATGGGGAGCGTTTCACCGGCCGGAGTGCCCATCTCGAGGTTGAAGTGAAACGTCTGTTCCCGGGGGCCCGCGCTGCCGTCATAGCCAGGGTGGCGGCGGCGCATGTGTTTCACGGACTCCCAGTGGCCGGCGTATCGGCGTTGCTCGACGGTGAACTCGTAGTCGAACTCGGGGCGGCGCACCCAGGCGCCGTTCTCGAGCCGCTCGCACTCGCCGAAGCCCACCCACACCAGGGTGGCCTCCGCGGGCGCGGGGGGGCCCGTCCGCGTGGGAAGGACACCAGTGACGGTCCCGGGGCCGCACCCGGTTGAGGCCATTGCACTTGCGGCGACGAAGACTGCGGTGATGAGACGCTTCATTGGGTTCTCCTTGCGTGGGAGGGTCGACCCTCTGAACGCAAGGTAGAGAGAGACCGGTTCAGCAACAATTGGAGCTTCGGCACATCACTGTTGTAGATTCGGCAACAATGAACCTGAACCATCTCGCCGTGTTCCGGGCCGTGGCCGAGAGCGGGAGCTTTACGGCGGCTGCCCAGGCACTCTCGGCCGACAAGGCGCACGTGAGTCGGGTCGTGCGGGCCCTCGAGGCCTCGCTCGGGGTGCTCCTCGTCACGCGGAGCACACGCAAGGTGACCCTCACACCCGCGGGCGACGGCCTGCTCGCGCTCATCCGTGGACCGCTGGAGGCGCTCGAACGTGCGGGTACGACCGTCGCAGACCGTGCCCAGACGCCCGCAGGCGTCGTCACGCTGAGCACCGTGCCCGACCTCGCCCGGGTCCTGGTCGCGCCGTTGTTGCCGGGCTTCCGCGCGCGTTTTCCGGAGGTCTCGGTGCGCCTGCGGGTCGGGGCCGAGGTCGAGTCGCTCTCCGATCCGGACCTGGACCTGGCGCTGAGGGTGGGCGTCCAGACCGGCGCCGACGTGCGTGTGCGGAAGCTCGGCGAGCTCGAGGCCGGCTTTTTTGCTTCTCCGCGCTACCTGGCCGCGCGGGGTACGCCCCGGGAGCCCACCGACCTGGGTGGACACGAGACGACGTGGCCCCACGGCACCCAAAAGGCGAGCTTCCAGGGCTCGAGCGCGGCCCCGGCGCCGTCCATCGCCTGCGACGACTTCGCGGTCATCCTCGAGGTGACGCGGGCGGGCGGGGGCGTCGGCGTACTCCCCCTGCACCTCGCGCGGGCGCACGTGCTCGAGGGCGCGCTCGTCCGGCTGTTTCCGGCGATCACCCTGGGAGGCGCGCCGCTCTACCTCGTCACGCGCCGAGAGGGGCCGCTCCCCGCCCGCGTCGAGGCGCTCCGGGCGCATCTCGCGGCGAACGTCGGCGCGCTCCTCGCGTGAGGCTCAGGCCAGGTCGAAGCGGTCGAGGTTCATCACCTTCGTCCACGCGGCCACGAAGTCGCGCACGAGCTTCTGCTCGGCGCCCTGGGAGGCGTAGACCTCGGCGAGCGCGCGGAGCTGAGCGTTCGAGCCGAAGACGAGGTCGACCCGTGTCGCCGTCCACTTGGGTGTGCCCGTCGCGCGGTCGCGCCCTTCGAAGACCTCCGCGGACTCGGCGCTGGGTGTCCAGACCGTGCGCATGTCCAGCAGGTTCACGAAGAAGTCGTTCGTGAGTGTGCCGGGTCGCTTCGTGAAGACGCCGTGCTGGGCGCGTCCCACGTTGGTGTTGAGCGCGCGCAGACCGCCGATGAGGGCGGTCATCTCAGGGGCGGTCAACGTGAGGAGCTGGGCACGGTCGATCAGCATCGCCTCGGCGGGGACCACGAGCTCGCCCTTGCGGAAGTTGCGGAAGCCGTCGGCGATCGGCTCGAGCGCCTCGAACGACGTGGCATCGGTCTGGGCCTGTGAGGCGTCCGTGCGGCCCGGCGTGAACGGCACCTCGACCTCGTGTCCCGCGGCCTTCGCGGCCTGCTCGATCGCCGCACTGCCCCCGAGGACGATGAGGTCGGCGAGCGAGACCCGCTTTCCGCCGGCCTGCGCCGCGTTGAACGCCTGCTGAACCCCCTCGAGCACGCCCAACACCTTCGCGAGCTGAGCGGGCTGATTGGCCTCCCAGTCCTTCTGAGGCGCAAGGCAGAGACGCGCGCCGTTGGCGCCGCCGCGCTTGTCCGAGCCCCGAAAGGTCGAGGCCGACGCCCACGCCGTCGACACGAGCTCCGTGACCGACAGGCCGGTGGCGAGGAGCGTGGCCTTGAGCGCGCGCACGTCGTCGGCGTCGATGAGCGGGTGGTCGACGGCGGGCACGGGATCCTGCCAAATCAGGTCCTCCTGCGGCACCTCGGGACCGCGGTAGCGGACCTTCGGGCCCATGTCGCGGTGGGTCAGCTTGAACCAGGCGCGGGCGAAGGCGTCCGCGAAGGCGACCGGATCGGCGTGAAAGCGCCGCGCGATCTTCTCGTAGGCGGGGTCGAAGCGCAGCGCGAGGTCGGCCGTCGTCATCATCGGCGGATGGGAGATCGACGGGTCGTGCGCGTCGGGGATCAGGTGCTCGGGCTTCACGTCCCGGGCCCGCCACTGGTGGGCGCCGGACGGACTCTTCACGAGGTCCCACTCGTAGCCGAAGAGCATGTCGAAGTAGCCGTTGTCCCAGCGGGTCGGGTTCGGCTTCCAGGCCCCTTCGAGGCCGCTCGAGGTCGTGTGAACGCCCTTGCCGCTGCCGAACGCGTTCGACCAGCCGAGGCCCTGGCCCTCGAGTGGCGCACCCGCCGGCTCACGACCGACGAGCGCCACGTCACCCGCCCCGTGCGCCTTGCCGAAGGTGTGCCCGCCGGCGACGAGCGCGACGGTCTCTTCGTCGTCCATGGCCATGCGCTTGAAGGTCTCGCGGATGTCGCGGCCCGATCCGACCGGATCGGGGCGCCCGTTCGGACCCTCGGGGTTCACGTAGATCAGCCCCATCTGGACCGCGCCCAACGGATCGTCCAGCACCCGGTCGCCCGAGTAGCGTTCGTCGCCGAGCCAGGTGGTCTCGGCGCCCCAGTCGATGTCCTCCTCGGGCTCCCACACGTCGACGCGCCCGCCCCCGAAGCCGAAGGTCGTGAAGCCCATCGACTCGAGCGCGCAGTTGCCCGCGAGGACCATCAGATCGGCCCAGGAGATCTGGGCGCCGTACTTCTGCTTGATGGGCCAGAGAAGGCGGCGCGCCTTGTCGAGGTTGACGTTGTCGGGCCAGCTGTCGAGGGGCGCGAAACGCTGCGTGCCCTTGCCCGCGCCGCCCCGGCCGTCGCCCGTGCGATACGTGCCCGCGCTGTGCCACGCCATCCGGATGAAAAGCGGCCCGTAGTGCCCGTAGTCCGCCGGCCACCAGTCCTGGGAGTCCGTCATCAGCGCGTACAGGTCCTGTTTGACCGCCGCGAGGTCGAGCTGCTCGAACGCCTCGGCATAGTCGAAGTCGCCGCCCAGAGGGTTGGACTGCGCCGGATGCTGGTGGAGGATCGACACGTTGAGCTGCTTGGGCCACCAGTCGCGGTTCGATCTGCGGGCGGCGAGTGCGTTCGCGCCGTGCGTCACGGGGCAGCGGGGCTGTGCGGTCGTGTCGTTCATTGAGCTCTCCTCGGAAGGGTCGGTGGAAAGCGCCGCGCCGAGCGCGTCGCCCCTGCACCCTGGACCTCGCGGCAGGCGCCGTCGACCTCCAGGTTCGGGGAAACGGCCGATGGGTCCCGACCCACCGCCGCGACGTTCTGCCCCGGCGGGCATCACTTCGGGCCATGCGGAACCTCGTTTTTGTCCTCGGTGACCAGCTCGATCCCGCCAGCGCGGCCTTCGATGCCTTCGATCCCGCGCTGGACGCCGTGCTCATGGCCGAGGTGCCCGACGAAAGCGAGGCGCATCCGTCGACCCGGGCCCGCACGACCTACTTCCTGGCGGCGATGAGACACTTCGCGTCCTCTCTGAGGGCGCGCGGCCTCACCGTGCACTACTTCGCGTTGTCGCCGGCGCCCGTCGACGGGGAGCCCCGATCCCTCGAGGCCGCGCTCGACCGAGCGATGGAGGCGTTGGCCCCGGAGCGTGTGCTCGTCGTCGAACCCGGCGCGTGGCGCGTGCGCGTAGCGCTCGAGGGCGCCGCGGCGGCGCGCGGGGTCCCGCTGGAGGTGCGCGAAGACCGGCATTTCCTGTGTCGTCTCGAGGACTTCCGTGCCCACGCACGGGGGCGCAAGCAGCTCCGCATGGAGTACTTCTATCGCGAGATGCGGGTGCGCCACCGGGTCCTCCTGGAGCCGGACGGCTCGCCCGTCGGCGGCACCTGGAACCTGGACCACGAGAACCGCGAGACCTTCGGCCGTGCGGGGCCGGGGGTGGTGCCTCCGCGCGCGACGTTCCCCCCGGACGCGACGACCCGTGAGGTCATGGCGCTGGTCCGCGAGCGCTTTCCGAAGTTGCCCGGGGAGAACGAGGCCTTCGACTGGCCGGTGACGGCCGCGCAGGCCGAGGCCGCGCTCGTGGACTTCGTGGCCCATCGACTGCGGGACTTCGGCCGATGGCAGGACGCGATGTGGGTCGGTGAGCCGCACCTGTGGCACTCCACACTCTCCGCGGCGATGAACCTGAAGCTGCTCTCGCCGCGGCGCGTGGTGGACGCCGCCTGCGAGGCCTACACTCAGGGGCACGCGCCGCTGGCGTCGGTGGAGGGCTTCGTTCGGCAGGTGCTGGGGTGGCGCGAGTACGTCCGCGGCGTCTATGCCCTGGAGATGCCCGGATACCTCGAGCTCAACGCGCTCGACGCACACACGCCGCTGCCGGCGCTGTATTGGACGGGCGACACACCCATGCGTTGCCTGGCCGACGCGGTCGGGCAGACGCTGCGCACAGGCTACGCCCATCACATCCAGCGCCTCATGGTGACCGGGCTCTACGCCTTGCTGCTCGGCGTAGAGCCGCGGGCGGTGCATGACTGGTACCTGGCGGTCTATGTGGACGCGGTGGAGTGGGTCGAGGTGCCGAACACCCTGGGCATGTCTCAGTTTGCGGATGGCGGCCGCCTGGCGTCGAAGCCGTACGTCGCGACCGGCAAGTACCTGCAACGCATGAGCAACGCCTGCGCCGGCTGTCGCTTTGATCCGGAACGTGCGGTGGGGGCGGGGGCGTGCCCCTTCACCACACTCTACTGGGACTTCCTCGCGCGGCACGAGGCGCGTTTCGCGGCGCACCCGCGCATGGCCCTGCAGGTTCGCAATCTGCGGCGCCTGGACGCGGCGACGCGCGCGGCGGTGGCGTCGCGCGCCGCCCAGATCCGCGCCGGGGACGGACACCCGCCCGACTGACGCCTACGCGCAGCACCCCGCAGGCAACTTACCGTCGGCGCGTGGCTCGCAGGAAACCACGCGGCCCCGGGCGTCGAGTGCGATATGGCAGCAGTCCTCGAGAGCCTCGCGGAGCTTCTGGCGTCCTCGCTGAACGCGGGACTTCATGCCCGACACCGAGATCCCGAGCATGGCGGCCGCATCCTTCTGGGTCATGCCCTCCAGCTCCGTGAGCGTCAGCGCTTCGCGGTAGGGCGACGGCAGCATCGCCACGAAGGGCGCGACATACGCCGCCAGCTCACGCTCGACCGCGCCGTCGTCGTCTTCGGGCGGTGCGGCCTCGTCCTCGGGCGGCGCGCCGTCGGCCAGCGGGTGGCGCATCGCGGCCCGTTGGTGGTCGGCGAGCGCATTCCGGGCCACCTGGTACACCCAGGGCCCGAAGCGCTCCTCGTCGCGCAGTCCGGCCAGCCCGCGCTGCATGCGCAAAAAGATCTCCTGCACGACGTCGTCCACGTCGGCCGCGGCGCGTACGCGGCGGGCGACGAACGGACGAAGCCTGGCGTCGAGCTCACGCCATGCGCCCCGAGCGGCCGGGTCGATCACGGCGAGGTCTCCGGGGCACAACACGACGGGCCGCAACACGACTTGGGACCGCCGGGCTTGACGGCCTCGATCGTGGCCGAAGCCACGTAGTCCTCGACGCCGGAGCCCGGCATCCAGTCCCGGATGAAGGTTCGGCTCTCCGCCTTCACGTCGACACGGATTCGGTCGAAGCCCGCCCCGCGGAGCAGCGCGTGGAGCGTGTCCACGTTCGCGGCGCCCGCGACGCATCCCGTCAGCGCGGCGACGTCGGCTGCGAGGGCGTCGGGGAGCGACTTCGTGGCGACGACGTCGGAGATCGCGAGGCGCCCGCCGGGCTTCAGCACCCGGAACGCGTCTCGGAAGACCGAGTCCTTGTCGGGGCTGAGGTTGATCACGCAGTTGGAGAGGATCACGTCGACGGTGGCGTCGGCGACAGGGAGGTGCTCGATCTCACCCAATCGGAACTCGACGTTCTTCGCCTCGAGCGTCGCTGCGTTGGTGCGCGCCTTCGAGACCATGTCCGCAGTCATGTCGACCCCGATCACCCGGCCGTTCGGCCCCACCTGCTTCGCGGCGAGGAAGCAGTCGAAACCGCCGCCGGCGCCCAGATCGAGCACCGTCTCGCCCGCCTTGAGTCCGGCGATGGCCTGGGGGTTGCCGCAGCCGAGACCCATGTTCGCCCCCTCCGGCACGGCGGCGAGGTCCGCTTCGGAGTCGCCCAGTCCCACACTGGCGCTCGCGCCGGGGCCGCAACAGCCCGGAGCACAGCCCGCGGTGCCGGCCGTCCGCGCCACGTTGCCGTACTGCGCGCGCACCGCGGCGCGCACCTCATCCATCTTCTGTTCGTTCATTTTCATGACCTCCTATTCACGAAGGCGGTGACCTTCTGAAAAGGACGCAAGCTCAATGCGACGGCCACGTGTCGGCGGCGAAGCGCTCGAGCATGCCGCGGATGCTGTCGCGCGCCGTGCGGAAGCGCGCGAGCATCTCTTCGCGAGAAAGCGACGGGTCCGTGCTCGCGGGGTCCGGCACCGGCCAGTGCAGCCGGTGAGCCTGTCCCAGGAACACGGGGCACACTTCCTCCGCGCAGAGCGTGATGACCGTGCCGACGGTCGACGGGTCGATCGTCTGCACCGACTTCGAGTGGTGTGTAGAGAGGTCGATCCCCAGCTCGCGCATGACCTCGAGGGCGTACGGGTTGACCTTCGAGGGCTCGCTCCCTGCGCTCATCACGAGGAGTCGGTCGCCGAAGAGCATGCGGCCGAGGCCCTCGGCCATCTGGCTGCGCGCGGAGTTCGCGACGCACAGGAAAAGGAGGCTCTTCGCGGTGTGGCTCAAGGTTCCGCCCCTCGCGGGAAGTAGCGCCGCTGCCCCCACAGGGACACGTTCACGAGGCCGATGAGCACCGGGACCTCGACGAGCGGACCGATGACCGCAGCGAAGGCCGCGCCGCTGTGAATGCCGAAGCTGGCGATGGCGACGGCGATGGCCAGCTCGAAGTTGTTCGACGCCGCAGTGAACGACAGCGTCGCGGTCTGCTTGTAGTCGGCGCCGACGCGCCTGCTCATGAAGGAAGAGCACCTGGAAGATCGAATTGAAGGCGACGAGCCCGACGCAGTACTCGGTATCCCCCTTCGCGAGGTCGTTCCAGACGATGACCATCGCGATGCAGCGCGCGAGGCCGATGAGGATGAGGCCCAGCATGTACTCGGGCAGGTCGTGCAGGAAAACCACCGCGAGCCCGAACATCAGGACCGGACCGATGACCCAGTTCTGCACGAGCGAGAGCGCGAGGACCCGTTTGTTGCGGAAGACCTTGCCCAGCTCCTCGTAGCGCACCTTCGCCAGCGGCGGGTACATCATCAGGATGAGACCGACGGCGATGGGGATCGACGTGGTACCGACGCTCACCTCGTTGAGCGCCGCGGTGAAGCCGGGCGCCACGAACCCGAGCGTGATACCGAGACCCATCGCCGTGAAGATCCACAGCGTCAGGTAGCGGTCCAGGAAGGAGAGCTTGCCGAGCAGGCCGGTATGGGCAGGGGTCATCGACGGCGGGCCTTTCATCGGCAATGAACGATGGAGTGGGCGAGTGAAGAGTGTCAAACACCGCCGACGAGGGCCTTGAGACGCCGGAGCACCCGAGGTTCGATGCAGTAGCAAACGCGGGGTCCGTCAACCTCGCCGCGGATGAGCCCGGCGTCCTTCAGCACCTTCAGATGTTGGGAGACCGTCGACTGCGCCAGGGGCAGCTCGTCGACGAGGTCGCCGCAGATACAGGCGTTCTTTCGCACGAGGATCCGCAAGATCTTCACGCGCGCCGGGTGGCCGAGCGCCTTCGAAAGGGCCGCCAGCTCTTCGTCCGCCTCGTCGCCCTCAATCGGTCGCAGGTCCACCTGTTCGTTGGCCGGCGGGCAGCAGGTCTCTACGGCTTTCGGCTTCGATCCCATCGTAGAATGACGATAGCTTCGCCGGGCTCCGCCGTCAACGGCGCCTCGAGGTCGGCTTCGAACTGTCGGAGCTCAGACCAGGCGTCAATGGCAGCACGGGCACGGTGTCGGCTTCGTTCATGCCCAAGCCAAGACGGCACGGCGGGCGATCCTCCACGATGTTCAGACCTCCGAGCGCGGCAGCCCCAAGTCGTCCCAGTTGCCGAACATCTCGCCCTTCCCGCTCTTGGCGACGAAGTTCGCGAGCCGCCGCTCGTACTCCGTCGCGTCGCGCTTGCGCATCTCCTCGATGTCGCCGAGGCGCACGCGCTGGTAGAGGGCGGGTAAGCGTCCGAGCTTTTGCGCATCCCCGTACCCGGCAAGCTGCTGGCGATCCACTTCAGCGTCATCCCCGTGACGACGACCTCGGTGCGTATTCTCCAGCTCTCGATTCGAGGCTTCCTGCGCTGGGCCGCACTGGATCGTTTCTTTCACTTCATCGTGCGATCGTCGAGTCGTCGCCGGGTGCAGTGCCCCCGGCGCATGAAGAGCGCTCCGTACGGACCGATGCGTTGGCCCTCGCGTTTCGCAAGCGCTACGCCCGTGAGCTGATGGCCGCGGCGGACGCACCGCGGGGCGCGCCCCCCGATTGACCTCAGCCCTCGGCGGTCTCGTCGCCGGAGGCCGGGGCGTCGCCGTCCGCGCCTGCGCCCTCGAGCGCCCGTGACTCGAGGTGCCGAAGGCGCCGATCGACATGGCGTTGCTCGGCCGCGTTCTGCGCAAGGCGCCGGGCACGTCGGAAGTACCGCTCCGCCTGCTTCAGGACGCCCTTCTTCAGGAGGAGCTCGGCCTTCGCCAGCGCGAGCGTGTGGTGGTTCGCAAGCTCGCCGCGGCGTTCGAGCTCGTTGATCCACCGCAGGCCTGCGTCGAGCCGCCCGGCCATCGCGAGCGCCACCGCGGCGTTGAGCTCGACCACGGGCGTCGCCTCTACGCGCAGTAGGCCGCCGTAAAGCGCGGCGATCTGGGCCCAGTCGGTCGCCTCCGCGGTCGGTGCGCGACAATGCAGGGCCGCGATGGCCGCCTGCAGCACAAAGGCGTCTGGGAGGTGCTCGGGGCCCGCGATGCGCGGACTCTCCGCGATCGCCCGGTCGAGCAAGGCGAGGCCTTCGTCGATCGCCGGCCGACTCCAGCGCGTGCGGTCCTGCTCTTCGAGCGTGAGGAGATTGCCGTTGGCATCGACGCGCGCCGGGGCGCGGGCCTGGTGGAGGAGCATGAGCGCGAGGAGCGCCCGGGTCGTGGGGCACGGCGCGACGTCGAGGAGCACGCGGCCGAGCTCGATGGCGCGAAGCGCGAGCTCCTCGCGCAGCAAGCGGTCCCCTTTGGTCGCAACGTAACCCTCTGAAAACAGGACGTAAACGAGGCGCGCGGCCAGACGCAGGTGCTCGCCCCACTTGCGCCGGGGCGGTGCCTCGAACCGCTCGCCCTCGTCCCGCAGCTCGCGCTTCGCGCGCACGAGCCGCTGGGCCGTCGCCGCTTCGTCCTCGACCAGAAGCCGCGCCACCTCGCGGGTTTCGAGGCCGAGCACCAGCCGCATCGCGAGCGTCATGCGTGTGCGCTCGGGGAGGTTCTGTCGGCAGCAGGCGAAAACGAGCCCCAGGGTGCCCTCGTCGGCGGCGTCCTGCGGCGTGACCTCGGTCGTCATCGGGACGGACTCGAGCTCGAGGTCGACGCCGGCCCCCGCGCGATCGCGCGCGCTCAGACGGTCGATCGCGACGTGGCGAGCGACGGTCTGGAGCCACGCGGCCGGATTGTCGGGCAGCCCGCTCTGGGCCCAGACGCGGGCTGCCCGGGCGAACGCCTCGGCCACGGCCTCCTCGGCGACGTCGAGGTCGCGCGCGAAACGGCTGATGCTCGCCATGAGGCGCGCGTGCTCGCTCCGGAAGATCGCGTCGAGGGTCGCCCCGATCATGCCTGCCGATCAGCTCAGAAGTTCGACGGGAGCAGGGGACGCACCTCGATGGCGCCGCCCCACGCGGCGGGGCACTCGGCGGCGAGGGCCGTCGCGGCTTCGTGGGTCTCGACCTCGACGACGTAGTAGCCGCCGAGCTGCTCGCGCGTCTCGGCGAAGGGACCGTCCACGGTCACGAGCTTGCCGTCCTTCGCCTTGACGGTGCGCGCGGTGCGCGAGGGCTGGAGCTGCCCACCGCCGCGCAGGGCGCCGGACGACGCGAGCTTCTTGTTGTACTCCATGAAGGCCGCAAACCCATTCGCGCGCTCGGCCTCCGACATTTCGGCCCAGGCGTTCTCGTTTCCGTAGATGAGGATCATGTACTGCATACGGCTGCTCTCTTTCGTCAGGGAGGGTTCGAGGACTTGCTCCGGGCCACTCGGCCCGGCACACCTTCGACGGTTCGGCCCGCGCGTGATCGACATTTTGCTCTACGACGCCCCAAGTGTCCGTACTGACTGGCTTTTTTCTTCGCTCTCCCGCGCACGGCAGTTCGCGACGGAAAGAAAGCGGTCGCCCGGGCGCTGATCGCCGTGGCCCCCAGAACGAACGACCGCGCAGTCACATTGATGGAGCCGATCCTTCGACCGGGTGCCCGCTTTGCGTGCGGAAGCCTGTGGTCGGGTGCGGGGATCGCCCCGTCACCGCGGTCCCGGCCCGTCCGAAGGCACAGAACGGGATGGCTGGCACGCACAGTGCAGCAACGAGGACTCAATCAGGGCCGGTGCGGCAGCACGGAGCGCGTTCGGTCGAACCTGTGAGGCTGCGGATGAACCGCGGACGCTCGAGTCGGTGGTCGCCGGCCACAGAGGTGAAGCGCTCCGCGGCGACCCGCTCCTGGTCGAGAGGCGACTTGTGGGCACCATCGTCACGGGATCCATCGCTGAAGCCGTACCGGCGCCCTCCACGGCGCCTGCGCCGCGTGCCGCCGATTCCCCCGTCGCCTCGCCCCGTGCGGGCCGGCGCGTCGGACGGTGGGTCGTGGGCGTGCTCATCGCCGCGGCCGTTACGGTCGGCGCCGTGCAGGGCGTGCGTTTCCTTCGCCAGCCCCCGGAGGTCGATGCCGTCGCGGCGCGTGTCGAGGATGTCTCTCGGATGCTGGCCGTCACCGGCAGAGTCGAGGCCGCGCAAACGGTCCGGGTCAACCCGCAGTTCGCCGGACGCATCACTGAGATCGTGCGCCACGAGGGCGACCGAGTCCTGCGCGGGGACCTACTGGCACGCCTGGCCGACAGCTCGGCGCGGTCGAACCTCGTTCAACAGGAGGCCGCGCTCTCGTCACGGAGACACGACCTTGCGCAGGCCCGGCGCGACCTTGCGCGCACGACTGTGCTGGTGGCGAAAGGGGCGACCGCGGCCGCGGAGGTCGAGTCGGCCCGTCTCCTTGTGGCCCGGGCCTCCGACGATGTCCGTCGCCTCTCGGCCGTGATGAAAGAGGGGCGCGCGCAGCTCGACTTGCTGGCCCCGTTCGATGGGACGATCGTCCGCCGGGACGGTGAGGTCGGCCAGGTCGTGGGCCCCGAGAGCACGATCTTCGAGATCGCCACGGTGGATGCGCCCCGCGTTGCGGCCGAGGTGGACGAGCGCTACATGCGTGCCCTCCGCGTCGGCATGCGGGCGGAGATTCTTCCGGTGGCGTCCAACGAAGCGGGTGTGCCCGCAACGGTCTCCTATGTCGCCCAGGCGGTGGATCCCCAAACGGGCGCCGGGACCGTTCGTTTTGCGTACGAAAGCGCGCCCAGCCAGGTTCTGGTGGGCATGTCCGTCGATGTGAACATCAGCATCGACACACGCCCGTCGGCCGTGACGATCCCGCGTGAAGCCGTGGGCGGCGGTGGGGACCGCCCGTTCGTGCTCCTCGTGACGGACGGCCACGTGACGAGGCGCGACGTGACCATCGAGGACTGGCCGGCGCCTCTGGTCGTCGTGCGTTCGGGACTCGAACAAGGCGACCAGATCCTCGTCGATCCGACCAGTGCCGAGGAGGGGTCCCAGGTGCGGTCCACGGTCAGGTCCAATGCTCTTTGAGCTGAAGGTCGCCGCGCGTTACCTGGTGTCCGCCCGGCTCCAGAGCGCACTCCTGATGTTCGGCGTCTCGGTCGGTGTGATCGTCTTCACCTTCATGGCCGCGCTGATGAATGGGCTCAACGTGCGTCTGACCAAGGACATCACAGGCAACGTCGCCCATGTGACCCTCGAGCCCGAGCGGCGCGTCCCCCGGGCCTTCATGGCATCGCCGACCGGGCGGGCGCTGTTCGCCGTCCAGCCGGGACACAATGACAGACCGGTGATTCGCAACTACCGCTCCGTCCTCGACGTGGCCTCGGGGATGGAGGGGGTGCGCGCGGTCGTACCCGAGGTCTTCGGCAACGCCACGCTCGCTCGAGGCGAGCGCAACGTCGCGGTCTCCGTGACCGGCGTGGAAGCCGACGACGCGGACGAGATCGCCCCGCTCGGGGAGTCGATGGTGCGCGGCCGCCTCGACCTGGGGGTCGGCAACATCGTGGTCGGCTCACGCCTGGCCACGGAGCTCGGTGTGGACGTGGGTGACCGGGTGAAGCTCGGGGCGGCCGGATCGCCCGACGCCCGCGCGGACGCCGCCGCGGCGGAAGCCGTCCTGGTCGTACGGGGCATCTTCACG
Organism: Bradymonadia bacterium; assembly: GCA_049318805.1. Classification (GTDB taxonomy): domain Bacteria; phylum Myxococcota_A; class Bradymonadia; order UBA7976; family UBA1532; genus CANLBD01. Next base: position 22,284 of record JBMOFP010000097.1, read on the forward strand.
CTCGGCGTGCAGGCCATCGACGAGCGCGTCGTCTACATCGACCTGGACTCGGCGAGGAAGTTCTTCAGCGTCGTCGAGGGCGTCTCTCTCGTCGAACTCAAGGTGGACGACGTGTGGCAGGCCCCCGTTCTGGCCGCACGCCTCGGGCGAGCCACACGCCTCAAGGCCTCGAGCTGGCTCGAACGCAACACTCGACTGCAGGAAGGGCTCCGCGCGCAGGCCAGCACCTCCAACATGATCAAGGCGTTCAGCCTCCTCACGATCGCCATCGGGGTCGCCAGCGCGCTCTTTCTCTCCGTGTCGCGGCGGCGCGCCGACATTGGCATCTTGCGAAGCTTCGGCATTGGGCGTGGTGCGATCGTGCGCACTTTCGTCCTGCAGGGCCTGCTCATCGGCACGGTCGGCGCGCTCGTCGGCGCCGGCCTCGGCTTCGCCTTTGCCCACGTGCTGCTCATGACCTCCATGAAGGCGACCGGAACACCCTCGATCCCCATCGATCCCGCCCAGGGCGAGTATGTGCGCGCAGTCTTGTTGGCCGTGGCCGCGAGCGCCCTCGCCGCGGTACTCCCGGCCTGGTCGGCGTCCAGAATCGACCCGCTCGAAGCGATTCAGTCATGAGAGCGGCGAGCACGTGTGTCCTCGAGGCGAGCGACATCGACAAGACCTTTGGCGACGGTGAGAGCGCGACGTGTGTGCTGCACGGCGTCTCCGCCACGATCGAGAGCGGCGAGTTCGTCGCGCTGGTGGGCCCCAGCGGAAGCGGCAAGAGCACGTTTCTCTCGATCGCCGGGACACTGCTCACGCCGAGCGCCGGCACGCTCCGCATCGCCGGGGGCGATGTCCTCGGGCTCCACGAAAAGGCGCTCTCCGCGGTGCGGAATCGGCACCTCGGCTTTGTCTTCCAGTTTCACCATCTCCTGGAGGACTTCAGCGCCATTGAGAACGTCTTGATGCCGGTCTATGGGGCGCACGCGCGGGTCAGCGCGGTGTTCGGTGACCGCGCGCGCACCCTGCTGGAACGTGTGGGCCTCGCGGACCGCATGTCGTTCCGAACCTCGAAGCTCTCGGGTGGCCAGAAACAGCGGGTCGCAGTGGCGCGCGCGCTCGTGATGAAGCCGGAGCTGGTTCTCGCCGACGAGCCTACGGGCAACCTGGACCGCAAGACCTCGGATGAAGTCATGATTCTCCTCCGCGAGTTCTCTCGGGAGGAAGGCACGGCCTTCTTGATCAGTACCCATGACGAGTCGATCGCGCAGCGGTGCGACCGAATCCTCACCATGGAGGATGGCATGCTCTCCGGTCCCGCCCAGACAGAGCGTCAGGGGGCGTGCAGCGCGTCCGCGAGAGACTGCGCGAACGCGTCGAGTGCGACCCCATCGGTGTAGTCATATTCGTGTGTGAAGGTAAGCGCGCCGGCGACCTCCGAAGGTACGCGGCGCATCCCCGGGGCCGCCGCGGCCCCCACGCCCTCATTCCCCAATCCGGACGCGCCCTCGTCCCTGGGTCGTTTCGAGGTCCAGGGCGAGCTGGGCCGCGGGGGCATGGGTCTCGTCCTCGCAGCGCGGGACCCCGACCTGCGGCGCACCGTGGCGGTGAAGACCCTGATCGATCCGCAGCGCGTCGAGCCGACGCAGCTCGCGCGTTTTGTGGTCGAAGCCCAGGTGACCTCTAACAGGACGCTGAAAAAGTCCGTCCATGGACTTTTTCAGCCCCGCTCCGCC
>JBMOFP010000098.1:0-23890 GCA_049318805.1 Bradymonadia bacterium
GACACCCCCGACCGCTCGTTGTGGGTCGTGGGCCTACGATGCGCCCACCTCACGGACACCAGCGCGACGCTCTACGCCGGCGTCGGGTTGGTGTCGGCGTCCGAGCCCGCGAGGGAGCTCGCCGAGACCGGCCTCAAGCTGAGCGTGATGCGGTCCGCGCTGCGCCAGGCCGCGCTGGAGGCCCCGTGACCGCGGACTCGGCGCAGCTCAACGCGGACTTCGCCGCGACCCTGGTGGAGGCGCTGGTCGAGTATGGCGTGCGCGACCTCGTCGTCTCGCCGGGGTCGAGGAGCACGGCGCTGGCGCTGGCGTGTGCCGCCCTGGAGGCGGCGGGTCGGGTCCGCGTGACCGTGGTGATCGACGAGCGGGTCGCGGGTTTCCTGGCCCTCGGTCTGTGTAAGGCGGCGCGCAGCCCCGTGGCGCTGGTCTGCACCTCGGGCTCGGCCGGCGCCCACTACCTGCCGGCGGTGGTCGAGGCGGCGCGGACGGGCCTCCCCTTGGTGGTGCTCACGGCCGATCGGCCGCCGGAGCTGCGGGATTGCGGCGCCCCCCAGACCATCGACCAGGTGCGTCTCTTCGGCGCACATGCCGTGGCCTTCGCGGACCCGGGGCCCCCCGCGCCCGGGGTCTCACCCGCGGTGTGGGGTCGCGTCGCCGTCGACGCCCTCCATGCCGCCACGGGGCGTCCCGGCGGACCCGTTCACCTGAACCTGGCCTTTCGGGAGCCGCTCTGGGCCGACGGCCTCGTGGGCCGCGCCGTCTCGGTGGCATCGCGACCACGCTCTCCGGCCGGGCCTGGCCTGTCGCCCCAGGCCGCGACGCGGCTCGAGACGATGTTCTCCGCTGCGCGACGGCCGCTCGTGGTCTGTGGCGCGCGGTCTCTCTGCGACGCGACGACCGCCGCGCTCCTCGACCTCGTCGCGCGGTGGCGTGTCCCGGTGCTCGCCGAGCCCCTGGCGCAGCTTCGTTTCGCGCCCGACGTGCCCCGTGAGGTCCTGGCGTTCGGCGAGGCGCTCGTTCGGGCGGGAGACTTCGTCGCGGGGCACGCCCCGGACCTGCTCGTCCGCATCGGCGGTACGCCTACGACGCGCGCTGTTCAGACCTTCGTGAACACTGCCCAGGGGCCCCAGGTGGGGGTCTCGTTGGAGGGGCACCGGCATGACCCGAGCGGTCGCCTCGACCTGCTGCTCGACCTCGACGGGGCCGAGGGCATTCGAGCGCTTGCGCGGGCCGTGGCGCCGACCGTCGAGCCTTCGTGGCGCGAGGCATGGATCGCCGCGAACGCGCGTGCGGGAAGGGCCCTCGAGGCCCAGGCCGGGCAGGGCTTTTGGGCCGGCACGGTCGTCTCGTCGCTGGTGCGCGCGCTGCAAGAGGGCGACGGTCTGCACGTCGCCAGCAGCATGCCCGTGCGGGACCTCGACGCCTTCGCGGCGCCCAGCGTGTGCCGGGTTCGGGTGACGGCGAATCGGGGTGCGAACGGCATCGACGGCACGATCGCCACGGCCGCCGGCCTCGCGCGTGCGTCGGGGCGACCGACCTTCTGTCTGCTGGGGGACCTGGCGTTCCAGCACGACCTCGGCGCCCTCGTCGCCGCCCGTGGACAGGCCGTGGACCTCACCGTCGTCGTCGTCGACAACGGCGGCGGCGGCATCTTCGGCTACCTGCCCATCGCGACGCAGACGCCGGCCTTCGAGCGGTACTTCCTGACGCCCCCGGAGGCCGACGTCGTCGCGCTCGCCGGTGCGTCCGGTGCGCGTGTTTTCTCCTGCGACGACACGGTCTCGCTCGAGACGGCCCTCGCGGCCGCGCGCCAGAGCGCCGGTCTGAGGGTCATCCACGCGCGCGTGGACCGCACCCACGACACCCTTCGACACCGCGAGGCCTTCGAGGCCGCCCGCGCCGCCCTCGAGGCGGCATGACCCGCAACGATTCCCCCCACGGAGAGAGCGACCCCATGGCTGAGCCGACTGGTGCCGTGAACTGGGTGCGTGTTCGCGCCTACGAGGACATCGAGTACTTCAAGGGCGAGGGCATCGCGAAGATCGCGATCAACCGGCCCGAGGTGCACAACGCCTTCCGCCCGCAGACCCTCTTCGAGCTCCAGGCGGCCTTCGCCGACGCGCGCGAGGACCCGGAGGTCGGGGTCGTGATCCTCACGGGCAACGGGGGGAAGGCCTTCTGCTCCGGCGGCGACCAGCGCATCCGCGGCGACAAGGGCTACGTCGGCAAGGACGGGGTGCCTCGCCTCAACGTCCTGGACCTCCAGAAGCAGATCCGGTCCCTGCCGAAGCCCGTCGTCGCCATGGTGGCCGGCTGGGCCATCGGCGGCGGCCACGTGCTGCACGTGGTCTGTGACCTGACCATCGCGGCGGACAACGCGCGCTTCGGTCAGACCGGACCGCGCGTCGGGAGCTTCGACGGCGGCTTCGGGGCGAGCTACCTCGCCCGCCTCGTGGGCCAGAAGAAGGCGCGCGAGATCTGGTTCTTGTGTCGGCAGTACGACGCGCAGGAGGCCCTGGGCATGGGCCTCGTGAATCGGGTCGTGCCTCTCGAGGACCTCGAGGCCGAGACGGTCCAGTGGTGCCGGGAGATGCTCGAGCTGTCGCCGATCTCGCTGCGGCTCTTGAAGAGCGCGTTCAACGCCGAGCTGGACGGCCAGGCGGGCATCCAGGAGCTCGCCGGCAACGCGACGCTGCTCTACTACATGAGCGAGGAGGCCCAGGAGGGCAAGAACGCCTACGTCCAGAAGCGCAAGGCCAACTTCGCCAAGTTCCCACGGCTGCCATGAGCGCGACGGCCCCCTCGAACGCCGCGGACGACCGACCCTCGTCTCTGAAGGTCTGGCTCGCGGCCGCGCGGCCCCAGACGCTCACCGCCGGTGCGGTGCCGGTGGGGGTCGGGACCGCCCTGGCCGCCGCGGACGGCGCGCTGCACGTGGCGTCCGCGCTCTCGGCCCTCGGGGGCGCCATCGCGATCCAGCTCGGAACGAATCTCTTCAATGATTACGAGGACTTCCGGCGCGGGGCGGACACCGAAGAGCGCCTCGGCCCCGCGCGGGCCACGCAGCGGGGGTGGCTGACCCCCCGCCAGGTCGGTGTGGCGACGGCCGTCGCCTTCCTCGTCGCCGCACTCTTCGGGCTCTACCTCATCGACCGGGGCGGCCTGCCCATCCTGGTCCTTGGTGTGGTCAGTGTGCTGTGTGGGCTCGCCTACACCGGCGGCCCGATGCCGCTCGCCTACCACGGCCTGGGCGATCTCTTCGTCATCGTCTTCTTCGGCGTCGCCGCCGTCGCCGGCACCTACTTCGTGCAGGCGCTCACGGTCACGCCCGCGTCGGTTCTGCTCGGTGTGGCGGTCGGCGCGCTCGCGACGTGCATCCTGGTGGTCAACAACCTGCGCGACCGGGGGACCGACGCGAAGGCCGGCAAGCGGACCCTCGCGGTGCGCTTCGGGGCGGGCTTCGCGCGTGCCGAGTATGCCGCGATGCTGGCGCTGGCCTACGCCGTGCCCGTCTCTCAGGTGGTCTCCGGGCGCGCCGGGGTGGCCTGGCTGCTCCCCCTGCTTTCACTCCCGCTCGCGCTGCGTGAGCTCGTGGCGATCCACCGGAAGGACGGCGCCGCCCTCAACCCTCACCTCGGGGGCGCGGCCCGGGTCGGCGTGCTCTACGGCGTACTCCTCTCGCTGGGGGTGCTCCTCTGATGGACGACACGCGCCTCACCGTCGACACACGCCCCTACCGCTTGCGGTGTGCGCGGGTGCTGGTCACCGCCCGTGGCCGCTGGACGCACCGCGAGGGCTGGCTCCTCCGCATCACGGACCAGGACGGCGTCGCCGGCTGGGGCGACGTTGCCGGCTGGCCGGGCTTCTCCGAGGACCTGGGCGCGCTGGAGCCTGCGCTGCGGGCCGTGGTCGGCCGGGGGGGCGTAACGGCCGAGGCCCTGCGCGCGGGCCCGTGGCCGCTCGAGGTACAACACGGCCTCGAGCTCGCTTTGCTCGACCTCGAGGCGCGCCGGCGCGGCCTCACGCTCGCCGCGCTCCTTGCGGGCGACGGTCCCGCGGCCATGGAGTTCGTGCCTGTTCACGCGCTCGTGAACAGCGCCGTGGACGCCCTCGACGCCGTTCGCCGGGGCTACCGCGCCGTGAAGATCAAGGTCGGCGCCGCGGCGGTGTGGCAGGACGACCTGACGCGCGTCGGCGCCCTTCGCGCCGCCCTCGGACCGGACATCGCGCTGCGCATCGACGCGAACGGCGCGTGGCACGGCGACCAGGCGCTGCGCGCGTGTGAGTGGCTGAAGGCGCTCGACCCGGAGTTCATCGAGCAGCCCTCGCTCTCCCTCGAGGACTGCGCACGGGTGCGGTCCATCGTCGGGGTGCCCGTCGCGCTCGACGAAACGATCACCACACGCGCGTCGTTGCGCGCGGCCCTGGACCAGGGCGCGCTGGACGTCGCGATCGTCAAGCCGATGTACTGCGGAGGACCGCGCGCGGCCCTCGAGCTGGCCCGCGTGGCGGCCGGCGAAGGCGTGCGGGTCGTGGTCACCTGTGCCCTGGAGAGCGCGGTCGGCCGCCTCGGCGCGCTGCATGTGGCCGCCGCCCTCGGAGGGCCGGTCTCCGGGCTGGAGGCCCCTCTCGCCGAGGACGTTTTGCCGTTTCCCGCGACCGTGGACGGCCGCATCAGCGTGCCCCCCGGCGCGGGACTGGGGTTCAGCCCGCGATGAACCTCCCGAACCCCCTCGTCAGCGCCTGCCTCGCCCGGCCGCGCCACCCCGCGCTGGAGACCGCCGACGGGGTGCTGACGTGGTCCGAGCTCCTGGGGCGTGTGCGTGCACGGGCGGCGACGTGGACCGGCCAGGTCGAGCCGGGCCATCGGGTCGCCTTGCACGGCCCCGCAGCCGCGGCCTGGGTCGAGGCTTTCCACGCGCTCGGTGTGCTCGGTGCGTCCGTCGCTCCGCTGCCGGCCCGAGGGACCGTGGCCGAGCTGGCCAGCGCGATGCGCGCCGTGGGCGCCCGGTGGGCGGTGTCCACGGCGACGGGCGTCGGCCTCGAGGCGGTGCAGGCGGCGGCGCGGGCGGCCGAGGTGCCGTGGCTGCGTGCCGGCGAATCGAGCGGGGGGGACGAGACCGAGCGCGCGTGGCCCCTCGAGGAGGAGCGCGTCGTTCTGCGCACGAGCGGCACGACCGGTGAGGCCCGCGCCATCGCGCTCACGACGGGGCAGCTCGTCTTCTCGGCCTTCGGGTCCGCGGTCCGTCATGGCCTGTCGCCGGACGACCGGTGGCTCGCGTGCCTGCCCCTCGACCACGTGGGCGGACTTTCGATTCTGGTGCGGAGCGCGTTCTACGGCACCACGGTGGTGCTGCACGACGGCTTCGACGCCGCCCGGGTCGACGCCGCGCTCCGCGGCCGCGACGGCGTGACCCTGCTGTCGCTGACGCCGTCGATGGTCGAGCAACTCCTCGACACGCGCCCCGACTTTCGGTTCGACCCCCGGGTCCGGCTCGCGCTCGTGGGGGGCGCGGAGACCTCACCCGCGCTCGAGGCCCGCCTGAGGGCGCTCGGGGCCCCCGTGGCGTTGACCTGGGGCATGACCGAAGCGGCGTCGCAGCTCACGTCCCGCCGCCTCGACGCACCCGAGGGGCGTGGTGTCGGTGCCCCGTTGCCCTTCACGCGGGTCGAGGTCGACGTGGACGAGCGCCTGGTGGTCTCGGGGCCGACCGTCGTGGGTGGCCGACACACGACCAGCGACCTCGGCAGCGTCGAGCCCGACGGGCAGGTGTGGGTGCGCGGTCGCGCCGACGACGTCATCGTGACGGGCGGCGCCAAGGTCGATCCGGCCGAGGTCGAGGCCGTGCTCTCGCTGCACCCGGCCGTACGGGAGGTCGCCGTCCTCGGGCGCACCGACGCCCACTGGGGCGAGCGCCTCGTGGCGTGTGTCGTCGGCGACGCCGACCGCGGCGCCGAGGTCGAGGCGCACTGCCGCGCGCACCTTTCGCCGCACAAGTGTCCGAAGGCATGGATCTGGCGTGAGGCGCTCCCGCGCAACACGCTCGGCAAGCTTGATCGACGCGCGCTTCGTCGGTCGCTCGAAGAGGGGAGATGAAGTCATGGCAGTGCTCGAAAACCTGTCGACCGTCACCGCGCGCCACGGCGTCGACGACCTCACAGTGCGACTCGTAGAGCTGCGGGATTGGCTCGCGGACGACCTGGCGGCGCTCGAGACCGAGGTCGTCGAGACGGTGACCTCGGACACCCGCGGTGACCTCGCGGACCGGGCCGCCGCGTGGCTGCTGGTCCGTCCCGGCAAGCGGATCCGGCCGCTCTGTGTGATGCTGGCGGCGCGCATCGGCGGACGGGCCTTCGACCGCACGGTGAAGGACCTCGCCGTGGCGGCGGAGCTCGTGCACGCCGCCACGCTGCTCCACGACGACGTGATCGACGATGGCGCCGAGCGTCGTGGGGCGCCGACCGCTCGGGTGCTTTTCGGCAACTCGGCCAGCATCCTGGGCGGCGACCATCTGCTCACGGAAGCCCTGCGTCGTGTCGCACGTACCGGGGCCCACGGCGCCCTGGTCCAACTGCTCGACGTCATCTCCGAGATGGTCCACGCCGAGGCGATGCAGCTCGAGCGACGCGGGCGCTTCGTGGCGGACCGTGACGCGTATCTGCGTGTCATCCACGGGAAGACGGCGGCGCTCTTTCGCTGGGGTCTCGTGGCCGGCGGGGCGGCGGCCGGCCTGGAGCCGCCGCGGCTCGAAGCGCTGGGGCGCGCGGGCGTCGCGCTGGGGCTCGCCTTCCAGCTCGTCGACGACGCGATCGACCTGGAGGTGGACGCGAGTGTGAGCGGCAAGACCCCCCTCGCGGACCTGCGCGAGGGCAAGCTGACGTGGCCGCTCGTGGTGGCGTCGGAGCGGGACCCGGCCCTCAGTGCGGTCATCGCCGCGCGCATCACCGAGGGGGGGAACGGGACTCAGGACGCCCTGGAGCCCGTGCTCGTGCAGAGGATCCGCGCGACCGGCGCCATCGAGGCCACGCGGGACTTCGCCGCGGAGCAAGCCGGGGTTGCGCGGAGCGCCCTGCTCACGCTCCCGGAGGGCCCCGCCCGGAGCGCGTTGTTGACCGTGGTCGAAACAGCGCTCGAACGTACGAAGTGAAGTGAGGACAACGTCATGAACCTGCTCGGGAACACCATTGTCCAGCTCGCCGAGAACGCACCGCTGCCCACGGTCGAAGCCTCGCTCCAACGCCTGGGACTCTGGACGCGACGCCTCCAGGGGGCCGCGGGTGAGGTCCGGGCCCTCGAGGTCGCCGCGCACTCCACACGCGTAGACCGGGCCGCGGTCCTGGCCGTCGAGGGCGTCGTCGACGTCCTTGTCCCGCCCAGTCCACATCCTCGGGTCGACGCCCAGGCCGGAAGCCGGGTCCACTTCGCCGATGTGGCCCTCGGCGGGGGCGCCCCCATGCTCCTCATCGCCGGACCGTGCAGCGTCGAGAGCGAAGCCCAGATCCACGCGGCCGCGGCGCTGGTCGCGGAGAGCGGCGGTCGCGTCTTGCGTGGCGGCGCCTTCAAACCGCGCACGTCCCCCTACGCGTTCAACGGTCACGGCACACCGGCCCTCGGCTGGCTGCGGGCCGCCGCCGACGCGAACGGGCTCGCGGTCGTGACCGAGGTGCTGGGAGAGGCCGACGTGGAGCCCGTGGCCGAGGTGGCCGACCTGCTGCAAATCGGCTCTCGGAACATGCAGAACTTCGCGCTGCTCAAGGCGATCGGCCGAACCGGCAAGCCGGCGATGCTCAAGCGCGGCATGTCCGCACGCGTCGAGGACTGGATACTCGCCGGTGAGCATCTGCTGGCCGCGGGTGCCGGCGGCGTCGTCTTCTGCGAGCGGGGCATCAACGGCTTCGACGGGTCCACACGCAACCTGCTCGACCTGGGCGCGGTCGCGTTGCTCAAGCACGCGCTCGGGCAGCCCGTGGTCGTGGACCCGTCTCACGCGACCGGGCGCCGGGACCTCGTGGGGCCCCTCGCCCTCGCCGCCCAGGCGGTCGGCGCCGACGCCGTGCTGGTCGAGGCCCACCCCGACCCGGGGGTCGCCCGCAGCGACGGCGCCCAGGCGCTGGACCCCGCAGCGCTGCGCGCCCTCGGCTACGCCCTGGGACTGACCGCGGGCGTGCCCTCATGAGCGCGGGCGAGGCAGGGACCGCGGGTCGAATGCCGCGACCGGGCAGCGGCGAGATGTTCGACCGCATCGCCGGACGCTACGACCTGCTCAACCGACTGATGAGCCTGGGTCTGGACCAGGCGTGGCGCCGCAAGCTCTGCCGCCTGGTACGGGCCCCGCAGAATGCGCGCCTGCTGGATCTGGCCACGGGCACGGCCGATGTGGCGCTCCTTCTCGCCCGCATCTGGCCGGATGCGCACGTCGTCGGGAGCGATCCGAGCCCCGGGATGCTGGCCGTCGGCCGCACCAAGGTCACGCGCGACGCCCTCGAGGCACGGGTCTCGCTCGAGGAGGGCGACGCGCAGTCGTTGCCCTTCGCCGACGGGTCGTTCAACGGCGTCACGATGGCCTTCGGGATTCGCAACGTGCCCGATCGCCTCGCGGCCCTGCGGGAGATGCATCGTGTCACCCGGACCGGCGGGCGCGTCTGCATCCTGGAGTTGGCCGAGCCGGACAACGTTTTCGCGCGGCTGCACGTGCATCACATCGTGCCGCGCCTCGGGGCGTTCATCTCGGGCGCGCGTGAGTACAGATATCTGCAGACCTCCATTGAAGCGTTTCCCCCGCCCGTGGCCTTCTGTGAGCTGATGAACGCCGCAGGCTTCAAGGAGACCGAGGTGCACCGACTCGCTTTTGGGGCGGCCCACATCTTTGTCGGGCTCCGCGGATGAACGGGGCGCAGATCGCTCTGCTTGCGGCAGCGGTCGCGGCAGGCTGCGGTGGTCCCCCGCATCAACCTTCCGCGGATCGCGCCAAGGCGCCCGCCGTGGTGGCGACCGAGGTGGGTCCGCACCCCTTCGAGTGGTTCTTCCAGCCGGGACGGACCGCCCTTTTGGAAGGCCAGGACGGGCAGCGACTGCTCGTCGCCGTCGAGGCGGTGCGCAAGGTCGGGCGTGGTCGCGCGGCGCGCCTGACCTGGACGCTCGGGAGCGGCGCGGGCAAGGCGACGCACCCCCTGGCGCCGAGCGCCGTCGCGCTCTCGGACAAGGGACTCCACCTGCTCGACGCCGCTCTGGACGACGCCGAGCTCGCGGCTGAGCTCGACGAAGAGACCCCCTACTCGGCCACGGTCAAGACCGTGCCGGAGCAACGCCGGTTGGACGGTCGCTACGTGTGGGTCCTTCGCGCTCGAACCGGCGCCCCGCCCGAGGTCGTGGTGTGCCTCGGTGAGGGCCCGGGCCCCACGGCGCAGCCGTGCGAGGATGTCTGCTTCGCCGAGCTGTGCGTCAGCTCCACGTCCGGCGTCGTCGCCCTCGCGGGTCTCTGGGCCCCGAACTACGAGACCTTCGCGGCGCCCGGCTACACGAACTTGTCGAACCGCTTCGATTCGGTCCTCGTCGAGTAGCAGGCCGCGCCGGCACCACCGCCCTTACCGACACCCCTCGTCGACGGCGCCGTCGCAGTCCTGGTCCACGCGGTCGCCGCAGACGTCCATCGCGCCCGGGTGCGTGTTCGGGTCACCGTCATCGCAGTCGTTGCCGCAGGCCGGGTACCCGTCGAAGTCCAGGTCGATGCGGCGCGCGCAGGTGTCCTCGCAGACGACCCCGTGCACCTGGTCGCAGCCGCGGTCGTCCAGACGCCCCGCGTCCGCGCCGAGCGCGACGACACAGTCGTCGGCACCGCCGGAGTCGGGCTGGCCCTGCGCCCAGAACGGGACGCGCCAGGTCGCGAAGTCGAGGACGTCTCCGTTGACCCACGAGAACTCGTCCAGCGCGAAGCGGTCCGCGAGGCCGACCCAGACGTTCATCTCGCGCAGCGCCGCGACCTGAGCGGCCACCCACACGGCCTCTCCGGCCGAGTTGAAGACGACGAGGTCGCTGCCCTGGGCCTGGCACACCTGACGAGCGTCGGCTTGAGAACGCGGGGTGCCGCAGATGCGATAGCGGTGCGCCCCCCGGAAGACCTCACGGCAGTCGCAGTTCTCGCCTTCGTCGACCTGCTCGTCACAGTCCTGGTCCACCCCGTCGCCGCAGACCTCGGGGGCGCCGGGGAAACGTGTGTTGTCGTTGTCGTCGCAGTCGGCCCCGCAGCGATTGGCGCCGTCGCGGTCGGCGTCCCCGATGAAGTCGCACAGGTCCTCGCAGAGCACACCCTTCTGGCGCAGGCAGTTCAGGTCGCTCAGACGACCGTCCTGGCCTCGCACGAAGACACAGTCCTCATCGCCGGCGTTGTCCGGTTCGCCCGCGTTCCACGGAATGTCGGGCCCAGGGAATCCCGCGCCGTTCAGGAACTCCATGTACTGCTCACGGTCGCGGTCGTTCAGCCCAATCCAGTAGTCCTGGTTGCGTACAGGCCGCGCCTTGCTCATGAGCCACTCGACCTCGGCCAACGAGTCCGGGGCGGCCAGGTTGGAGCCGAATGCCTGGCAGTGCGCCTGCGCGTTCTGCCAGTTCCGGGGGGTCGTGCACACCAGGTAGCGGTGTTCGTCGCGGACAAATGTCTCGCAGTCGGGGCAGCCCGCGTCGTCGTCCGCCTCCCCAGAGCAGTCCTGGTCGATGCCGTCGCGGCAGGTGTCGACGGCGCCGGGGTTGATCTCGGGATCGTCGGGCGCGCAGTCCGTATCACACCGATAGCCGTCGCCGTCCGGATCGGCGTTCTCACCGAGCACACACTCCAACGCCTCACTGATGGCGGCGACTCGATTCCGAAGGAACGTGAGGTGGCTCTCGAAGCCGCGCTGCACCGACGCGAGGTTGGTCGCGTCCCGAGAGTCCGTATCGACCTCGGGCGCGATGACGTCGAAGACCTCGCGCGCGCGGTTCTCCAGGTCCAGACCCTCGATCGCGTCGAGGACGCGACCCAGTCGGACCTCGTAGGCGTTTCGGCAAGGCACGTCCGTCATGCAGTACTGCAGCAGGCGACCCTGGCCGGAGTAGAGGTCGAGGTTGCGCTCGAAGCATTGGTCCGTGCCCCACGGCTGCAAGGAGAGGCGACCATTGCGTGTGACGTGCATGAGCCAGTTGTTTCGCGTGGGTGCGTAGCCATCCCAGTGCCCGATGAACTGTTCGGTCGCGATGGTCGACAGAATGCGATCCCAGTCGAAGAGCGCCTGACCCTCGCGCGTGGCGTAGAGCCCACCCTCAGGGGGATTGTCGAGCGCGCCGATGATCGCCTCCATGTCCGCGCGGTCGAGGGGATCGCCCTCTTTGAGCTCGAGGCGATTCAAGAGGTCGACGCGGATGTCCTCGCCGTAGCGGCCCTCGTACACATGCCCCGTGCTGTCGAAGCACCGGCTGAAGAGCAGGTCGTCGTAGTTCTCCACATGGGCGTAGAGGCCGTAGTCGGTGCCGTTGAGGATCACCCGCGCGTAGCCCATGCGGGGGACACACACGTCCATCGCGCGGAAGATCTCGTAGGACATCCATTGGCTCATGGCCGAGCGGTCCTGGACGAGGTTGTTGAAGGTGAGCTCCTTGAGACCCAGGAAGCGCTGCGTGCCGTCGACCCAGTTGATGTCGACCTTGAAGCCCGACTTGCCGCTGAGCGGTCGGAAGCTCCCGATGCGGCCCTTGAGGTGCACGCCCACGAAGATCGGTTCCGTGGGCGCTTCACCGACACGCTCGAACTGCATCTCGGCCTGAACCGTCGTGCGCGGGTCCCGCGTGAGCGCCCCGATGTCGTCCGGGGTGACCGTCAGGTGGAAGACCGGCACACCCGCACCCACCGGGTCGAAGAGGATCGGCCCGGGATCGACCCCGGGGCGGTTGCGATTGCCCTCGGTGGGCTCGGTGGGGATCCACTCGCCGGTCCCGTCGGGCAGGCGCCCCCAGGTGACGGGCAGGCCCTCGCGGCCGGGGACCTCGGTTTCGTCGGCCAGGCTGCCATCGGGGCGAAGCAAACGAACCTCGTCGCCCCCGCAGGCGATGCCGAACTCGAAGCCCTCCAGCTGCTCGTCGACGTCACCTTCGTAGACGATGAAGAACTGCCCGGGCTCCACGACCGAGTTCTCGGGCAGGACGTACAGGTCCGTCGGATCAGGCTCTTCCGAGACCGTGTCGCTCAGCGTCCACCCCGCGAGGTCGATGGGCGCATCCGTGAGGTTGATGAGCTCGATCCACTCCTTGCCGTGGCAGTCGATCTCGTTGAGGCGGATGTCCTCGGGGTTCGGAGGCGCGACGGCCATGTCGGGCACGTCGGCGCCGCCCTGGGCGCCTCCGGCCTGGGGACCGTCCGTAGGCACACCCTGGTCGTCCGGCGGCTGCGCGCCCCCGGTCGCGGCATCGGGGCGATCGCCGCCGACGGGCACCCCGCCCATTGAGCCGCCTTCCGGGGCCGCGTCGGTGCGCGACCCGCCGGGCGCGGGGCCCGAGTCCGGCGACGGAGCGCCCCCCGCTTCGCCGCCAGGGGCCGCGTCGTTCTCCGGTGCGGAGCCGCCCTGCGAGCCTGTGGAGTCGCCCCCCGCGCCTCCGCACGCCGCCAGCAGCAGCCCGACCAGCCATGCGCACTTGCGCATTTCACACCCTCCCTCGGCGGCCCTCAAGGCCGCGGCACCATGCGCTCCACGTCGTCTTGACGATGCACGATGAAGTCGCGCATCGCGCGCTGCGCAGCCTCGACCTGCGCGGTCGAGGGCGGCTTGCGCATGTCCTGGTCAATCCACGGCTCGATGAGCGCGACGCGGGCGTCCATCTCCGCCGGCGCGTCGAGGTCCCGAGCCAGGTCCAACATACTCCACAGCGCGAGGCGCCAGCCCCGGGTGCAGTTCTCGTCCTCGAGGCAGCGCTGCGTGAGCATGGAGCTGACGCCCTCGATATTGCGCCCGGGTCGCCCCGGGTAGGTCTCGTCCATGCCCCAAGGCATGAAGGTGATCCGCTGCGACTCGGGCTCCACGTAGATGTAGTAGTCGTCGCCGGGGTTCGAGTAGGGGAACGAGTCGAACTGGCCGATCGTGCCGCACACCCCCCAGTAGAGGTGGAACTGGTCGAAGTCGACGAACTGCGAGGCCGCCTCGATGGCCTCGGGTCCGGGGCGCGTCAGGGCGTCGGCGAGCGCGATGAGCGCGGTCTTGTCGGGCTCCCCGGCTTCGAGCTCGTAGCAGCCGTGCGCCGGCGGATCGTTCACTTCGTCGCACTCCAGCGCCACCAGGTTCGGGCGGAAGTCGACATCGAAAGACTCGTACAACGAGCCGGTGGTGTCCGCGAACCAACGACTGAGGAACCGTTTGTCCACGGTCTCGATGTTGCTGTAGACGCCGTAGAACGCGTCGTTGATGTACACGAGCGCGCTGCCGGCGCGTGAGGCGAAGAGCCCCGCGCTTCGGGCCATCCAGTAGCCCATGACCTCGTGTACGAGCGTCGGATCGCCCGACATGTTGTTGAGGGTGATGGTGTCGAGCCCCATGAAGAGCGCGCCGCCCTCGGTGTAGTCGATTTTCACCTTGAGCGAGGGCTTCCGGTCGATGGGCAAGAACGAGTTCTGGCCCTTCAGGCGCACGCCGACCCCTCTGATTGTGCGGCCCTGGAACGTCAGGTCGGCCTCGACGTACTCCCGAGGGGCCACGCGGAGCGACTCGAGGTTCGCCTCTGAAACCGTGAAACGAAACTCGGGGAGCACGTCGAAGAGGTACTTGTTCGCGACGCCGTCCGCCGCCGGCACGACGTTGCTGGGCCGACCACGCATCTCCGGGTTCGGTGCGCCGGGGCTGATCTCCCACACGATGTTCCAGACGTTCGAACCGTCCGGCGTGCGGGCCGCGCTCAAGTCCGCGGTCTGGGCGAAGTAGTCGAGAGACTCCACCTCGGTCCCGTCGGGGCGAAGCAACGTGATGGTGCCGCCGGACTTCTCGAGGTTGAGTGCCACGCGGTCCGGGGCCCTGGGGGCGCCGGGGTCGAAGCGCAGAACCAGATGCCCCCCGGCCTCGATGGTCAGACCGTCCTGCAGCGCGTCGGCCAGGTCGGGATCGAGCCGCTCGGGGTCGGTCGTGAAGATGTAACCGCCGAGGTCGAGCGCGTGGTCGGTGCCGTTGTAGAGCTCGAGCCAGTCCGGCGTGATCTCGTCCTCGTCGAAGAGCGAGTATTGATTGCTGGCCATGAACTCGTTGATCACGAGCCCTTCGTCGTCCTGGCGCGGGGGCGGCGGGGTCGCGTCGACCGCGGGGCCCGCGTCGACCGTGGGCGCTCCACCCGCACCGGCGTCGGGGATGACGCCACCGGGGAGCCCGCCTTCGTCGGCGTCGGGTGTGCCACCCACGGGGCTGGCGTCCGGCAGTCCGCCGCCGGTCGGGGCGCCCCCGGTCCCGCCGCCGCCGGGCTGGCCGCCACCGAGGGTCCCGCCCGCGCTCTCACCGCCGGCCGGAGGCCCGCCGTCCGCGTTCGGTGCGGTGCCCCCCGCGGGTGGGCTCGCGCCGTCGTCGCCACCGCCTCCGCCGCCGCAAGCCGCGAACGTCAGCGCCACGAGCGCCGCGAAAGACCGACCGCCGTGTGTCATCTTCAGGGTGCCTCCGGGCCGCCGTAGGCCCCCATGTCGGAGCGCGAGCCGTCTCGGTCGAGCCGGCCGGGATCCCCCGCGTCGATGCACACGCTCGGCGCGACGAGGTGATAGTCGCGCTGGTCCGGATCGGCGAAGTTCGGCTCGTCCGCCAGATTGCCGGCGTCGCCGGTCGGGTCCGGCATGCCGTTGAAGGGCACGTTGTCGCTGTCGAAGACGTTGCTGTACTGCCACGAAACCGAGGCGCCGCTCGTCGAGATCGCGGCGCCGAACTGGCTGCGGTACACGATGTTGCTGGACCCCGTGAACCGGCCGCCCAGCAGGTACAAGGCCGAGCCGTCCTCGGCGGCGCTGTCGACGATGGTCGTGTAGTCGAAGACGGCGTTCGAGTTCTCGGAGTGAATCGCGCCGCCGGTCTGGTCCGCCCGGTTGCCGACGAAGAGGCTGTTCGTGAACGTGTAGTTCGCCATGTTCAGCGCGCACAAGGCACCGCCGCGCGCTGCGGAGTTGTTGATGAACTCGGCGCGGAAGGTCTCGAGCGGGTAGGCCTCGTCGTTGAAGTACGCGCCGCCGCCGCACTGGGCCGCGATGTTCCCCTCGATACGGGTGTCGAAGATCAGGTGGCCCTGGTGGGCGGTCGAGCAGTGGATGCCGCCGCCGTAAGCCGCGAAGTTGTTTCGGATCACGACCCGCTGGACGAGGGAGTGGTCGTTGTCGAGCTCGATGCCGCCGCCTTTGTCGCCCGCGGAGTTCTCCTCGACGACGTTGTCCTCGATCAGGCTTTGGTTGTGGGAGACCTTTACGCCACCGCCGTCGTCGGCCGCCTCGTTCCCGATGAACTCGTTGTTCCGCACAATCGCGCGGCTCGTGAACACCCGCAGGCCGCCGCCGTCGTCGTCGGCGCGGTTGCGCAGCACGCGGTTGCCCTCGAAGACGCCCTGGGCGCTGCGGCTCAGGTAGATGCCGCCGCCGTCGCCGTAGCAGTGGTTCCCCTCGAACGTATTGTTCGAGATGGTGCCGCTGCGGTTGTCCGTGACCCACAGGCCGCCGCCGTTGAAGTCGGAGTCGTTCTCCGAGATCGTGTTGCCGTCCAGCAGCGCGTTGCTGTTGTGCCAGATGCCGCCGCCGAGGGCCGTGCCCGGGAGGTCCGCGTCCGTGGCGCGGTTGGCGCGGATCTCGTTGCCACGCACCACCGCCTCGCCCTCGTTGACCGCGACGCCGCCGCCGCGACGCGCGATGTTCTCGAAGATACGATTGTCCCCCACCTCGCCGCGGGCCGAGGCCAGGTGGACGCCGCCGCCGTTCTCCGTCGCAGTGTTCGCGTCGATGTCGTTGGCGCTGATCAGAATCTGACAATTGCGCACGAAGACGCCGGCGCCGTGGGTCGCCGCGTTCGCCGTGACGCGGGTGCCGGTCATCATCAGCAGGCCCGACTCGCAGCGCACGCCGCCGCCCTCATTGGATTGGCCGCCGCGAATCTGCAGGTTGTTCAGCGCGATCTCGTCGACCTCGCCGCCCGCGATGACGATCGTCGCGCCGAGACCCCCGCCGTCGATCACGACGTCGTCCCGATTCTCACCGCCGCCGCGCAAGGTCATCGCGCGCGTCATGCGCACGTTCTCCTGCCAAATGCCGGGGCAGATCTCCACGACCGCGCCGAGGGGCGCGCCATCCACGGCCCCCTGAATCGTGCCGTACGCCGCGACCCCGTCGTTGCAGACCGCGATCTCGTCCGTGTAGCCGTCGCAGTCGTCGTCGATGCCGTTCTCGACCTCGGGTGCGCCGGGATAGACCTCGTCGTTCTCGTCGTCGCAGTCGACCGTGGCGTCGAATCCGTCGCCGTCGAGGTCCGGCGGGGGCGGCGGCACATCGGGGGGCAGCTCGGCGTCCTCGACGGGCGCCGCGTCCTCCTCGATGCTGACGTCCTTCTCCCCCGAGGGGTCGAGGTCGGTCTCGACCTCGGCGTCCCCCGGCAGCTCGGTCGCGTCCGCGGAGGGCTCGACCTCGGCATCGGGCGCTTCGGTGCTCGCGTCCGCGACCCCGTCATCGACCTCACCTTCGGCGTCGGGCAAGACCCCGGTGCCCGTATCGCCCGCGAGCTTCTGGCCACCGGCCGAGTCCTCGTCGCAGGCCGAGGTGAGAAGGCCCATCAGGGCAAGAGCCACGAGGGGCTCAAAAAGGACATTGCGCATACAGAAGCTCTCCGATGATGGACCTGAAAAGTAACACGCCCAGCGGATGCACAACCAATCGGTCGAACTGGATCGACGCGTGAGGCCACTCTCCCGTTGCTCGCAATCGAAGGCGGTTCTGCGCGACGCTCCCCGCGATGAAGATGAGAGCGTTTTGGAGGGTCGGCGCGCTGTCCATTTTGGTGGGCTGTTCGGCGGAGTCCACGGAACGGTCGACCGTGGCCGCCGACGCGGGCCGCGCGGTCGACGCGGGCCGCGCCGTCGACGTGTTGCGGGCCGAACCGGACGCCCCGGAACCACCGGACGCCACCCCGACGCCCATGGACGCGACACCCGTTGCCGACGCGGCGCCGCCGCCCGTCGACCAGGGTCGGCCGCCCGACGTGGCGGCCATCGACGACACCGGACCCTCGGGGGACGGGCCGGCCGCACCTCCGAGCCGGCCCGCGCCGGTGGAGTGCGCTCGGCCGTGGGGGCGCCCGCAGGATGCGGGTGCGCTGGGGGACCCGGACCTGCGAGAGGCTTCGGGCCTCGTGGGGTCGCGGCGAGATCCGCGCATCCTTTGGTCCCACAACGACTCCGGGGACTCTTCACGCCTCT
Source organism: Bradymonadia bacterium (assembly GCA_049318805.1). Lineage (GTDB taxonomy): Bacteria > Myxococcota_A > Bradymonadia > UBA7976 > UBA1532 > CANLBD01. The sequence goes on from JBMOFP010000098.1 coordinate 17,435, forward strand.
TTGCGCTGCGCACCGACGGCGCGCGGATCGCCCGGTACTTCTTGCTCGACGTGATGGCGCGTGACTTCGAGGACGCCGCATCGGCGCCGTGTCCGCATCAGCCGGGGGACTGTCTGTGGATCGCCGACGTCGGCAACAACCGGTTGGACCGGCCCGAGGTCGTCGTGTACGTGGTGCCCGAACCGGAGCTCGATCCGGAGCGCGAGTACCCGCCGCAGACCTCCGGCCCGGTCCTGCGCCTGCCCGTGCGGTGGCCGGGCGCGCCGCGAAACTGCGAGGCGCTGGTCGTCGCACACGACGGCTCGACCTTCTACCTGGTCGAGAAGGCCGAAGGTGAGACCGCCTCGGTGCACCGCCACCCGGGGCCCCTGGCAGACGGTATCTCCGTCGAGCTCGTGCGCGTCGCCGATTTGCGTGTGCCCGGGCCCGTGGTGGCCGGCGCGCGGCTCGTCACCGGGGCGAGTCTGCACCCGCTGGGGCGGCGGCTCGCGGTGCGCACCTATGGGGGCGTCTTCGAGTACTTCCTCGACCCGGAGGGCGGCCTCGACCGCCTCGACCTCGCGCTCGCGGTGTCGCTCACCCCCGCCGAGGCCGAGTTTCAGGGCGAGGCCATCGGCTACGGACCCAACGGAGACACGCTCTTCACGGTGTCCGAGGACGCCCGCGCCCAGGGGGACCGCATGCTGCACCGGTACACCTGCACCGCCGACGACTGACGGACATTGTTCAAAGCCGTCGACCGTGCCATGACGCCGCGCGATGCCGCTCCGTGTCCACCTCGCCCTGGTCGTCGTCCAGGTGCTCTTCGGCCTGTGGCCCGTGTTCGGGACCGTGGTGCTCGAGCACCTGTCGCCCCAGGCGTTGATCGGCGTACGGACTCTGGTCGCGACGCCGCTCCTGTTTCTGCTCTTCCGACCGGCGCTGCCCGCCGCCGACGCGGACGGGCGCCGACCCTGGGGCCTGCTGGCCGTGATCGGGTTCCTGGGCATCGCCTCGAACCAGCTCCTCTTCGCGGAAGGGCTCCAGCGCGCGGGCCCCATCAATGCCGCGCTGCTGACGCTGCTCATCCCCGCGCTGACGCTGCTCTTGGCGTGGGCGCTCGGCCGTGAGCACCCGTCGCGCTCGCGGCTCGCCGGGGTCGTGGTAGCGCTGTCCGGCGCCCTGCTGCTTGCGCGAACGGACGGCTTCGACCTCTCCGACCGGGCCGTCGTCGGGAACCTGGCCATCATCGCCAACACCGCCTGCTACGCCGGCTACCTGGTGCTCGCGCGCCCCCTGGCGACACGCATCGGCGGTGCGGCCATGGTCACCTGGGCGTTCGCCTTCGGCGCGCTGGAGGCGCTGCCCCTCACGGGTCCCGCGCTGGTCGACGCCCCCTTCGAGGCCTTCGAACCCTTCACCTGGCTGTCGCTCGTCTTCATCATCGTCGGCGCCACGGTCGGCACCTACGCGCTCAACGCCTACGCCCTCGCTCGCGCCGACAGCTCCATCGTCGCCATCTATATCTATGTGCAGCCGATCGTCACGGCCACGGGCGCCTGGTGGGTGCTCGGGCGCGTGCCCGAGGGCCACACGGTCTTCGCGGGCGTGCTCATCGCCGCGGGCGTAGCGCTCTGCACGGGTCTCGTAGGACCCGGTGCAGGCGAACGATTGCGGAATGCAATCAAGTCCCGACCGCCGGGGTCCGATGGGGGACGATGATGAATGCACCCTCCCCTTCAAGAGCGAGCGTGACCGAGTGGCTGGTGCTCTCGGCCTTCGTGGTCTGCCAGGTGGTCGCCGCCATCGGCTTCTGAGCGCGTCGTCCCGCGCGTCGACCGCTTGGCGCGTCTGGATGTGCTGTGCTACGCAGGCCCCATGTCAGAGACCCAACACCACCACGTCTTCATCGTCGGTTCGGGTCCCGCGGGGTACACCGCGGGCCTCTACGCCGCGCGCGCCAACCTGAGCCCCTTCATGGTCACCGGTAGTCAGCCGGGCGGCCAGCTCACGACCACGACCGAGGTCGAAAACTACCCCGGCTTCGTCCACGGGATTCAGGGTCCCGAGATGATGACGGTCTTCGAGCAGCAGGCCGTTCGGTTCGGGCTGCAGGTCCACTACGACACCGTCGAGAAGGTCGACTTCTCGGAGCGGCCGTTCCGCCTTTGGCTCGGAGACGGCACCGCGCACACGGCCGACGCCGTGATCATTTGCACGGGGGCCACCGCGAAGTACCTCGGCATCCCCGGCGAGGAAAAGTACATGGGGCACGGCGTGAGCGCCTGCGCCACCTGTGACGGCTTCTTCTTCAAGGGCCAGGAGCTCGCCATCGTCGGGGGCGGCGACACGGCGATGGAGGAGGCGACCTTCCTCACCCGCTTCGCGACCCGCGTGCACGTGCTCCATCGCCGCGACACGCTGCGCGCCAGCAAGATCATGCAGGAGCGCGCGCTGAAGAACGAGAAGATCGAGTTCCACTGGAACACGGTCCCCCTCGAGGTCGTGGGCGACGAGAAAACCGTCACGGGGGTTCGCCTTCGAGACGTGCTCACCGGGGCCGAGCGGCTGCTGCCCGTGGGCGGCTACTTCAGCGCCATCGGGCACAAGCCGAACACCGACCTGTTCAAGGGTCAGCTCGACATGAACGACGTGGGCTACCTCAACGTGCGCTCGCCCTCGACCTATACGAACGTGGAGGGCGTCTTCGCGGCCGGAGACGTGGCGGATCCGATCTACCGGCAGGCCGTGACGGCGGCTGGAATGGGCTGCGCGGCCGCCATCGACGCGGAGCGCTGGCTCGAGTCGCAGAAGCACTGACCTCGCGGCGGAGGTGCAAAATCGGCCCGGTGCCTCCATGATTTTCTGGAGTCGGCGGCAATCCGGTCGATGATCCGGATAGCCCCGATTGGATGGGAGACACGAGGGAGAAGCCGATGACCGCCCCGATTCGCCCAGGACTCGACAACCGCCCCGTCGTCACACGCGTGGCCGAGAAGGGCCGCCCGTCGAAGTCCGAGACGAGCGGCTCGGCCGGCGCGCGCTCCGCCTCCGAGCTGGCCTCCACCGGCGCGGCGTCACGTCAGAACGAGACGCCGCTCGCCCGCGCGCTCGTCTCCCTGGAGATGCGCGTCAGCCAGGCGATCCGGACCACGAGCAGCACGGGCGTCGAGCGCGAAGAGACCCGCACGGCGACCCTCTCGGTGCGAGCGCTTGCGGACCTCTTCGACGTCGAAGCTCAGCGGCCGGAGCCGCCGCCCTCGCCCCCGGAAGGCACACCGCCGACCGAGGGGGACGCGGCCCTCGACCCGGCGGGCCTCTCGCCCAGCCCGGGTGACCTGCTGGAGAAGCTGCGCGTGGCCTTTACCCCGGAGCGCACCGCCGGCCGCATCGTCGACTTCGCGCTCTCGGGTTTTGCGGCCAGCGAGACCCGCGCGGCCTTCGGTGACAACGAGGCCGGCCGCCAGAAGTTCGTCGACCTCATGCAGAAGGCGGTGGACCAGGGCTTCGCCGAGGCGAAGGCGCTCTTCGGGGAGCTGCCCGAGGAGACCCAGGCCGAGCTGGCGGACACCGCGGTTCGGGTGCGCGACGGCTTCTCTCGTTTTGTCGCGCAGGGCCTCGATCCCTCGAAGTCTTCGCCGGGCGGGGTCTACGAGCGCGCGCGCCGCGCTCAGTTCTCCGTCGAGATCGAGGCGACGGCGGTCGAGAGTCGCCGCACCGCCTACAACCAGAAGGGCGGGGCCGTGGCGAACGACCCGGCCGCGCAGAGCCGGGTGCTCGTCAGCGCCTGACGGGACGCCCGGGGCGGGCGCCCCCTGATGCGCTTGTTTCCTCGGGTGCGCGACGCGCACGATGGCCCCGATGAGACGCATCTCGCCGCTCGGGCTTGCCCCGCTGGCGCTGGCCGCAGCGTGTCAGTCCGTGATCGACGTGGACGCGCCCCTGCGATTCGACGCGGCGTCCGAACGCGACATCGGCCCGCCGTCCGGAGCCGAGGCGGGGGCCGGCGGCGCAGCGCCGACGCCGTCTCGGGATGTCGGGGCCGGGGGAGACGTCCCCGAAGGCACCGACGGGGTGCTGGAGGACGACCTCGCGCTCTCCGAAGCGGACGCGGAGGCCTGTCCACGCGGTCAACCCTGCGACGACGGCGATGCCTGCACCTTCGACGACCGGTGCCACGACGATGGGTGTCGGGGCCGGCCCGTCGTCTGCGAGGACGATGCGTGTATGCGGCGGACCTGCACCGGGACCCGGGCCTGCGACGAGGTGCCGGTCGAGGCGGGCGCCGACTGTGAAGACGACGGGAACGGGTGCACCCTCGACGCCTGCGACGGCCGCGGCGGATGTGTCCACGTGCCACGGGTGGACGCGCCGTGCGAGGACGACGGCAATGCGTGTACGGCCGACGTTTGCGACGCCTCCGGGGTCTGCGTGCACCCGCCAACGGCCGGCGTGCCCTGCGTCGACGACGGCAACGCGTGCACGGAGGACCGCTGCGACGCGCTGGGCGCCTGCGCACATACGGCGCGCATCGACGCGCCGTGCGCCGACGACGGCAACGAGTGCACGTTCGACGTCTGCGACGCGGCCGCCGCGTGCGTGCACGTCGCGCGGCTCGAGAACAGCGCCTGCGGACCCGACGGTGCGCTCCGCTGTTGCGGCGCCGAGTGTGTGGACCTCTTCGACGATGGCCGGCACTGCGGCGGGTGCGGCCTCGACTGTGGCGGCCGCGAGTGTGTCTTCGTGCTCTTCCAGGGCGCCACGTGTCGATGCGCGGGGAATGCGCAGTGTCGAGTGAACGGCCCGGATTGGACGTGTTACCAGGGCCTCTGCAACTGCCAGTCGATCGCCGACTGTCGTGAAGACCTGGGCCAGACCTGCAACGACCAGCCGGGCACGAACTTCTGCGTGTTCTGAGTCAGCAGGACGCTGAAAAGTCCATCCATGGACCTTTTTCGGCGTCCGGGTGACGACACCCCGCGAGCCCGCGCAGCTCGTCGAGTTCGACCGACCCCAGGTCGTCGTTTTTCGATGCAAAACGAGCTGTGTCTCCTCACAAACCTCAGAGCAGAGAGTCGCGAGAACCCACGAAACGAGGGCCCATGCACATTCGACGACGCTTGGACCAAGTGACGACGCCCGTCGACGGCGGCGTACAGGTCTCCAGTCCGAACACGGCCGAAACCCACTTCCTTTCACCGGTCGCGGCCGCGGTTTGGGCGGCCTGTGACGGTCAAACTGCGGTCGACGGGCTGTGGGCCGTGGCTCGAGCGGTGGACCCGAGCGTCGCTCGCGCGCTCGTGTGGCAGATCGCCGACCAGCTCGCAGACGCCGGCCTCGTCGACGGTCGCCTTTCGCCGCCCGTCGCGTCTGCGGGTCTCGACCGCCGTGGTGTCCTGCGCACCGCGGCGCTCGCCGCCGCGGCGCTCGCGGTCGCGCCGGGGCTCGTCCGCGCGCAGGCTCGGAATGAGGTGCCCCAAGATCCCGAGGCGCCCGGCTTCGAAGAAGACCTGGGCGAGCTCGACGTCGCTCCGCCGCTCGACCCACCGGTCGACGACGACGCCAGTCCAGAGGAGCGCGGCGACGACCAGGCCGTCGAGCGCCAGGTCAAGCAGGGCGGAGACCCGCTGCGCGATCCGTTGACCGAGGACGAGTTCCTCTCGCTCCTCGACGAGTGGGACCAGGAGGCAGAGTTCTCGCTGCGTGAGGCGGACGCGCTCGGCAAGGTCGACTACGAGGACGGCGTCGACACCCGCGAGGAGATCGCGGCGCTCCGAGAGCGTCGCGCCGAGCTGTACGTCAAGCGCAGCCGCGAGCGTAAGGCCAAGCAGCTCCTGAGTGCGGAGCGCCGCAACCAGCGCGCGGACGAGCGCACGCACAAGGAGAGCGAGGTCCAGGCACGGCAAGCCGAAGCGCAGGACAAACGCGCAAGTCGCAACCTCGAGCAGCGCGTCAAGCTCGACGCTCGGCGCGAGGAGAGCCGAAAGGAACGCGCTGGCCTGCAGGGCGAGCAGCGCATCAAGCTCGACGCCCGTCTGAGCGAGGAGCAAGAGAAGCTGTCGGCGCGGCATCGCGAGGCCGACGAGAAGGCCAACTTCCTCCGAAGGAAGGTCGCCGAAGAGAAGCAGAAGCTGGACGCCCAGCAGCGTGAGGCCCAGCAGAAGTTCGCCTTGGCGCAGCGCGACCAGTGGAACGACGGCCGGGCGGGTGCGCAAGAGGAGACCGTGAAGCTTCGCGGCGAGCAGAACGAGAAGCAGCTCGTGCGCGGCCGCAAGGTGGAGCAGCGCTTCAAGCAAGAGGCGCGCTTCCGCGAGAAGGACCAGAAGCTCGCGCGCAACCAGGAGAAGGAGGCGAAGGTGTTCCGCAGTCGGGAGGAACTCACGAAGTTCAACGCCGCCCGAGCCGCTGAGGAGCGCGAGAAACAGGCCGACGGCGTCACGCAGTGAACGACGCGGGTTCGGACGGCTCGCCCACGCG